>DATFFI010000079.1:0-19694 GCA_035250225.1 Rhizomicrobium sp. | reverse complement strand
GCACCTTCGCGGCGGCAACGGCAGGGCTCGCGCCCATTGCCGCCGTCACCGAGGCCAATGACAACCAGCCGGAATTCTCCCGGCCGGTCTGGGCCTATCTCGACGGCGCGGTTTCGCCCCGACGGCTGAAGGACGGCCAGTTCCTGCTCTCGCAGAACCGCGCCATGCTGGACGCCATCGCGGCGGAATCCGGCGTGCCCAGCGAGATCCTGGTGGCGATCTGGGCAATGGAAACCGACTATGGCCGGGTCCTGGGCAGCTACAATCTCTTCGCCGCGCTGGCGACGCTGGGTTATCAGGGCCCGCGGCAGGATTTTGCCCGTCCCGAATTCCTGGCGGCGCTGCGCATCCTGCAGGACCAGGGCTATGCCGTTTCTGAGATGCGCTCTTCCTGGGCCGGCGCTTTCGGCCAGACCCAGTTCACGCCCACCACCTTCCTGCGCGATGCCCGCGACGGTGACGGCGATGGCCGCATCAATCTGTGGAGTTCCGCCGCCGATGCCCTGGCCTCCGCCGCCAACTTGCTGCGCAAGCAGGGCTGGCGCAAGGACGAGCGCTGGCATGTCGAAGTGAGGCTGCCGGCGCAATTCGCCTATGAAGACGCCGATGTCGAAATCGTCCGGCCGGTGGCGGAATGGCGGCGGCGCGGCGTCACCACCGTCACCGGGGCACGCCTGCCCGATGGCGGCGATGGCGCGATCTATCTGCCCGCCGGCGCCAAAGGCCCAGCCTTCCTGCTGCTGCCCAATTTCAACGCCATCCTGAAATACAACAATGCCGCCAGCTATGCGTTGGCGATCGGCGTGCTGGCGGATCGCATCGCCGACCGGCCGGGCGTGCGCGGAACCTGGCCGCGCCATGAGAAGCCGCTGTCGCGCGACGACCGGATGAATTTCCAGCGCGCTTTGGCGGCAGCCGGCTTCGACCCCGGCACCGCCGATGGCGTGCTGGGACGGCGCACCCGCGCCGCGACGCGCGCCTGGCAGAAAAGCCGCGGCCTGATCGCCGACGGCTATCCCAGCACCGAGATGCTGGCGGTGCTGACGCGCCAATAAGCGCCCGCCAACAAGAATGGGAATTGTGACAGAGATTTTTGATGACGCTTGTGTGACGAGATGCTAGGGACGCCGCCCCTTAAACCCGCCACACAAGGTTACGCCGTTGAACATCGCACACCAGTCGCCGCGGCATCTGCGCCCCGGTACCGTCGTCACCGTGCAGATGAAGGGTCTGTTCAAGCTGGCGCAGCATTTCGCGCTGGTCACGACCAAGACCGGGCCTGATGGCCTGCCGATGGTGGTCGCCAACGCTATCGAAACCGGCGGCCCCGCCGAAGTCAGCTGGACGAACTTTGTGCAGGGCCGGGAATACCGCGCTTTCTATCCCAGCACGCTGCCGCCGCAGACCGTGCTGTATAACGCCTATGCCATGTTCGGCACGCGCTACAATTTCCTGCACTGGAATTGCGAGCATTTCACCAATGCCTGCCATGGCAGGCCGGGACGCAGTGACCAGATCCGCGGCGGTCTGGCGCTGGCCGCAGTGATGGGTGGGCTGGTTTTGGCCGCGGCGCGCGCCTAGAGTCTGGTCACGCTTCTTCGAAGCGCGACCAGACTCTAAGTCTTTGTTTTGTCGCGCAATTTATCCGAAAACCGCTTCGCACTTTTCGGATTGCGCTTTAGCGCAGCTTTTTGAATCGTATTTCACTCGTGTCACTGCGGCCATCGGCATCGACCACGGTGACGCGCGCCACGCCTTCGCCCGGCGGCACATAAGTGGCGGCGGCGAAACGGTCAAAGCTGCCCACCAGCGCGCCATTGACCAGCCAGGTGAGCGGCGCCTTGCCGCCATCGGCTTTCAGCGTGATCGCGGGTTCTTTGGCGTTGACGGCCGGCAACGGCACCACCGCGCCATGGGGCGGAAAGGCGATGGCGGGCGGCGGCGATGAGGCAGACGCGAGTTCTGCTTTGGCTTCGGAGCGGAAATCGCGCAACGCCGGCGGCAATTCTTCGGTCGAACGCGCCGCCAGCACACCGGCCGGTGGCGCGGGCGCGGGGCGCATATCCGGCGGCAACAGGCCGAACATCTTCAGAAATATGGGGGCTGCGGCGTCGCGGCCGATGCGGTCGGGCCGCGGCGTACCGTCGGCGCGGCCGACCCACACCGCCACCGTATAATCATTGGAAAAGCCCACCGCCCAGGCGTCGCGATAGCCGTAGGAGGTGCCGGTCTTGAAGCCGATGGTGCGCGCGCGCAGCAACCCCTGCCCCATCGCCCAGCCATCGGGCAGCGCCACGTCCTTCAAGACATCGCGCAGATACCAGGCCGCCGCCGGACCGAACAGGCGATGCGATGCGCCATTCGGCGCATCCTGCACGATGCGCAAGATCCGCGCCTGCCCGCCCTCGGCGATGCCGGCATAGAGCATGGCGATGTCGGCGACGCTGATGCCCAGACCGCCCAGCGCCACCGGCAGCGATGGCGCCGCGCCACCCGCCGGAAAGGCGATATGGGCGCCGGCATTCTGCAGTGTCATGGTGAAGGCCAGTGGCCCTACCCGCTCCAGCACCGCCACGGCGGGGATGTTGAGCGACATCTGCAACGCATCGCGCGCCGTGACCGCGCCCAGGAAGGTGCCGTCGAAATCCTGCGGCGCGTAGTCGCCGAACTGGGTCGGGATATCGCGCATCCGCGTCATGGGATGCAGCGCCAGGCCGTCAAAGGCCAGGCCATAGATGAAGGGCTTCAGCGCCGAACCGGGCGAGCGGCTGCGCGCCGCCAGATCGACCTGGCCGGCGCGGCCCCAATATTGGGTGCCGCCGACATAGGCGATGACGTTGCGCGTTCTGTTCTCCACCACCACCATGGCGAGATCGGCGCCGTCATCGAAATAGCCGCGCTCCTGCCTGGCCATGCGTTCGGCGGCTTGCTGGATATCAGCATGGATGGTCGTCGTGATACGGGGCTGCTTGTGCGCCAGCACCAGCCGTTGCGTCAGATGGGGCGCGATCAGCGGCATGGGCTGGCGGGCAAAAGGAACGCCCTCCTTCTTCGCTATCTCGGCATCTTCCTTCGTGACCAGGCCCGCCGCCACCATCCGGTCCAGCACATGATCGCGGCCTTTGGTTGCCGCCACGGCATGACGGTCGGGCCGCTGGCGCACCGGCGATTGCGGCAGCGCCACCAGCAGCGCGCTTTGCGCCAAAGTGAGCGAGGCGGGCTCCTTGCCGAAATAGGAGAGTGCGGCCGCGCGCACCCCTTCCAGATTGCCGCCCATCGGCGCCAGGGTGAGGTAAAGCGAGAGGATCTCGTCTTTGGAGTAGCGCCGCTCCAGCTGCACGGCGCGGATCATCTGCAGCGCCTTGACGGAAAGCCCACGGCGTCCCGTCATCAATTCCGGTTCCAGCAGCCGCGCCACCTGCATGGTCAGGGTCGAACCGCCGGAGACAATGCGCCCGGCTCGCGCCCACTGCGCCGCGGCGCGGCCCAGCGCCAGCGCATCGACCCCGGGATGGGCATCGAAGCGCCGGTCTTCATAGGCCTTGAGCATGGCGAGATAGCGCGGCCCGACTTGCCCAGCCGTGGTGGCAATGCGCCAGGCGCCGTCTTTGCTCAGGAAAGCGCGCAGCAGCCTGCCATCGCTGGCCGTCACTTCCGGCGACAAAGCGTGCGCCCGCGCCATGTCCGGCGGCAGGACGCGGTCGGCGACAAAAAGCACGCAAGCCAGCCTCAACAGGACCAACCCCGCCCTCTTAAGGCCGCCCTTCATTTGCGCGCCATGCGCCGCGTCAGCCAGACGGCGAACCCCGCATAGACCGCGAAACCCAGCAGCGTCAGCGGGGAATTGCCGGCCGGCGGATAAAGATTGAACAGAAGCGCGAACAGGATGAACGCGCCCATGAAGAAGAGAAAGCCGGTAACGACCGCTTTGCCGTTCATTTGCGGATCATCCGGCGCATCACCCGCGAGCAGATCAGCGCAAAAATAAAGAGGCCAAACATCGCCCAGGGCGATTGCGCCATTTCCGGCCAGCGGTTGAAGGCCAGCACCATGGTCACCGCGATGGCGACGCCAAGAAGTATCGCGATGAAAAAGCCTTTCCAGTTCATCCTATGGACCGATCGTGATGTTGCTCATCGCGGTGCGCGCCGTTATCGCCGGCGCATACATGTCTTCGGCATGGGCGGCAGGAAGGGTAAAGCGGCCTACCGTCACGGCACGGACGATATAGGCGATGCGAAACTCGGGCTGCGGCTCCGGACCCTGGCGGTTGCGCGGCCGGAACTGGGTGCCCAGGCTGAAGGCGGCAACAAAGCGGTCGTCGCGCTTGCCGGTCATCGCGGTTTCGGTCAGCCGCCCCAGGAAGGGATAGAGCTTGCCGTCCTCGGTCCCCAGCGCCTGTTCGATCTCCAGCCCCGCCGGCAGCAAATCGATCACGCCCATCTGGCGATAGAGGTTGTTGGCCATGGTGCCGGACACCGTGATGATGACGCGGTCATTCTGGCGCAGCGACGACAGGTCGGCGGGTGCGCCGCTCATGGTCCAGACGCTCTTGTTGAGGCTCATGCCATTGGCAGCGGCGGGCAACGGCGTAGCCGGCGTGCCGGAAACCGAGGCCGTGCGCCAGACCGGGGCGTCGCCGCGATTGGCGATGGCGACGCCATTCGTCAATTGCTGCAGCGTCGGCGTCAGCCGCACCGCGCCGCCGCGCGGCGCCGCCGCCGTACCGTTGACCGTCACATTCAGCGGCAACCGCTGGCGCGTCAGGGCATAGGCGGCCTTCAGCATCCAGCCCTTTTCCTGGGTGGTGGTGTCATCGACCCGTTGATTGAGATTGCGGCTCTTTTCCAGCAGCACCGGCACCAGATCGGGCTTGCCATGCTCGGCTGCCAGCGCCAGCGCCCCGGACAGGTCGCGCAGCAGCGAGCCATACGTGTCATGCGGATAGGCGGCGGGATCGGCCGCCACCAGGATGGCCCTCGCCTTGTTGAAGCCGGCTTCGGCGCGCGAGCGGTCCCCCAGCAGCGCCGCCGCCGCGCCCGACAGCGCCGGCGCCAGGCCCGACGTCATGGCGTTCATCTTGGTATCGCTGAAATAGCGCAGGTCGGAAAGATTGGCCTGCCCGGCCCGCGCCAGCACATAAAAGGCATAGGCGCGGGTGAGCGGTACTTGCGAATCCTCGGTCGAGACCGTGCGCAGCCAGTTGGCGCCGCGGCGCAGCGCATCATCCGGCACTACATAGTTGCGGCGCTTGGCCGAGAAAAGGAAATCCAGGGCATAGACCGACAGGAAGGGTTCGGCTTCGCCGCCCGGTCCCCACATGCCGAAATCGCCGCCGTAATTCTGCATGTCCAGCATCAGGTCGATGGCGTTCTGCAGCCGGCCGCGCAAGGCGGTATCGCGCGGCAGGCCCGCCAGATCGGCCAGGTCGTTGAAATCCAGCAGCGGCATGGCGCGGCTGGTGGTCTGCTCGATGCAGCCATAGGGATACTTGTCCAGCCATTTGAGCAGGCCGGCGACATTGGAATAGCTGTGCGTGGCCGCAACGGTGATGGTGGCACTGGCGGTGGCCGGCACCAGGTCGCTCACCAAAGCGCGATTGGCATTGAAGATGGCGTTGGCCGCCAGCGGCACTTCTTCCTCGCGCGCGATGTCGCGCTGGGGCGAGCGCACTTCAATCGGCCAGTCGCGCGCGACCTTGAAGCCGCCGGGGCCGGTAACGTCGAGCGTCACGCCCGCCACGCCCAGGCCGTTGCCGGTAAAGCTCACCGGCACCAGCACGCGCTGGCCGCGCGCCAAGGTGCGGGTGATGGCGGTGCCGGAGGTGGAAAGCGGCCCACGGGTGCGGATGCGGGCAACATAGCTGCCGGGCGCGCCTTCGACATTGTCGAGATTGAGCGCGACATTGGCGCTGTCGCCCGGCGCCAGGAAGCGCGGCAGCACCAGGTCGGCGACCAGGGGATCGCGCACGATCAGCATCTTGTCGGCATTGCCCAGCTTGTCGCCGCTCCAGGCCACCGCCATCAGGCGCAAAGAACCATTAAAGTCCGGAATATTGATCGGCACATCGGCCGAACCGTTTGCGGAAAAACGGACGATGCCGGAGAACAGCGCGACGCTACGGATCGGCACCACCGCCAGCCCGCGTCCGCCCATCCCGTCACCGCCCTGGCGCAAGGCGCCCAGCGCCGCATTCTCCGGGCGGATCAGGCGGCCATAATCGTCGCGCATATTCACGCCCAGCCGGCGCTTGCCGAAATAATGCTCCACCGGCTTGGGCGACTGGAAATCGGTAAGCTGCAGGATGCCCTGATCCACCGCGGCGATGGTGACGAAAGCGTCTTCGCCGCTGCGCAGGCCGCTGACGCGCACCGGCACGATGGTGCGGGTGCGCGGCCGCACGCGCTCGGGCGTGTTCAGCGCCACCTGCAAGGTGCGCGGGCCATTATCGACGCCCAGCCAGGCCAGGCCGATGGCGCGCACCGGCTCGCGGCCCGTTACCCGCGACATGGCGCGGTAATGCGTCACCAGCACATAGGCGCCGGCCCCCCAATGGGCCGCGACCGGAATATCGACCGTGACGCCATAGGCCGGGACATCGATCACCCGGGACGAAAAGATGCGGTCTCCCGCCACCACCACCAGCGCCCTTCCATCGGCATCGGGCTTGATACGGACACGCGCAACGCTGCCCGGGGCGAAACTGGGCTTGTCGGCGGAGACGGCAATGCGGTCGGGACGGTCGCCTTCGCTGGAGGCGGCCCAGCCGGAATAGAAGCGGAAGGATGATGCCGCGCCCGTTTTGTCGGTGATGGTGAGGCGATAGCTGCCGTAAGGCAGCTGCTGCGCCAGCCGCGCCGGCGCATTGGCGGCGATATTGAGCGTGCCCGAGGTTACCAGCCGGTCGCGCACCACGCTCTGGTAGCGCCATTCGCCATTCTGCTGGAACCATTGATACGACGTGTCCTCCCGCACCCAGGAGAAGGTCGCACCGGGCAGCGTAATGCGCTGGCCCGCGCCATTGACAGCGACCAGTTGGAAACCGGCGCGGCTATTTTCCGCCACCGCGCCGCCGGTGAAATCCGGCCTTATGCCGATCAGCGGCCGCTCAGAGCGGATCGGCACTTCGATGGTCTTGTCGGTGGTGCGCCCGCCCGGCTCATGCACCGAAATCCGGGCGATCACTTTCAGCGGCAGGGTGGTTTCGGCGAGATTGCCGGTATTGGCGCTGATGCGCGAGGCGCCCGCGGCATCGGTGGTGGGAACGGCCAGATCGAGCCGGGTTTCGGCGAAGCTGTCCTCGACCCGGCCGAACTGCCAGCCATTGAAGGCGGCGAACGGCCGGGGGTCGGAAGCGATGCGAGCTTCGCCGTCGCCGGTCAGGCCCGCCGCCGGCGGTCCATACAGAAAGCGTGTTTCGGCGCGCAGCTGGAGTTCGCCGCCCGGCGCCACGCTGGGCGTCAGCGCCGTCAGCGTGACATTGAGGCGTTGCGGCACGAAATCGGCGACATCGAACTGCACCCGGCCGATGGAAGCCGCCTTGGGATCGACATAGGCGGAAATCTGCCAACGGCCATGCGGCGCCGAGGCCGACAACGCCAAATTCCAGGTCGCCGAACCGGCCTGCAGCCGGTCGCCGGCAAAGGTGGTGCGGCCGACTTCGACGCCGTCGGGACGCTGCGCCACCAGGGTCAACGGCGCGGTGACGGAGGCGCCGGTGCGGTCGCGCAGCATGGCCGCCAACTGCACCGTCTCGCCCGGGCGATAAACGCCGCGCTCGGTATAGAGGAAGGCATCGATGGGGCCCGGCGCGGTGCGGCCGCCGACTCCGCGGTCGGTGAGATCGAAGGCCGAGCGGCGCAGATCCAGGAAAGTGAAATCGTCACCCGAGCCATAGGCCATCACCACCACCGGCTCGTCGCCGCCGCTGGCGCGGAACAGGCCGGCTTCAAAATCGGCGCGGCCGTCGCTGCCGGTGGTCGCGGTGCCCAGCACATTGTTGTTGCGCGCCACCAGCGACAGCCGCACGCCCGAAAGCGGACGGGCGTCATTGAAGGAGCGGGCAAAGACCGAAAGACCCTGACTCTGACCTGGGCCCTGGCCGGACGACGGATTGACACTCTGGAAGGTGGTGAGGGCGATGTCGGAATCGATCACCCATTGCGCCGCCATCTCCCGGCCTTCATCACGCTCGGTGCCGGTTTGCTGCGCGGCATCGGCGGCGACCAGGACATAGGCGCCGGGGCTGCGGTTCCTGAGCATCTCGCGGATATTGATATTGGTGACGACGCTGGCATTCTTGACGTTGGCCACCGCCATGCTGCCCTGCCACACCAGGGCGCCCTGCTCCTGCTGCAGCTGGCGCGCATCCCAGCCATACAGGCTGGTCTGGTCGATGGTGTAATTCTGCAGCTGCGACAGCAGGCGGTCGCCCACCCGGATCACCTTCAGGGAGAGCCGGTCGATATTGATGGTGGTGACCGGCACCCCCGCCGCATTGTTGCGCGGCAGGATGATGCCGCCGGCAAAACGCACCAGCGCCGGCTTGTCGCGCAATTCGACGGGGAAAGTTTCCTCACCCGCCAGCCGGACGCCCGCCGCGTCCGGCAGCCCGGCGCGCATGGTGACATTATAGGTCTTGTCGAATTCCAGCCCGGCCAGGCAGAGCCGGTCCTCCACCACCCGCGCCGCCACTTTGATGGCGGGATCGATGGCGAGATAGTCCAGGTATTGGGTCTTGCCGCTGGCATCGAGCCGGCGGGTGAAGACCAGGCAGGCTTCGGCCTGGGGCTTGGAAGTGTCGATCTCCAGCCGGCGGAAGGCGAAATCGCCACCTGCGGCTGCCGGCGGCCGGGCGCCGGTCACCGACTGGATGCCGCTGGAGATGCGGCTGATCAGGCCGCCATCCGGCTGCGTCTTGCCGGTGAAGTAAAGTCCCGTGAGGAAGGCAAGCGTCAGAGCTCCGACCGCAAGGCAGCCGATCAGCAGATACCGGATTTTCTGGTTCATTCTGGCGCGCGCCTATTTGTGGGTCGCACGGCCGTACGGAAAACCGCAGCCTCCGTGTGAACGCGTGGGGCTGCGGTTTTCCTGGCCGATGCTCCCGAAGGACGGTGGAAATTTACCGAGTTGCCCAGACACGCGCCAGCAAAGCAGGCGCGTCAAAGCAGGCAGGATCATGACAAGGTGTGGGTGAATCACCGTTACGCGATGAATTTTTTCAGAAGCTGCGGGTCAATGCGATTCGCCAACGTCTTCCCATCCCCGGCAGGGCGCCCAGATTGGCATAGATGTCGGCGTCGGGGGTGAAGAAGCGGGTGTTCAGCGCATTGTCCAGGTTGAACGAGGCCCGCCAGCGGTCCCAGCGCAGGAACACCGAGGCGTTGAAGGTGACATAGTCGGGGAAGACGATCGGATTGGGCACGGTCTGGCGGGTTTCGCCGACATAGGTCCCGCCCAGGGTCGCGCCCCAATTGTCGCCGCTATAGGTCAGGGCCGGGCTGATCACCGCATGGGGCATCAGCGTGTTGTCATAGGTGTCCGGACCGACAAGGGACGAGAAATCAAAGACGATGTAGGAGCCGCCGAAACCGTCCTGGGTGCCGATTCCCAGATTGCGCGCCGGGACATAGGCGAAGCTGCGGTCCGGCCCCTTGATGAAGGTGTGGGTCAGGCTGGCGGCCAGGGTGGCGCTGAAACGGTCGTCGATCAGCCAGCGCAGCTCCAGTTCGACGCCCTCGCCGCGCGTGCCGGTGACGGTGGCGCCGCCCAGCTGGCTGAGCTGGGTGCGGTCCTGGCGATAGAAGGCGAGGCTCGCCTCCAGCCCGGTGGTGGCGTACTTCACCCCCGCTTCGTCCAGGGTCGAGGCGGAAATCCAGCCGCCGGTATTCAGCAGTCCGGTCGGCACCTCGCCGGCCTGGCCGCTTTCCAGCGCATGGGATCGCGCATGGGTGAAATAGGGCATCAGGCCGGTGTCGCTCTGCCAGGACAGGCTGGCCGACCAGCCGAAGCGGCCGCCATTGCCCGAACCGGAAGGCGGCGCATAGGAGAGCACGCCGCTGTCGCGGCTGCGGACGGTGAAATCGTCATAGCGGCCGCCCAGCAACAGATGCATCTGGCCGTGCGACAGGTCGGACAGCAGGAAGACGCCGCTATTGGCGATATTGCTGTGCAGGTCGCTTTCAAAGGCCAGGCCGATTGTCCCGGCGGGATCCACGTTGAAAGGCGAGTCGATAATGTCATTGGCGGCAGGACTCTGGCTGAGATCGCGGCGGTCCAGGGCGATGACGCCGCTGTTGAAGCTTTGCCGATCGACGGCATGGACATGGCGGAACGAGGCGCCGGCGACGGTACGGGCGGTGATACCGCCGAAGCTGCGGTCGAAATCATAGCGCAGCCGGACTTCGCCGATCTCGCTCAACACCGAGGCAGGATAGCCATAGGAAACGAAGCGGTCGCTTTCCAGCGTGTCCGCGAACAGCTGCAACCGCAGCGAATCGTCGCCAAAGGCGCGCCGCAGCTCCAGGAAGCCGGTATGGGTGAAGGAACGGGAGAAATCCGCGTCCTTCGACAGATGCACGGTGCGGCGGTCCAGCGTGGTGGTGCCGAACCCGCTATCCAGGCGATGGGCGGCATCGGTGCCGCCGGCAATGGCCAGCGGCCGAAAGGCCGGATCGAAGAAATAGGGATTGCCGCCGAACTCATCCAGCGTCAGGCGGCCATTGCCATCGGTGTCGCGCAAGGAGGTGTTGCGGCCCCTGGTGTAGATGCCGTCATCGATCAGGCCCTGGGTCAGCCGGTTCCAGCCGGGGGTCTGTACCTCGCCGTCCGAGTGGAAGAAGAGATAGTCGGCTGAGAGCGAGAAACCGTCATTTTCCAGGTCGGCGCTCAGCCCAAAGCTTTGGCGGCGCGGATGCAGGCCGCGATAATAGCTGTAGCTGTCTTCGATCTCGGCGCGGGCGCCGATACGGCCCTGCATGCCCGCCAGCGTCAGCGGCATGCCGCCTTGCGCGCTCACTTTGCGCTTTTCATAAGCGCCATAGGTAACCGTGATGCTGTTTTCGGTGATGGCGGCGGGGGCGAAATCCACCATGCCGCCGACCTTGCCCGCACCCATCACCGGCGAGGGTGGGCCGCGCAGGATGGTGATCTCGCCCTGCAGGGGCGTGGCATAGGTGCCGCGATTCTCGGCCCGCTTGAAACCGCGAAAATAATTCTCCGCCAGCGTGCCGCGCAGATTCACCGAGCCTTCGACGCCATAGAAGCTGGAGGTGTAGGTGTTGGGAATCAGCGCGGTGAGATCGTCCAGGCCGGTGACGCCATAGCGCGCCAGCGCGGTTTCGCTGACCTCGGTGCCGGCGCGCGGCGTCTTGGCCAGAGGCAGCAGCAGGCCGGTCGCCGCTTCGCTGGGCCCGCTTTCGAGCAGGCGTACCGGATCGGCCGTGACCAGCACGGTTTCCTGGCCCAGGGCGGGGGTGGCGCAAAGCAAAAGCAGGGGGAGAAGGTGTCGCATGTGAAATGTCATCTAACATTTCACAGCCCGAGCGCAAGCGGGGCGCGACATTGCGACCCGGAACTTCATCTATCTATCTGATATCTCTAATGTTTCCAAGATACCGCGAAAGCCGCCGCCGGCGCCAGGATGGCGCCGCTCAATTCCAGGCTGCGCAAAGCCGCCTGGTGCAGGGCCGGTTCATAGGCCGCCACCGCGTCCGCCGCGATGAAAACATGAAAGTCGCGCTCAAAGGCATCCCAGGCCGAGGACTGGACGCAGCATTCGGTGGTGAGGCCGCAAAAGATCAACGTATCGACGCCGCGGCTCTTCAGCGTCTCGGCCAGGCCGGTGCCGGGAAAGATGCTGTAGCGCTGCTTGGTGATCACCAATTCGCCTTCGCGCGGCCGTGGTTCGACGAAATCCGCGCCATGGCTGCCGGCCAGGCAGATGGTGGGCGCCGGTTCGCCATGACGCCCCCTGCCCTCGGCCTCGATTGGCGTCTGGCGTTCGGGCGCGGTGACCGCGCGGGTGAAGACGCAGGGAACAGCGGCGGTGCGCGCCGCTTCGACCAGTTCGGCGATCTTTGCCTGCGCCGCCTCAACCTGCTTCATGTCGGCGCCGCTTTGCGCCATCACGCCTTCCGGCGCGGCGAAATCCACCTGCAGGTCGATCACCAGCAGCGCCGTGCGTCTGGGCGCCACCCATTCCGGCCTGAGGCGGGGCTTCTCGCTCATAGGTTGCGCAGCCGGGGCAGTATCTCCCGTCCCGCCATCGCCAGGCCCGCCGGATAATCGTCGAAAATGAACATCAGCCCGTCCAGCTCGCAATAACGCAGGAAGTGGGTGATTTTCTCCGCCACCGTGGCCGGCGCGCCGATGGCGGTCTGGGTCATGAAGGCGCCCTGTGCCCGCGCCGTCATGGCGTTGTTTCCGTCTTTCAGAACGCCATAGCTTTCCAGCATGCCGGTCACCGCGCCCTCGTCCAGCCCGGCGCGATAGCGCGCCGCCTTGGTCTCGGCCGCCGCATCGCTTTCGTCCCAGATCACCGTCACCATGGCGTAGGTCTTGATGGTCTTGTGCAGGCGGGCGGCCAGTTCCTTGGCCCGCAGCGAGGCGGCGCGGGTCTCGATTTCATCGCGGCCGCCGATGAAGCAGCCATCGGTGTGACGCACCGAGAAATCGAAGCCGCGCGGCGACATGCCGGCACAGATCAGCTCGGGACGGCGCAAAGGCTTGGGCTCGCTGACACAATCGGTGAGGTCGAAATGCCGGCCCTGGAAATCGACTTTTGGTTCGGACCACAGCCGCTTGACGATTTCGGTCCATTCCTCGGCCAAGTCATAGCGCGTGTCATGGGTGAGGCGCTCGTCCCAGGCGCCCATCTGGGCGAATTCGCCTTTGAAAGCCCCCGCCACGATATTGAGCCCGGCGCGGCCGTTGGAAATGTGATCCAGGGTGGCGATCATCTTGGCCGCCACCACCGGATTGAACAGGATGGCGTGCAGCGTCGCCCATACTTTGATGCGGCTGGTGACGGCGGCAATTCCCGCCAGCGTGGTGACGGCTTCCAGGCTGGCGCCCCAATGACCGGTTTCGCCGCCAAAGCCGCGCCACTTGCCCATCGCCATGGCGAAATCGAACCCGGCGGCTTCGGCGGCGATGGCAGCCTCGCGGTTCTGCGGCCAGCCCCCATCCAGTAGCGGCGTACTCTTGCTGACGATCCACCCGCCGTTCGCGACTGGCAAAAAGACACCAAATTCTTTCGCAGCGGTCATGTCGCGAACGTTTTTTGTTGGCGAACACGCTCTCGCGTGCTTCGCGTGGCGACTGGCAAAAAGACGCCAAATTCTTTCGCAGCGGTCATGTCGCGAACGTTTTTTGTTGGCGAAAACGCTCTCGCGTGCTTCGCGTGGCGACTGGAAGAAACACGCCAAATTCCTTCATGCCGCGCTCCGCGGCGGCCTGAGGAACAGCGCCAGCACCGTCATTCCCATCATCGCCACGGCAATCGCCAGGAAGAAGGGCGCAAAGCTGCCGCTGGCATCGCGGGTGACGCCGGCGGCCCAGGGCGCGGCCGCGCCGATGGTGGAAATCAGGTTGAGCAGCGAGAACAGTTCCAGATTGGGTTTGCGGCCGAAATAATCCAGCAGCAGGATGGTGGAAGCAAAGAAAGTCAGGCCCGAACCCAGGCCGATGCCGATCACATACAGCGTCAGCAGGACGGGAGAGTTGCCCAGGGCCAGCGCCGCCATGCCGGCGGCCAGCAGGCCCAGCGCCCCGATCAACAGCAAGCGGGCACTAACGAAGCTATTGAGGATGCCGCCGGCCAGGCGCGCCCCGACATTCAGCAGCGCCCAGATGCTCATCAGCCGCGCCGCCATCTCCGGGCTGGTGCCGATTTCCGCCAGATGCGAGGGCGAGGCTGAATTCACGCTGATGTCGCAGATCAGGAAGGCGCTATAGGCCGCCGCCAGGAAGGCGAATTGATGCGTGCGCATCGCATCCTTCACGCGCCAGGCGCCGGTGGTGATGGCGGGATCGGCTTCCGCCTCGCGGCCAACATCGCTGCGCGTGTCGCAGAAGAAGGCGGCGACAATGGCGATTGCCGCCACGGCCACCGCACAGGCGAGCCAGAAGGCGCGCCAGTCCTGCTGCGGCCCTGCAATCCAGCCATACAGAAGCGGCCCGGCGACGCCGCCCAGACCGCCGAGGGTGAAATAAAGTCCAAAGGCAAAGGACGGCCGCGCGAACAGCCGTGTCAGCAGATAGGTGCCGGGTACCGTCGCCAGCAGGGTAAAGCCAAAGCCGGCCAGCGCCGCGCCGAACAAATAGAGCGTCAGGCCCTGCGCCTGGGCGAGGCAGACAAAAGCCAGCGCCATCACCAGCGCGCCCACCAGGAAATTGGTGCGCACCCCGAAGCGCCGGATCAGGGCGGCGGGAATGTAAGAGGTGATGCCGCACAGGACCGCCAGCAGCGAGAAGCCGGTGCCGGCCTGCGCAAAGCTCCAGTTCAGCTCCGCCATCATGGCGGGCAGCGCCAGCCCCAGCGAGGAGAAGGTCGCGGCAGTAATGATGAAGAAGAGGGCGCTGACGAGGAGCAGCGTTGTCCAGGCGCGCAACCCGGTCATGAGTCCACCCTCATGAGCCCCCCTCATGAGCCCCCCCTCATGAGCCCAAAGTGCGCTTCATGTCATCGGGAAAGTCGCCCAGCAGGGTCTGCATCACGGCGCGGGCGCGGGACGGATCGCGCGAAGCCAGCGCATCGGCCAGGGCGCGATGCTCCTCCAGCGCCTGGATGCTTTCGGCCCGCGACGGCGCCTGCATGGCATGGAGCCAGTAACGCGCGGTCTGGTGATGCAAGGTCACCACCATCTTGGCCAGGGTACGGTTGCCGCTGGCCGTGGCGACGGCGACATGAAAGGCCTCGTCCATCACCGCCAGGGCGCGGGCGTCGTTGCTATCGATCGCCGCCTCGCCCTCATCCAGGGTGGCGCGGATGGCGGCGATGGCGTCCGGACTGGCATGGACGGCGGCAAGGCCGGCGCATTCGATTTCCACCAGGCAACGGGCCTCGAAGGCATCGTGCGCCTCGATGGGATCGAGCGGCGCCACCGTGGTGCCGACACGCGCCTTGCGCACCACCAGCCCTTCCAGCGCCAGCCGCGCCAAGGCATCGCGAATGCCGGCCAGCCCGCCGTCATAGCGGCGTGTCAGCGCATTTTCATCCAGCTGTTCGCCGGGCTTCAACGCGCCGATGATGATGTCGACCAGGATGCGGCCATAGAGCTGCGCCTTGAGCAGCGACGGCGCCCATTCGTCGAGACCGGTTGAAGCCTGTCGCGGCGTTCCTTGAAGGTCGATGCGGTTCATGCGGCGGAAGAATGGAACCTTGGCCCAGCAGTGGCAAGGTCTGAAACCCGGCTAACCCAGGCTTTGCAGATATTGGTAGCTGATCTTGGCCGCTTCCAGGGCGGTGAAGTCGCGATAGGGCGGCTCCTGCTCGACAAAATAATGTTTCACGCCCTGGGCTGCGGCGAAAATGGGCCGGTAATCGATGAAGCCCTGCCCCAGGGGCCTGCCGGGGGGACCGCCCGGTGCGGTGCGGGGCTGCGGGGCTTTCTGGAAATCCTTGATATGCAGCAGCGGAAAACGGCCGGGATGGTTCTTGAGATAGCGCACCGGATCGGCGCCGGCCACACGCACCCAGCCGCAATCCATCTCCAGTCCCACCAGGGCGGGATCGGTTTCCTTGAGCAACAGGTCGAAACCGGTGGCCCTGCCCAGGGAACGAAATTCCATATTGTGATTGTGCAGGGTGAAGGTGACGCCGGCGCGTTTGGCCTGGCCGCCGATCGCATTGGCCAGCTTGGCCATGCGGTGATAGGCACCGGCATCGGCAGTGGCGGCATCGATGCCCAGGGCACCGAACAGTCCGCCGCTGCCGGTGAAGGACGCGCCCAGGATAGCGGTGCTTTCAAACAGGGCGTCATTGTCACCGCCCGCGAACCCGAAATGGCAGGCGGCGCAGCGAAGACCGGCATCGTCCAGCAGGCGGCGGAATTCACGGGCGCTATAGCGGCCAAGCCCCGCGGTCTGGACCTTGCGATAGCCGATGGCGCGCAACGCCTTCAGCGTTCCCGGCGTATCGGCGCGCATGGCGTCGCCGACGGAATAAAGTTGGATGCCGGGTTCGATGCCCAGCGGCGCGGCGGATGCGGCGCGCGCCAGACAGGCTGCGGCCAGCGAAAGCGAGAAAGTCCGTCTGGAAAGCAAGACCACCTCCCGACGGGAATTAATCGTGCCAGCGCGCGTTCTGTTCGGCTAGACCAAAATGGGAATCCGGTCCCCAGCCGCCGGAGTCGTAGGATTGCGGCCTCATCCCCGCCGCCATCCAGCCGGCCCTGACCGTGTCGATCCAGGCCCATTGCGCCTCGACCTCGTCGCGGCGCACGAACAACGTGGGATCGCCTTCCAGGAAATCCAGCAACAGGCGCTCATAGGCGATGCGGCGGCGATGGCCGCCAAAGGCATTGGCCAGCGACAAATCCAGCGCCACGTCCTCCAGCTGCATGCCTTCACGGTCCAGCCCCGGCACCTTGGCCATCACCGAGAGGCGGACATCTTCTTCCGGCTGCAGCCGCAGGCGCAGCCTGTTGGCTTCGAGTTTGCCGCCTCTCTCTGCGAACATGGAATGGGGCACGCTCTTGAACTGGATGGCGACCTCAGTCTTGCGCGCCGCCAGCCTTTTGCCGGTGCGCAGATAGAAGGGCACGCCCTGCCAGCGCCAATTGTCGATCTGGGCCTTGATGGCGACGAAGGTTTCGGTGCCGGATTCCTTGCCGAAATCCTCGGCATAGGAGGCGACCCGGGCATTGCCGATGGCGCCCTTGCCATACTGGCCGATGACGCTGTGGCTTTCCGCGGTCGCCGCCGTCATGGGCCGGAGCGCCCGCAGGACCTTGACCTTTTCGTCACGCACCGCGCCGGCATCGAACTGTCCCGGCGGCTCCATCGCCACCAGGGCGAGAAGCTGCAGCATATGATTCTGCACCATGTCGCGCAGCGTGCCGGCGCCGTCGAAATAGGCGGTGCGCCCTTCCAGGCCCACCGTCTCGGCCACCGTGATCTGGACATGATCGATGTAGCGGGCGTTCCAGAGATTCTCGAACAGGATATTGCCGAAGCGCAGCACCAGAAGATTCTGCACCGTCTCCTTGCCGAGATAGTGGTCGATGCGGAAGGTGCGCTCTTCCGGAAACAGGCTGGCGATGGTGTCGTTGATGACCCGGCTGGAAGCCAGGTCCTCACCCAGCGGCTTTTCCAGCGCGACGCGGACATTGGCGCCGGCCAGCCCCGCCTGCTTCAGGGCTGCCACTGCCTTCACGAACAGGCTGGGGGCGATGGAGAGGAAAACGCCGATGTCGCCGGAGCCGCCAAGCATGTCGCGCACCGGCCCGAAACAGGCGGGATCGTCCAGGTCGGCATTGTGATAATGCAGCCGCTCCAGGAAGGCGGCCAGGCGCGAGGCATTCTGGCGGTCGCGCGGCAGATATTTGCCCACGGCCTCCTGGGCGAAGGCACGGAATTCCGCGTCGCTCATGGCGCGGCGGGCGGCGCCGACCAGTTTGAAATCCTGGGGCAGCAAGCCTTCGGCGAACAGGGCGAAAAGCGAGGGGATCAGCATGCGCTGGGACAGATCGCCCGTGGCGCCCAGCAGGATCAGGGTGGAGGCAGGCTTCGAATCCGGTGTCATGGGCCACATCCAAGCCGGGATGGGTCTCAAGAGCAACCGGCCCTACTTCGGCGTTTCGACCTGATTGATGCGGACTGACATCATCCACCAGGCCCGGCCGCACGGCGGTCAAAAGTCCCACCCCCAAAGCTATCATCCATGGCTATCATCCAAGGCTATCATGGGGGAAAATAGGGGAGCCAGCGTCATGAGCTTTACGGAAAAACCGGGTATCGCCGTCCTGTTGGCCTTCATTTCGGCGTGGGGGCTGCTGAGCGGACCCGCCTTGAGCCAGCCCCCAGGACAACCGCTTGGCAGCCGCAGCGGCGACCATGTCATCCGCAATTTCCGCTTCCACACCGGCGAGATCCTGCCGGAGCTGAAGCTGCACTACACCACCCTGGGCAATCCCAACGGCACGCCGGTGCTGCTGCTGCACGGCACCAGCGGCAATGGCGCCGGCATGATCGGCAGCTTCAGCCCGATGTTCGCCGCCGGTGCGCCGCTGGATACGGCGACCCATTACATCATCCTGCCTGATGCGATCGGCTCGGGCGGTTCATCCAAACCGTCCGACGGGCAACGCGGCAAATTCCCCCGCTACAATTATGACGACATGGTCACGGCCCAGTATCGCCTGCTCACCGAAGGGCTGGGGGTGAAGCATCTGCGGCTGGTGATCGGCAATTCCATGGGCGGAATGCATGTCTGGGTCTGGGGCGCCAAATATCCCACCATGATGGACGGCCTGGTGCCGCTGGCCTCGCAACCCGGCGCGATGTCGGGCCGCAACTGGATGATGCGGCGGTTGCTGATCGAAAGCATCAAGGCCGATCCCGGCTATAATAACGGCGATTATGCCGAGCAGCCCCGTTCGATGCGGCTGGCGCTGGCCATGTTCGATACCGCCACCAATGGCGGCGATATCGCGCTGCAGGCGGCGGCGCCCACCGCGGCGGCGGCGGACGCGCTGGTGGAGCGGCGGCTGGGCCCTACCACCAGGGACGCCAACAACACGATCTGGCAAGTCGAGGCGGCGCGTGACTATGCCCCGGACCTGTCTCGGATCAGCGCCCCGGTGCTGGCGGTCAATTCCGCCGATGACGAACGCAATCCGCTGGAAACCGGCACCCTGGCCCGCGATATCGCCAAACTGAAGAATGCGCGGCTGTACGTCATTCCCGCCAGCGCCCAGACCCGCGGCCATGGCACCGCCGGCAACGCCACCACCCTCTGGTTGTCGCAGCTACGGGAATTTGTGGCGAATTTGCCGCGCCGCTGAGCCCAGGTTCCAGGCCTTTAGCCCTGTCATGCGGAGAATCCGATTTGAGAAGAAGTTCCGGCAACGGAATCGGAACAACAGGGTTTACGGGTTACCCAAGCATGGAGGAATGGCATGACGACGAGCAGCGGACACACCAGCGCGATCCTGGCGTCCAAGGTAAAAGGCACCGCCGTATTCAATGAAGTGGGCGACCGCATCGGTACGGTGGAAGACGTGGTGCTGGACAAGCAGTCCAACCAGATCATGTTCGCCGCCCTCGGCTTTGGCGGCGTGCTGGGCCTAGGCGAGAAATACTATCCCGTGCCCTGGTCGATGCTGGATTATGACGAAGACCGTGGCGGCTATGTCATCCCGCTGGACAAGGACACGCTGAAGAGCGCCCCAGCCTATGACCTCAAAGACCTGGTCAAGCATGACGGCACCCTGGGCGGCATCCGCGAGACTACCTACGAATATTACAAGATCGACCGCGACTGGAACTAAACCGTCACACATCGCGAGAGCGCCGTCCGCAAGGGCGGCGCTTTTTCGCATGAAAATGGGGCCATATCCCGGGTTGCCGGATTTACACTTGCCCTGACTGCAACCTTTCCGCTATTCGCCCCTGCCCGCCCCGGGCAGCGGAGCTATAAGCGTTTGACCAAGCCCAATCCCCTCGTCCACCTCGCCTATCTGGTCACCATT
>DATFFI010000078.1:0-14505 GCA_035250225.1 Rhizomicrobium sp. | reverse complement strand
GTTCGCCAGACCTGGCGGCGGCGGCGTCCAGACTTCGGAGACGACGATCGCGAATGCTTCACCACAGCCGGGTTGCCAGTCGAAGTGGAATTCACGAAAGGTGCCATCGCCTTTCTGGCCGTTGTAGTTCTCAATCGTGCGGCCTTCCGGAATTGCGGGGTTGCGCTTCTTCCCCGGCTCGTTCGGCACGGGTTGCTCCGGCATCTGAAAGAAATCATCGGGGTCGATTCCGGCTTCCCGCAGGATTTCCTGGATTCGCGCTTCGTCGTCGTTTGAGAAGGGCGGCTTGATGTCCTGATCGGATTTCCTGGGCATGACAACCTCGCTTTGGCGCAGGGTTATGACAAAGGGCCAGATGTCACTCGATAGAGAATGGCGCGATTATATCAGCGCAAATGAGACATTATTGCATCGCCGGCCCGATATCGGCCTCTGAGGCCGCCGGTCATGAACTTGCAATTGCAACAATACTTTAAACGGCGAAGCGATCGTCTGCCCTACTCAGGCAATTGACAAATGAAAAAGACTGGCCGGTGCGATATCCGTCCGCAAGGGCGCAGCCTTCAAACAAAAGGCCCGGTGTTTCCACCGGGCCTTTTGCATTTCTGACGTTGGGTGGCCGGGTCGCGCTTCGCTACGCTCGCTGCCCGGCCATGGTGGGGTTTAAAAGTCCATATCACCCATGCCGCCCATGCCGCCGCCACCGCCGGGCATCGAGGGGGCCGCGTCCTTCTTGGGACGGTCGGTGATCATGGCTTCGGTGGTCAGCAGCAGGCCGGCGACCGAGGCCGCGTTCTGCAGCGCCACGCGCACCACCTTGGTCGGATCGACGATACCGGCCTGGATGAAGTCGACATACTCGCCGGTCTGGGCGTTGTAGCCGAACGTGCTCGACTTCTGGTCGTTCAGCTTGCCGACAACGATGCTGGCTTCCTGGCCGGCATTGGAGACGATGATGCGGATCGGGTACTGGATCGCGCGGCGCACGATGGCAATGCCCTGGGTCTCGTCTTCGTTGACGCCGGTGAGGTCCTTCAGCGCCTTGATCGAATAGAGCAGGGCGGTGCCGCCGCCCGGAACGATGCCTTCCTCGACCGCGGCCTTGGTGGCGTTCAGGGCGTCATCGACGCGGTCCTTGCGCTCCTTGACTTCGATCTCGGTCGAGCCGCCGACGCGGATCACCGCAACGCCGCCGGCCAGCTTGGCCAGGCGTTCCTGCAGCTTTTCCTTGTCATAGTCGCTGGTGGTCTCTTCGATCTGGGCCTTGATCTGGCCGACGCGGGCCTGGATGTCGGCCTTCTTGCCGGAGCCGTCGACGATGGTGGTGTTGTCCTTGTCCACCGTGACGCGCTTGGCGGTGCCCAGCATGTTCAGCTTGACGTTCTCGAGCTTGATGCCGAGATCCTCGCTGATGACCTGGCCGCCGGTGACGGTGGCGATGTCTTCCAGCATGGCCTTGCGGCGATCGCCGAAGCCCGGCGCCTTGACGGCGCAGACCTTGAGGCCGCCGCGCAGCTTGTTGACCACCAGGGTGGCCAGGGCTTCGCCTTCGACTTCCTCGGCGATGATCAGCAGCGGACGGCCGCCCTGCACCACGGCTTCCAGGATCGGCAGCATGGGCTGCAGGCTGGTCAGCTTCTTTTCGTGGATCAGGATGTAGGGATCGTCCAGCACCGCCACCATCTTCTCGGCATTGGTGATGAAGTAGGGGTTGAGATAGCCGCGGTCGAACTGCATGCCCTCGACGATGTCGAGTTCGGTTTCGACGGTCTTGGCTTCCTCGACGGTGATGACGCCTTCCTTGCCGACCTTCGCCATGGCCTTGGCGATCATGTCGCCGACTTCCTTGTCGCCATTGGCGGAGATGGTGCCGACCTGCGCCACTTCCTCATTGTTCTTGACGTTCTTGGAACGCTTCTTGAGGTCGGCGACGACGGCGTCGACCGCCTTGTCGATGCCGCGCTTCAGGTCCATCGGGTTCATGCCGGCCGCGACCGACTTGGCGCCTTCGCGCACGATCGCGCGGGCCAGCACGGTGGCGGTGGTGGTGCCGTCGCCGGCCACGTCATTGGTCTTGGAGGCGACTTCGCGCACCATCTGCGCGCCCATATTTTCGAACTTGTCGGCCAGTTCGATTTCCTTGGCGACGGTGACGCCGTCCTTGGTGGTGCGCGGGGCACCGAACGACTTGTCGATCACGACATTGCGGCCCTTGGGGCCCAGGGTCACCTGCACCGCATCGGCCAGGATATCGACGCCGCGAAGCATCTTGTCGCGGGCGTCGGCGCCGAATTTCACGTCTTTGGCTGCCATTGTTCTGTTCTCCTAAATCTTTTGAATCTTGTTCGGGCGGATTACTTCTTCGAAGCCTTGCGGGTTTCGAGGACGCCCATGATGTCGCTCTCCTTCATGATCAGGAGATCTTCGCCATCGATCTTCACTTCGGTGCCCGACCATTTGCCGAACAGCACGAAATCGCCGGCCTTCACTTCCGGGTTCACGCGCTTGCCCGATTCGTCGAGCGCGCCGGGGCCGACCGAGATCACTTCGCCTTCCTGGGGCTTCTCGGCCACGGTATCGGGGATGATGATGCCGCCGGCGGTCTTCTGATCTTCTTTCACGCGGCGGACGACCACACGGTCGCCAAGCGGACGGAATTTCATGAGGGTCCTCTCTTATAAGGGTCTGAATTCGTTGAGTTTTAAGTATAAGGCAGCACTCATAATCGACGAGTGCCAGCCCTATGCCCGGCTATTTAGGGCGGCCCGGGGAAAGGATCAAGGGGAGCGGCCATGTTCCCGCCATGATGAAACCCGGGATAGGCCCGGATACGGGCGAGGGCAGCACGCGTTTTCTAGGCGGGAGAGGTTAATCCCTGTTCATGCTGGGTTCAGGCGCCGCCGAGCAAATTCTCCGGTACGGGCAGGGCAGTAAGGAGTGGAGACGATGAAAACCTTGCACAAGATCGCCATGGGCGCCGCCATGATGCTGGGCGTGACCCTGGCCACCGCCGCGCCGGCTTCGGCGCAATCCTTCGGCTTCAGCTTTGGCGGGCCGGGCTACAGCTTCGGCTATGACAGCGGCTATTCCTGTAGTCCGTATAGCCGCTATTATGACCCGTGGTACTGCGGCGACCGCGCCTATCCGCGCTATTACGGCTATGGCCGCCCCTATTACGGCCGGCATTATTATGGCCGCCCCCATTACGGGTACTACCGTCCCTATTATGGGCGCCCCCGTGGTTACTATCGCTAAGCGATGACGCCGCGGCAAGAATGGCTCCGGAACGCTCCGGAGCCGTTTTTGTTTGCGCCATTCCACCATGATGCGTTCAGGCTGGGTTCAGGCGCATCGGACGATTGTCGCATTCACGGCCGCCAGAAGGCGCGCCACAGGAGTGAAGCCCCATGAAGGCCATCTGGAAAGCAGCAATCGCAGCCCTTTGCTTCGGCGCCCTGGCCGGATGCCAGCCTTACGATGGCTATGATCAGGATGGCTATTACGGCGGCGGCTACAATTACAGCGGCGGCTATTGCGACAGCTGGGGCTGCCCCGACGATTACTGGGACAGGCCGGTCTATTACGGTTCGGTCTATTATGGCGGCTCCTGGGTGAACGGTCCCTTCTATTACCGCGACTGGAATGGCGGCCGGCAGTATTGGGTGCGCGGCGGCTGGCGCCATGACGGCTGGCGCGGTGACCGTCCCTCGCAATATCGCAATTTCCGCCATGGCCCGGCGCTGGGCCGCGACTGGTATCGCCACAATCGCTCCGATGGCGACGGGCGTCCCGGCTTCCAGGGACGTGGCGGCTATGGGCCCGACAATGACAATCGTCCGGGCTTCGGCCCAGGTGCGGGTCAGGGACGTGGTGGTGACGGTGCGAGCGGCCGTGGCCGCGGCGGCTTTGACGGCGGTGGGCGTGATGGTGGTGGTCGGGGCAATCGCGGCGCGCAGCAGCAGGATCAGCCGCAGCGGCAGACACAGCCGCCGCAGAATAATGACGGCGGCCGTTTCGGCGACCGCGGGTTCCAGCGCATGGACTCCGCCCCGCGTGGCAGCAGTGACGGCAGAGCCCTGACGCCGCCGGACCGCCGTTTTGGACGCGACGGCAGCGCCAGCCCTCCGCCGCCCTCGCCATGACGGTGGTGGCGGCGGCGAGCAAGTAAACAAAAGCTTAAAAGCGGTGGCACCCGGCAGTGCCGCCGTTTTTCCCGCCGGATTTCGTGGTTAATGCTTTGGAAACCGGGGATGGGCAATTCTTGCCCTATGACCAAGGTTCTCATCAACCTGACCTGCTTCTTCGCCTGCGCCTTCCTGGGCGCATCGATGGTGCTGTTCACCGGCTGGCCGCTGGCGCTGGTGTCGGCCGGCCTGGTGTTCCTGGGGATCCAGCAATTTTCCGCCGCGATGGTGCGGCGCAAGGACAAGCGCGCCACGGCGAAGGAATTTGCGCGCCTGCACAGCGCCGCCATGGAATTCCAGCAGCAGCTCAATGAGACCCGCGACCGTATCGGCGCGCTGGACCTGGCGATGGAAGAACGCGCCAACAGCCAGGGCCGCAAGATCGTGGCCGAGCTGAAAGTGCTGGAAAGCCTGATGCGGGAGTTCGCCGGCAAGATCAGCCGCAGCGCCACGCCGGCCGCCGTCAACCGCATTCCCTCGACCGGCCCCGCCACCGCCTATCTGAACACGATGGGTGGGCGCGACGAGCTTCTGGAAACCATCCGCGCCTCGCTGGAAGAAAACCGCGTCGATCTCTATCTGCAGCCCATCGTCAGCCTGCCGCAGCGCAAGCTGCGCTACTACGAGGCGCTGTCGCGCCTGCGCGATGCCGGCGGCCAGGTGATCATGCCGGCCCAGTATATGAACGTCGCCGCCGCGGCGGGCCTGATGAGCGTGGTCGACAATCTGCTGCTGTTCCGCTGCGTCCAGGTGCTGCGCCGCCTCGCCGTCAAGACGCGCGAGATCGGCATCTTCTGCAACATCTCAGGCGACACGCTGAGCGACGCCGAATTCTTTCCCCAGTTCCTGGACTATATGGCCGCCAACAAGGATTTGGCCGGGCTGATCATCTTTGAGTTTGCGCAGGACGCGGTGCTGAAGGCCGGTCCCGCCGGCGAAAAGAATCTGGCCCGCCTGGCCGAGATGGGCTTTGCCCTCTCCATGGACCATGTCGAGACCCTGGCGCTGGATTTCGTCAAGCTGAAGGGCATCGGCTTCCGTCACCTCAAAGTGCGGGCCGAGACCATGGTCGCCGGCATGAACGGCGCCGGTGCCGCCGTCGCCGCCGAGGATTTCAAGAAGCTTCTGTCACGTCACGGCGTCAACCTGATCGCCGAGCGGGTCGAGGAAGAAAAGACCGTGGTGCAGCTGCTGGAATATGCGGTGGACTTCGCCCAGGGCTACCTGTTCGGCGAGCCGCGCGCGGTGCGCGGCGACGCCCCCAAGCCGGTCTTGGCCGAGCAAAGCCCGGTTATTCCGTTCAAGAAAGCCAGCTAGACCGCATCCGGCGTTGACGGCCCCATCTGGTTGACGAATTGGGCCGGCTCATGCGATCCGCTGGGTTATGTCCATCCGGCTCCTCAACGGCCTTTCCGACATTGCCGCCGATTATGACGCCCTGGTCTGTGACGTCTGGGGGGTGGTGCATGACGGCCATCATGCCCATGACGCGGCTTGCGATGCCCTGCGCCGGTTCCGGCAGAGCCGCGGTCCGGTGGTGCTGCTGACCAATGCGCCGCGCGTTCCCGCCGCCGTCCAGGACCAGTTCAAGGGCATCGGCGTGCCGCCCGATTGTTATGACGTGATCGTCAGTTCCGGCGGCGCCTGCCGGGCGGAGCTGGCGCGGCGCTCCGCCAGCGGGACGTTGCCGCTTTATTATATCGGCTCCGACCGCGACCTTTCGATCTTCCAGGGCCTGGATATCCGGCTTTCCCCGCTGGATGAGGCCAGGGCGGCGCTGTGCACCGGGTTGCGCGACGACGATACCGAGGTCCCCGGCGATTACGGCCCCGAACTGGCGGCGATGGCGGCCCGGGGCCTGACCATGCTCTGCGCCAATCCCGATCTGGTGGTGCACCGGGGCAAGCGGCTCTATTGGTGCGCCGGCGCCCTGGCCCGCGACTATGCGGCCCTGGGCGGCGACATTATCTATTACGGCAAGCCGCACCGGCCGGTGTATGACATGGCCCGTGCCGAGATCGCGGCGCGACACGGGGGGGACGCGAAAAAGATGCTGGCTATCGGCGACGGCATGCCGACCGACATCAAGGGCGCCAATGCGGAAGGGCTGGATGTGCTCTTCATCGCCGACGGCATCCATGGCGAAGAGGTCGAGCCTTATACCCCAACCCATGTGACGGCATTGCTGGCCAGGGGCGGCTGCCACGCCATGGCTGCCTTGCGCGCCCTGACGTGGTGAGCCGATGACCTACTATCTGGAAGACATCAAGGTCGGCGACAGCGAAACCCTGACCCGTACCGTCACCGAGCGCGACATCCATCTGTTCGGCGAAGCCACCGGCGACATGAACCCGGTGCATTTCGATGAAGAATATGCGCGCAAGACCATCTTCCGCGGCCGCGTCGCCCATGGCGCGCTGACCATCGGCTTTCTCTCCGCCCTGCTCGGAACCCGGCTGCCCGGTGAGGGCACCATCTTTGTCAGCGCCACCATCGACTTCAAGACGCCGGTGCGGATCGGCGACACGGTGACGGCGAGCGCCACCGTGTCGGCGGTGGAAGGCCGCCATGTGGTCCTCAACTGCATTTGCCGCGTCGGCGAGACGGTGGTGCTGGAATCCGACATCAAGGTGCTGGGGCCCAAAAGGCCCCCCCTCAAGGGAAGTACCGGGGCCTGATGCGCATCTTTCGGCACTTCCAGGATGTGCCGCAGCCCTTGCGCGGCAGCGTCGTGGCGGTGGGAAATTTCGACGGGGTCCATCTGGGCCATCGCGCGCTTATTGGTGAAGCCTCGCGACAGGCGCGGGCTTCGGGAGCACCTTTGGCGGTCCTGACCTTCGAACCGCATCCGCAGGAATTCTTCCGTGGTTCACGTCAAGGCGGGCATCCGCCCGCGGCCCCTGAAAGCCTGCGCCTGACGCCGATGCGCGCCAAGGCGCGGTTGGTGGCCGAACTGGGCGCCGATGCTTTTTTCGCGCTTCCCTTCGACGCCGCCATGGCGGCGCGCCCGGCGGCGGAATTCGTGCGCGACGTGCTGGTGAATGGACTTGGCGTCTCCGGCGTGGTGGTGGGCGAGGATTTCGTCTTCGGCAAGGGCCGGGGCGGCAGCCTGCAGACGCTGAAGGACGAGGGCGCCGGGCACGGCTTCCGCGTCACGCCCTTCCACACGGTGCTGGCTACTGCCGGCGAAAAGATTTCTTCCACCCGCATCCGCGAGGCGCTGAAGGCGGCGCGGCCCGGCGAAGCGGCCCGCCTGCTGGGCCGGCACTGGGCGGTGGAAGCCCGCGTCGAACATGGCGATGGCCGCGGCCGCACCATGGGCTTTCCCACCGCCAATATGCATCTGGGGCACTGCCTGGCGCCGGCCTTCGGCGTCTATGCCGTGCGCGCCACAATTTTCGAGAATGACCAGGTCCCCAAAGATCAAATGAGCGCCCGCCATGACGGCGTCGCCAATTTCGGCATCCGGCCCATGTACCAGGTGACGGTGCCCCTGATGGAAGCGCATCTGTTCGATTTTGACGGCGACCTCTACGGCAAGCATTTGTCGGTCGAGCTGGTCGACTATGTCCGCCCCGAAGCCAGCTTTTCCGGCCTGCCCGCCCTGATCGCCCAGATTGCCGACGACTGCCAGATCGCCCGGCAAATCCTGGCCAGAACGCCCCGCCTGCCGGCTTTGAACGGCTAGGCCCGGCCCGCTGGACCGGGCGGGAGCGCACTGTTAGAAGCGAGCCCATGTCCGATAAAGCCGCCGAAACCCCGGATTTCCGGGCGACTCTGTTCCTGCCCGCCACCGATTTTCCCATGAAGGCGGGGCTGCCCGAGGCCGAACCCAAATGGCTGCAGCGCTGGGCGGAGATGGACCTCTACGGCAAGCTCCGGAAGAAGGCCAAGGGCCGGCCCCTGTTCCTGCTGCATGACGGCCCCATCTACGCCAATGGCGATATCCATTCCGGCACCGGCCTCAATCACATCCTGAAGGATTTCGTGGTCCGCTCGCAGGGCATGCTGGGGATGGACGCGCCCTATGTGCCGGGCTGGGATTGCCACGGCCTGCCGATCGAATGGAAAGTCGAGGAGAAATTCCGCGAGGCCGGCCGCAACAAGGACGAGATTCCGAAGGACGAGCTGCGCCGCGCCTGCCGCGAATTCGCCGCCCATTGGCTTGGCGTGCAGCGGGCGCAGATTCAGCGCCTGGGCCAGATCGGCGATTTCGAGCGTCCCTACACCACCATGAATTTCAAGGCCGAGGCGCGCATCGCCCGTGAAGCCATGAAGTTCGTCGAGAATGGACTGCTTTATCGCGGCTTCCGTCCGGTGATGTGGTCGCCGGTGGAAAAGACGGCGCTGGCCGATGCCGAGGTCGAGTATCACGAGAAACAGTCGCCGACGATCTATGTCAAATTCCCGCTGATCAAATCGCCGGATGATTTGAAGCACACTTTCATCGTCATCTGGACCACCACGCCCTGGACCATCCCGGGCAACCGCGCCATCGCCTTCTCGGAAGAGATTTCCTACGGCCTCTACCAGATCGCCGACGCCACCGACGGCAGCCTGGCGCGTCCGGGTGAGTTCCTGTTGCTGGCCGATACGCTGGCCGAGCAGGTCGCCAAGCACGCCAAGATGATGGTGAGCCGCGTCCGCACCGTGCCGGCCAGCGAGCTCAAGACGCTGGTGGCGGCGCATCCCTTCCGCAGCCTGGGCTATGGCTTCGAAGTGCCGGTGCTGCCGGCCGGCTTTGTCACCGCCGATACCGGCACCGGTTTCGTCCATAACGCGCCCGGCCATGGCGAGGACGATTTCGAGCTGATGGTCGGCAATGACCGCGATTATCCCAACAAGAATCCCGACGCCTTCAACCTGGTGTTGCCGGATGGCAGTTACGCGCCGCATGTCCCGGCTTTTGCCGGCAAGCGCATCCTGACGCCGGAAGGCAAGGATGGCGACGCCAACGGCGCCGTGATCAAGGAGCTGATCGCCCACAACAAGCTGCTGGCCAAGGGCACGCTGCGCCACTCCTATCCGCATAGCTGGCGGTCCAAGGCCCCGGTGATCTTCCGCGCCACGCCGCAATGGTTCGTCGCCATCGACGAGCCTTTCCTCAACGGCAAGACCTTGCGCGAACTGGCGCTGACGGCGATCAAGGACACGCGCTGGTATCCGCCGCGCGGCGAGAACCGGATCGGCGCGATGGTGGAAAGCCGGCCCGACTGGGTGCTGTCGCGCCAGCGCGCCTGGGGCGTGCCCTTGGCGATTTTTGTCGAAAAGGCTTCGGGCCTGGTGCTGAACGACAGGAAGGTATTCGAGCGCATCGAGCAGGCCTTCGAGGCCGAAGGCGCCGATGCCTGGTTCACCTCGCCGCCGGAGCGTTTCCTGGGCGAAGGCCGCAAGGCGGCGGATTACGAGCAGGTCACCGATATTCTTGACGTCTGGTTCGATTCCGGTTCGACCCATACTTTCGTGTTCGAGAACCCGATCGATCCCAACTGGCCCAAGGCCGGGCAGGCCGATCTTTATCTGGAAGGCTCGGACCAGCATCGCGGCTGGTTCCAGTCCTCGTTGCTGGAAGCGGTGGGCACGCGCGGCCGCGCGCCTTACACAGGCGTCCTGACGCATGGCTTCGTGCTGGACGAGCAGGGCCGCAAAATGTCCAAGAGCCTGGGCAATACCGTCGCCCCGCAGGTGATCGCCGAAAAGAACGGCGCCGAGATCCTGCGCCTGTGGGCGGCCTC
This sequence comes from Rhizomicrobium sp., assembly GCA_035250225.1. Classification (GTDB taxonomy): domain Bacteria; phylum Pseudomonadota; class Alphaproteobacteria; order Micropepsales; family Micropepsaceae; genus Rhizomicrobium. The sequence goes on along the minus strand of DATFFI010000078.1, from coordinate 4,586 downwards.
GTCGGACTACACCGAAGATTTGCGCATCGGCCAGGACATCATCAAGGCCAATGTCGAATCCTATCGCCGGCTGCGCAACACCATCCGCTTCATGCTGGCCAACCTGTCCGGCTTCGACGAGAAGGAACGCATCGCGTATGAGCTGATGCCGGAGCTGGAACGCTTCATGCTGGCGCGGCTGGCCGAGCTGGACGCCACCGTGCGCGACGCCTATCGCGGCTTCGACTTCAACCTGGTCACCACCACCCTGTTCAATTTCTGCACCAACGATCTGTCGGCCTTCTATTTCGACATCCGCAAGGATGCGCTCTATTGCGACCGCGCGGATTCGATCCGCCGCCGCAGCGTCCGCACCGTCACCGACGAAATCTTCCGCCGCGTCGTCACCTGGTTCGCGCCGATCCTTTGCTTCACCATGGAAGAAGCCTGGACGCTGCGCTTCCCGGAAGACAGCGTGCATCTGCACGATTTCATCCTGGCGCCGAAGCAATGGACCGATCCCGAGCTGATCGTGAAGTGGAAGCGCCTGCGCGAACTGCGCCGCGCCGTCACCGGCGCGCTGGAGCTCAAGCGTGAAGACAAGGTGATCGGTTCCAGCCTGGAGGCGGCCGCCACCTTGCAGCTTGCCGATCCCGCCGACTTAGGCTTGTTCGACACGGTGGACCTGACCGAAATCGCCATCACCTCGTCGGCGACGGTCGTGGCGCTGGCGGACAAGGATGCGCCGCCCGGCTTCGCCGCGGTCGAGATCACAAAAGCCGACGGTGAAAAATGCGACCGCTGCTGGCGGGTGCTGCCCGAGGTTGTGGCCAGGGCTCCGCATGTCTGCCATCGCTGCGCGGCCGCGATAGCATGAGCGAAGCCGATTCCAAGCGTTTGCGCCTGCTGGGCCTGGCGGCGGCCATACTCGCCTTTGTGGGCGACCAGGCCTCGAAGTTTGCCCTGCTGTACGGGGCCGGGTTCCGCCAGATGGGGCCGGGCGAAAATGTTCCCTTGCTGCCCTTTTTCGACATGGTGATGGTCTGGAACCGGGGCGTCTCCTACGGCCTGTTCGCCGCTGACGGCATCTGGGGAACCGTTGCCCTGATCGGGGTCACCGCCTGCGTGGTCGGCTTTATGGGCTGGTATCTCTGGAAATACGCCCATTCGGCCGTGGTGGCGGCCGGCTGCGGGCTGATCATAGGCGGGGGGCTGGGCAACCTGCTGGACCGGCTGCTGTATGGCGCCGTGGCCGATTTTTTCCACTTTTACGCCTTCGACTATGACTGGTATGTCTTTAATATCGCCGATGTCGCCGTGACGATGGGGGCGGTGACGTTCATCTATGATGTGCTGAAGCCGTCGGAGAGTTCGAAGGATGCGTAAGACCATGATTACCAGGACAGGCGCCGTTCTGCTCTGCGCCGCCGCCCTGGCGGGCTGCCAGACCCTGCGGGAGTCCGCGGGCCTGACCAAGAGTTCGCCGGACGAGTTCGCCGTCACCACCAAGGCGCCGCTGGTGATCCCGCCGGGCTTCAACCTGATGCCGCCGACGCCGGGCGCCGCGCCGACCTATGCGCCGGATTCCAGCACCGCCGCCGCCTCGGCCATGTTCGGCGGCAGCACCGCCACCGTCGCGGCCAATATCCAGGGCAATTATTCCACCGCCGAGCGGATGCTGCTGGCGTCCGCCGGCATCAATCGCGCCGATCCGGGCATCCGCCAGCGGCTGCAGGGCGACCAGGCCACGATGCAGGGCGCGGAAGCGGACTTCACCGCGCGCCTGCTGGGTATGCGCGCGACGGCCAATACCGGCGCGCCGATCAATGCCGATGCGGAAGTCGAGCGGCGCCGGGCTGCTCCCGCGCCCGCCGCCCGCAAGCCTTCGAGCGGCGGCTGGTTTGACTGGTTCTAAGCGGCTCCTTGCCCTTCTGGCCGTTCTGGCGCTGACGCCCACCGCGGCGGTGCCGCAGTCGCAGAATGACGCGCTGCGTCAGTCGGGGGCGCAGACTTTTCAATTCCAACTGGGCAACGGCATGCAGGTGCTGGTCATTCCCGACCATCGCGCCCCCGTCGCCACCCAGATGCTCTGGTTCAAGGTCGGCGGCGTCGACGACCCCGCCGGCATTTCCGGCATGGCCCATTTCTTCGAGCACATGATGTTTCGCGGCACGCGCAAGGTGCCGGGCGAGGGCTTCACCCAGGCCATCGCCAGGAATGGCGGCGAGAGCAACGCCTTCACGGCCCACGACTACACCGCCTATTACGAGCAGATCGCCAAGGACCGCTTGAACCTGGCGATGCAACTCGAGGCCGACCGCCTGGCCAATCTCGATCTCTCCGACGCCAATGTCGCCACCGAGCGCGAGATCGTGATGGAAGAGCGGCGGATGCGGACCGACAATGACCCGCAGGCCCTGGCCACGGAACAGATGAGCGCGGCGCTGCATTTGTCGCATCCCTATGGCCGCCCGGTGGTCGGCTGGATGGAAGAGCTGCGCCATATCGATCGCGCCTCGGCCTCCGATTTCTATCGCCGCCACTATGCGCCCAACAACGCCATCCTGGTGGTGGCGGGCGACGTCACCCCTGAAGACGTGCGGGTGATGGCGCAGCGCGAGTATGGCGGCCTGGCGCTGCGGCAACTGACGCCGCGCGCCGAAAATGCCCATCCGCCGCGCCTGGCGGAATCGCGCATCCGCATCACCCGGTCCGACGCCAAGGTGCCCAGCTTCAGCCGCTTCTATCGCGTGCCGTCTTATGCCACGGCGGGGCCGGGCCGCGCCGAAGCGCTGGAAACCCTGGCCCAGACGCTGGGCGGCGGCCAGACCTCGCTGCTCTACCGCGTGCTGGTGGAAGAGAAGAAACTCGCCACCAATGCCGGCGCCTATTATGACGGCTATCGCCGCGACATGGGCGAGTTCGGCGTCTATGCCACGCCGCGTCCGGGCGTCAGCCTGGAAAATCTGGAACGCGAACTGGACCGCGTACTGGCCCGGGCCGCTTCCGCCGCGCCCGCCGGCGGCGATCTGGATCGCGCCAAGACCCAGCTGGTCGCCGATGTCATCTTCCGCCGCGACAGCCAGTTCCAGATGGCCTACGCCTATGGCCAGGCGCTGGTGATCGGGTTGACGGTGCAGGACGTCAATGCCTGGCCGGGCCGTATCCGCGCGGTCAGCGGCAATGCCGTGCGCAGCGCCGCCGCCAGCCTCAATCGCCGCGAGTCGGTGACGGGCTATCTGCTTCCCGGTGGAGGGAAGTGATGCAGCGGGTTCTTGCTTTCATTCTGTCGATGCTGGCGGCGCTTCCCGCCCAGGCCGCCGATGTTCGCAACATCGATCTGGGGCCGCAGGCGCAGGTCTGGTTCGCCGAGGATCACACCATTCCGGTCGTCGCCTTCACCATCTCGCTGCCGGGCGGTTCGGCGCATGATCCGGCGGGCAAGCCGGGGCTTGCCTATATCACCGCCATGATGCTGGACGAGGGCGCGGGCGAGATGAACTCCGCCGCCTTCCAGCGGGCGCTGGAAGCGCGCGCCATCCGGCTCTCGGCCCGGGCCGAGCGCGATTACACCGTCATTTCCGTCAGCGCCCTGCCGGAACATGCCGCCGAAGCGATGCGGTTGCTGCAATTGGCATTGACCCGGCCGCGCTTCGACAATGACGCCCTGACGCGGGTGCGCACCTCGATCATCCAGTCGCTGGAGCAGGATGCGGCCGAGCCGGCGCAGGTCGCCTCCCGCGCCTTCATGCGCGGTTTCTTCAACGGTCATCCCTATGGGCACGCGGTCAATGGCGACATCGCCAGCCTCAAGGGCATCACCGCCGCCGACCTGCGGGCCTTCGCCCGGGCGCATTGGGTGAAGAACGGCATCAAGATCGCCGCTTCGGGCGACATCACCCAGGCCGCGGTGACCAAGCTTCTGGGCACGACCTTCGCGCCGCTGCCGGCCAGGGCCGTGCGGCCGCCGCGCAATGTCGGCCGGCTGGGCCAGCCCGGCGTGCATATTACGCCGCTGCCGGTGCCGCAGCCCGCTATCGTGTTCGGCCTGCCGGGCATCATGCGTTCCGATCCCGATTTCCTTCCCGGCTATGTCGCCAACTACATCCTGGGCGGCGGCGGCTTCCAGGCGCGCCTGATGGAGGAATTGCGCACCAAGCGCGGTCTCACCTATGGCGTCTCCACCAACGTGACGCCGTATCGGAAGGCCAGCGTGATGGTGGGGCAGGTGGGCACCCGCGCCAGCGCCGTCAACCAGACCATCCAGGTGGTGCGCCAGACCATGGCCGACTTCGCCAAGAACGGTCCGACCCAGGCCGAGCTGGATGACGCCAAGACCTATCTGACCGGCTCCTTCCCGATGGCTTTCGCCTCCAACACCGGGATCGCGGCGCAGCTGGGCACTTTCCAGCGCCAGAATCTGGATATCGGCTATCTCACCCGCCGCAACAACCTGATCCAGGCGGTGACGCTGGAGGATGTACGCCGTGCCGGACGCCGCCTGTTCGATCCGGCCCGCCTGACCGTGATGGTGGCGGGCAGCCCGGCCGGTGGACCCGCGCCGCAGCGGCCCCGTCCGCCCCTGCCGCCCGAGACCCCGCCCGCCC
>DATFFI010000077.1:0-5957 GCA_035250225.1 Rhizomicrobium sp. | reverse complement strand
ATCGGAACGCGCGCGCGCTTCGCCGCTTACCTGGGACAGGTAACCGGCAGTGGCGGCCGCCACATTCAGCTGGGGCGTGGTGTCCAGCACCGGCAATTGCGCGCTGTCGATCCGTGCCGTGGGTGCCGCGCGCGGCGGCGCCTCCTGGGCGAAGGCGCCGGCGGGCAGAAGCGCCACAAGCAGCAAAGCGGCAATTATCAGCCTTTTCACGCCATTCTCCCCTGACGGCCCGCGACCCTAGCAGATGTATCGGGGCCTGCCATTCTATTTCCACGATCACGGCTTTAGAGTGGCCGCATGCTCCGCCATTTCCTTCTCCTTTCCGTCATGCTGGCGCTCCCCGCATCGGCGCCCGCTTCGGCGCAAGACAGTGCCCGCTATGGCCGTTGCCTCGATATGGTGGAAAAGAATGCCGCCAGTGCCTTGTCGGAGGCCAATGGCTGGGCAAAGAGCGGCGGCGGCATGGCGGCCGGCCATTGCGCCGCCATCGCCCTGACAAAACTGCGGCGCTATGACGAGGCAGCGACACGGCTGGATGCGCTGGCCCGCGCGCAAAGCACGCCGGGTAACATGCGCGGCGAGCTTTTTTCGCAGGCGGGCAATGCCTGGCTGCTGGCGGGCAATGGCCGCAAGGCGGTCCTCAGCCTGCAAGCGGCGCTGACCCTGCTGGGCGGCGATCCCGATGTCTATGCCGATCTTGGCCGCGCCGAAGCCATGATCCGCAACTGGCGCGATGCGGTGCTGCATCTCAATGCCGCGCTGGAAGCGCGGCCAAGGCGTCATGACCTGCTGTTGCTGCGCGCCAGCGCCCAGCGCGCGCTGCGGCAATATCGTCCGGCGCTGACCGATCTGAATGCCGCGCTGAAGCTGAAGCCGGGCGATGCCGCGGTGCTGATGGAGCGGGGCCTGTTGCGCAAGGATCTGGGCGATCTGGGTGGTGCCCGCACCGATTTCGCGCAGGCGCAAAAGAACGGGTCGCCGTCGGTCAGACGGGAAGCGGCCGAAGCACTGGACGCCCTTAAAGAGTAGCGGCGTCCCATTCGGCACGGACCTCGGCGTCGGGTTCGCCGTTGTCGCGCAGGTGACCCAGCTCCGCCGCCGGCAGCAGCCGCGACAGCGCCCAGACCGCTGCGCCGCGCACCAGCGGCGACTCGTCGGTCAGCAAGGCCTGGGCAGAGGCGGCCAGATGCGGCGCCTGGCTGTTGCCGATGGCGACCAGAACATTGCGCAGGAAGCGGGCGCGGCCGATGCGCTTGACCGGCGATTTGCGGAAACGTGTCCGGAAGGCCGCATCGTCCAGCGCCGCCAGGCCGGCCAGATCGGGCTCACGCAAATCCTCGCGCGCCGTCAGCGCAATCTCCCGCGCTTTGCTGGCGAATTTGTTCCAGGGGCAGACCGCCAGGCAATCGTCGCAGCCATAAATGCGGTTGCCCATTTTCTCGCGGAATTCGTGCGGGATGGGACCTTTATTCTCGATGGTGAGATAGGAAATGCAGCGCCGCGCATCCAGCCGGTAGGGTGCGGGAAAAGCGTCGGTGGGGCAGACATCCAGGCAGTTGCGACAATTGCCGCAATGATCGGCTTCCGCCGCATCGGGCTCCAGCTCCAGGGTGGTGAAGACCGAGCCCAGGAACAGCCAGGAGCCGAAATCCCGGCTGACCAGGTTGGTGTGCTTGCCCTGCCAGCCCAGGCCGGCGCGCGCCGCCAGCGGTTTTTCCATCACCGGCGCCGTATCGACGAACACTTTCACATCGGCCTTGAATTTTTGTGCGATGAAGCCGCCCAGCGCCTTGAGCTTCTTCTTGACGACATCGTGATAGTCATCGCCCCGGGCATAGACCGAAATGACGCCGCGATCCCTTTGCGCCAACAGCGCCAACGGATCCTCGTCCGGCCCGTAATTCATGCCCAGCACAAGGACGCTTTTCGCGGCTGGCCACAGCGTGGCGGGATCGGCGCGCCAATCGCGCCGATCTTCCATCCAGTCCATTTCGCCATGATGGCCGGCGGCCAGGAAGGCACCCAGCGCCTCGCCCTGCTGCGCCGAAGCTTCGGCGCGGGCGATGCGCGCAATATCGAAGCCTTGCGCCGCCGCCTCGCGAAGGATGTCTGCTTTTATGTGTCCGGGACTAGAAGTCGAGATCGGCATAATGGGACGCCGGCGGCTGGCCCGGGACGCGGTCGCCCAGCAGCGTGCGGAAGCTGGGGCGCGACTTGATCCGCACATACCATTCGGCCGCGGCGGGGAAATCGGTCCAGGGCACTTCGCCCAGATAATCCAGCACCGAAAGCTGCGCCGCCACGGCAAAGTCGCCCAGGCTGGGGGCGCGGCCCGCCAGGTTGCCGTTGGTTTCGGCGGCGCGTCCGACGGCGGGCAGGGAGACGCGCAATTCCTCGCGCCCGGCCCGGATCAGATTCATATCGGGGGCGCGGCGATGCGGCGCGCCGGTGAAACGCTGGCCGCCTTTCTCATAGGCGATGCGCTGCGTCACCTGCTCATGGAAGGCGCCCATCGCCCAGTCCAGCCAGCGCAGCGACTCCCGCCGCTCCGCGGCGTCTTCGGGCGCCAGCGGGAGATCGGGATAATTGCATTCCAGGTGATCGATGATCGCCCACAGGCCTTCGGCGCGGGTGCCGTCCAGGTCGATGAAGATGGGCATGGGATTGCGCGCATCCTCGGCCTGCACCGGATCGCAGGCAACGCGCTTTTCGGCCACCACCAGCCGGGCCAGGCGGCAGGAGGGCGAGAGCATCAGGTGGATCAGGCGGCGCATCGGTCCTCAAGTAGCGAAGCGGTAGGACAAAAATAAACCGCCTCAAGTAGCGAAGCGGTAGGACAAAAAACAAGCCTGCTTTTAGGGGACGGTTTTAATTAAGGCAAAAGTTCAATCCATCCCGCATCACCATGGCGCTGCGGCCCTGAATGCTGGCGGTCCGGCGGACGACATAGGGTCCGGGCCGGGCGGCGTTCCAGCGGTGCGGGCTGGGCAGGACGGCCACCAGCCGTGCCGCCTGCAGGCTGGAAAGCCGGCGGGCATCGGTTCCAAAATAATGCTCGGCGGCGGCCTGGGCCCCGAAAATGCCATCGCCCCAATCCACCAGGTTGAGATAGGCGGTCATGATGCGCTCCTTGGGCCAAAGCGCTTCCAGCAGCACGGTCAGATAGGTCTCCACGCCTTTGCGCACCCAGCCGCCGCGATAGCCCAGGAACAGCGTGCGGGCGGTCTGCTGGCTGACCGTGCTGGCGCCGCGCAACGGTTCCCGCGGATTGCGGCGATGTTCCGCGATCGCCTTGTTGATGGCGTCAATGTCGAAGCCCCAATGGGTGCAGAAATTCTGGTCTTCGGCGGCGATCACCGCCCGCCCCAGCCGGGGCGAAAGGTCGCCGCGCCAGCGGTAATGCACGCCATGGCCCTCGGCCAGGCTGAACAGCATCGCCGGCGTGCCGGGAATCGGTACGAAGCGGAAGAGCAGCAAAGTGAGGATCGGCGCCGGCACCAGAAAGAAGAAGACCAGGAACAGGGTACGCTTCACCCAGCCCCAACGCCCCCACCGTGCCCTGGTCCCGGCCAGGCCGCGGTGCAGCCAGCCCCCATGCGATGGCTGATCGCTGATTCCCCCATTCTCCATGGCAGAACCATAGCAAAGTTACGGCCATTTTTATGGTCCCGTCGCGCCCGGGATGTTAGGTCTGGGCCGCAAAACCGCCGGACCCGCCCATGAGTGATCTTTTCATTGCTTTCCTGTTGGGCGTTGTCGAAGGCCTGACCGAATTCCTGCCGGTTTCCTCCACCGCACATCTGCTGATCACCGAAGAATTGCTGGGCTTTCATCCGCCCGGCGAGGTCCTGCCGATCGTGATCCAGTTCGGCGCCATTCTGGCGGTTGTGGCGGTCTATTGGCGCAAATTCTGGGGCGTGCTGGTCAGCCTGCCGAGCTCGCGCGATTCGCAGCATTTCACCCTGACGGTGCTGGTCGCCTTCCTGCCGTCGGCCGTGGCCGGCCTGCTGCTGCATGGCTTTATCAAGGAGGTGCTGTTTTCGCGTGATATCGCGCCGCTGGTAATCGCCTCCACCCTGACAGTCGGCGGCATCCTGATTTTGGTGCTGGAGCGTTATCGGCCGGTGCCGCGTTTCACCGATGGCGACCGGCTGCCGCTGACCAAGGCCCTGCAGATCGGCTTTTGCCAGATCCTGGCGATCTTTCCCGGCGTCTCGCGTTCCGGTGCCACCATCCTGGGCGGCGAATTGCTGGGCGTCGACCGTGCCGCCGCGGCGCATTTCACTTTTTATCTGGCGGTTCCCACCATGCTGGGGGCGACGGTGCTGGACATTTACAAGAACCGCGACGCGCTGGCGGCCGCGGCCTGGGCCGATATCGGCGTCGCCTTCGTGGTGGCGTTCCTGGTGGCGCTGGTGGTGGTGAAAGGCTTTATCGGCTTCTTGAGCCGTTACGGCCTCAAGCCGTTCGGCTGGTACCGCATCATCGCCGGCTTGGCACTGTTTGCGTGGATTTTCGCCTAACCAACCGCCGGGCCGGCATACTGGCCCTTCGAACGATAGCGCCACAGATAAGCCGGCAGTTCCACTTCCACCGAGGTCGGGGTGATACCCAGATCGGCCAGCGTCAGCGCGGTGGGCGACACCACATTGTCACGCTTGAGCAGCTTGACCTGGTCGGGCGTCAGCTGCGGCTTGGGCGCCAGTTGCAGGAAGAAAGCCATGAAGGAGGCCATGCCGAAGGGCAGGGGCACCAGCAGGCGCTTGCGCCCGATTTCCTTCAGCATCAGTTCCAGCAGCTGGCGGAAGCTGTAGACGGTGGGACCGCCCAGTTCATAGGTCTTGCCGCGGGCCGCGTCGCTCTGCAACGCCGTGGCGATGGCGGCGGCGACGTCACCGACAAAGACCGGCTGGAAGCGGGTCTTGCCGCCGCCGACCAGCGGCAAGGCCGGCGCCATACGCGCCAGGGTGGCGAAGCGGTTGAAGAAATCATCCTCGGGTCCGAAGACGATGGACGGGCGCAGGATGGTGGCGGAGGCAAGGGCCTCGCGCACCCGGATCTCGCCTTCGGCCTTGGTCCGGGCATAGACCGAATCGGATTCCCTGTCGGCGCCGATGGCCGAGACCTGCACCATGGCGGTGACGCCGGCCGCAGCGGCGGCTTCCGCGACATTGGCGGCGCCGTCGGACTGGACATCTTCAAAGCTCTGGCCGCGCGCAAAGAGAATGCCGCAAAGATTGACCACCGCATCCGCGCCGGCCAGCGCGGCGGCAACTTGGTCCTTGTCGGCGATATCGCATTTGACGAATTCGATCTGGCCGACCTGGCCCAGCGGGCGCAGGAAGAAGCCGCGGGCGGGATGCCGCGACGCCACCTTGATGCGCCAGCCGGCCTTGGCCAGGGCCCGCACGGTATGACGGCCCAAAAAGCCGGTGCCGCCGAAGATCGTGACCAGTTTTGTGTCCATTATCCCATGTCCGAAAAACGCGCCTTTGTAGGCCCAGTTTATAGGCTCAGCCCGTGGCCGGGAAACAGGTAAATCGCGGCGTCAGCCTTAGGGGAAATGGCGACAGGGCTAGCGTGCATAGAGGAAATTTGGGGCAGTTCTCCGGCTCCTTGAAGGGAGCTTTCTGGCTGGCAAACAGGGCAATTGACTTGGGGCAGGGGGCCCCCTAAACAGCGCCTCCTACCGGCTGGCCTCAGGTTTCCTGGGGCGGCCCCGTGCCCAGATGGCGGAATTGGTAGACGCACTAGTTTCAGGTACTAGCGCTGCAAGGCGTGGAGGTTCGAGTCCTCTTCTGGGCACCATTAAATTTTTCCAAGTTAAATCAATGAGTTATAAGGGGTCGAAAACTTGAGGTTTCGGCTTTTTTTCATATGCGCTTGTTGATTTTACTGACAAAACTAGCGCTCCACCAAAACGCTCTGTTGGTATTTTTGTTGGTATCTGCGCAAAG
>DATFFI010000076.1:0-7663 GCA_035250225.1 Rhizomicrobium sp. | reverse complement strand
TACGACATCGACCTGCCGGGCTTTTGCGCCAATCCCTTTGCCCTGATGGCGCGGGCCGGCGCCTTTGTCCTGTCGTCGCGCTGGGAGGGTTTCCCCAATGCGCTGGTCGAAGCCATGGCCTGCGGCGCGCCCGTTATCGCCACCGATTGTCCCAGCGGTCCCCGCGAAATCCTGGAAGGCGCCGCCCCGCTGGTGCCGGTGGACGATGTCGATGCCATGGCGGCGGCGCTGAGCGCCACCTTGCACCGCCGGCCCGATACCGCCGTCACCCGTGCCCGCGCGCGCGCCTTCAGTGTGTCGGCGGCGGCCGACCGCTATCTTCAGCTGCTGGAGCGCGCATGAATTCCGCCGCGCCCCGCAACTGGCAAGCCCGAAACTGGCAGGTCCGCAACTGGCAGGATGGTCCGCCGGGCCGGCTGGAGAATGCCTTCATCTTCGTGTCGCTGCTGCTGGTGACCCAGGCCTTGACGCCGCTGTTGCTGATCGGGGTTTCCAGCGACGACACGCTGGGGGATTCCCATCCCGGCACGCTGCTTTCGGCGCTGCTGGTGTATGCCGTCGCCCTTTTCCTGGCCGCCCGCCGGCCCGGCGCGATGCTGCGGACGATCCTGGATGACTGGCTGCTGCTGGCGGTCTTTGCGCTGCCATTGCTGTCGGTGATCTGGAGCGTGGATCACGCCACCAGCGCGCGGCGCGTCGTGGCGCTGCTGATGACGGGCCTTTACTGCGTCTATATCGCAAGGCGGCTTTCCCCCGACGAATTCCTGCGCCACCTGTTGCTGGCGCTGTTCGCGGGCGGCGTCGCCAGCCTGGCCTATACCTGGCTCGATCCGCGCCAGGCCATCGAGCAATCCGCCATCAATACCGGCTCGTGGAAAGGGGTTTACGGTCACAAGGCGATCCTGGGCCGTATCGCCGCCATCGCGGTGACCGTCTCGGTCTATGTCAAGCCGCGCCTCACCTACGAGCATGTGCTGCGCTGGGCCACCATCGCGATCTTCCTCTTCCTGGCGGTGCAGTCCCAGTCGCGCGCCAGCTGGCTGATGATGCTGGGCGGCTTTGCTTTCATGTTCCTGATGGCAGTGCTGCGCAACCAGCGCTTTTCCAGCGGCATCAAGCTGGCCGTCGCCTTGTGCATGGGCGTGGCCGTCCTGGCGGCGACGGCGGTGATGTTCGAAAGCGTGCTGGCGGCCTTCGGGCGCGACGACACCTTTTCGGGCCGCACCAGCCTGTGGCACGGCGCCGTCGCGGTCGCCAACGCCAACCATCCGGTGCTGGGCGCCGGCTATCGCGCCTTCTGGACCAACACCGGCGCGGCGGAGGTGCGCGACTATATCCAGGGCTGGGCCCGCCTGCCGGGGCATGGCCATAACGGCTATCTCGATGTCTGGCTGGAGCTGGGCTGGGCCGGGGTCGCGCTGTTCGCGCTGTTCCTGCTGGTCATGATCGTGCGCCTGGCGCGGCGCGTGCTGCGGGCGCCGGAGGAACGCGCCTGGGCGGCCTTCTCGATTTTCTTCTTCGTCTTCATCCTCAACAATTTCTCGGTGACGGTGGCCTTCAAGCACACCGACATAGCCTGGGTCGCCGCCATCCTGGCCTGCCTTTACACCCATGGCTGCGTCACGGCGGGGCAGCCGGTGATGCCACGCGCCGCGCGGCGAAGCTGGCGCGGCCTGGCATTGCCGCGGCCGGCGCCGGCCTTCGCGCCCCGCCCAGGCCTTTCGGGAGCGCGATCATGAAAAGTCTCACCATCGGTTTTCCCTATGTTGCCGACCGTTTTGGCGGCAGCACGGCTTCCTCGCTCATACTCGCTCAAGCCCTGAAGGAAGCCGGCCATCGGGTCCATATTCTGACCCATGGCGAAGGTGGGCGTGTCACGGACGAGGCGCTGACCCTCGGACTCGCCGTGACACGCCTGCCGCCTTTGTCGCGCGTGCCGGGCTATGCCCGTCCCGACCGCTTCCGGCTGGAGCAATTGCTGGCCTTCCGCGCCGCGCGCCGCGCGATCTCGGGCCTTGGCCTGGACATCGTGCATACCAACGATCTCACCATGCTGCGCAGTTGGGCGATGCCGGCGCTTTCGGCCAGGACCGCGCTGGTCGCCCATTGGCGCTCCAATTTCCGCGAGAGCTGGTCGGTCAAGGCTGCGCTTCAGGCCGCTGCCCGGATCGTGGCGGTGTCGCGCTACAGCTTCCTGCGCCTGCCGGAATGGGTGCGCGCCAAAAGCGTGGTGGAGTACAACGCCTTTGCCCTGGCCATGACGGCGGGCGAGCGGCAGCGGGCGCGCCAGGAGGTGCGCGAAAAGCTGGGACTTCCCGCCCATGCCGCGCTGATCGGCGTCTTCGGCAATCATGTGGTGCGCAAGCGAACCCATGTGCTGGCCGATATCCTGGATGCCGTCCCGCAGACCCAGGATGGCCGGCTGGTCTATGGCCTGGCCTGTGGCGCACCCGCCGAACCGTATGACGGCGATATCGACCGCAAGATTGCCGCTTTCGGGCTGGAAGGCCGGCTGATGCGCCCCGGCTTCATCCGGCCGGTGGAATCCTGGATGGCGGCCTGCGATGTCATACTGGCGCCCGCCATCAACGAGCCGCTGGCGCGCAATGTCCTGGAGGCGATGGCGCTGGAAGTGCCCGTCATCGTCTCCTGCGATGGCGGTTTGCCGGAATTGGTGGCGCATGGCGAAAGCGGCATCATCTGCGATCCCTATGACCTGCCGGCCTGGATCGCGGCCACACGCTGCGTTCTGGATCAGCCGGCGCTGGCCTCGCACCTGGCCGAGAATGGCAGGAATGTCTTGTCCCGTCTCAAGCCGGCGCGTCACGCGGCCCGCATCGAGGCGGTGTATCGCGACATCCTTTCTTCCGGCGAAAATCCTTCCGTCACATGGGCCGCATGATGGCTATCACCGAAAATATCCTTGCCTATCTTCATGGTCATGCCGCCGGGCCGGTGGATTTCTGGACCAGGCGCAATTCGGTGATGCGTCCCGACATGCTGGCGGCCTGCGACGTTTTCTATGTCCTCAAGCTGGTGGGCGGCCTGGACCTGATGGCGCTGGATGCGCCCGCACGCTTTGCGGCCCTGCTGGGGCAGCACCGGATGGCGGGCGGCATCGGCATTGGGGACGGGCCCGAGCTGGGCGTGCACAAGACGGCCTATGCGCTGGGGGTGCTGAATTTTCTCGCGCTGCACGGAAGGCCGGTGCAGCAACATATCCTGGGGGAGGAGTGGCAGGTCGCCCGCTTGCTCGACCGCGGGCATCGGCCGTACTGGCCCTGGTATTTCGCGCATCACGCCTGGCGCGTGGGGCACTGGATCGGCGGCATTCCCGCCATCATCCTGTCGCTATGGCGGCTGGCTCCCGAACTGGCGCTGCGCAACCGCGTGCCGCCGCCCGGCCTGGTGCTGGAATCCAGCGACACGCTGCTGGATGACGAGACCGGCCTGTTCTGCACCTATCGCCTGGAGGCGATGCAGCAGCTTTTCCGCATCCTCTACCGCCTGCGCCATCATCCCGATGCCGGGGCGCTGGGCGGCGTCGCCCATCTGCACTGGGGCAATTATGCGGCGGGCCGGCTGCCCTACAAGGCGGCGCCGGCTTTGTTCGGGCGCGCCTGGGCGTTGTTGCAGCAGAAGCAGCCCTTCATGGAGACGGCGCCCTATTGCCTGGATTTCGACATTCTCCATCTGGCGCGCACCGCCGTGCCGGACGATGACGCTCGTCTGCCGGAGCTGGAACGCCGGGCGCTGGCCTATGCCGGCGATTTGTGCGGCTTCTTCGGCGGAAGCCTGGGTTCCGAATACCGGCTGCACAAGCTGCCGGGCGCCTTGGCGGCGCTGCACGAATGCTCGCTGATCGGCCGGCTTGCGGCGGTGCCGGGGCTGCGCATTCCGCCGGTGGATGTCGCGCGCGAGGCCTGCTGGATATGACGGAAGGAACGGAAAGATGAAAAAGACGAAAAAGAAAATTATTGGCGTGATCTCCTTCATGAATCCCGCGGGCGCGCAGGAGGCGATGCTGCGCCTGATGAACCAGTTGCGATTGCGCGGCCACGAGACCGAGGTCTGGTTTCTCTATGCCAAGTCCCATTGCTATAGCGGGCATCCCGGCGTGCGAATCCTGCTTTCCAGGCCGCGCCTGTCGCTGGTCGACACGGTGCGGATGTTCTTCCGGCTGGTGAGGCTGCTGCGCCAGTCGCGTCCGGATGTGGTGGTGGGCTTCCTGCCGCTTGCCACCATCATGGGGCTGGCGGCGGCGGCTATCGCCGGCGTGAAGCTGCGCATCGCCTCGCAGCGTTCGCCCGGCGCGACGTTCGGCCGGCTGATGCGCCGGCTGGACCGGATTTGCGGGGCGCATGGCGTCTATTCGCGCATCGTCTGCGTCTCGGAGGCGGTGCGGCAATCCTTTTTGCTGCATCCGCCGGCCTATGTGCGCCGCCTGTGCGTGGTGAATAACGGCATAGCCTGGCAGCCATCCAGCCTGGAAAAAGACCAGGCGCGCGCCAGCTTCGGGATTCCGCCGGACTTCCCCCTGGTGGTGGGGACGGGCCGTTTCGTGCCGCAGAAGAATTACGACCTGATGATACGGGTGATGGCGACCACGCCGCGGCTGCGGCTGGCCATCGCCGGGGACGGGCCCCTGCATGCGTCCGCCGAAGCCCTGGCGCAGGACCTCTGCGCCGGGGACCGCATTCATTTCCTGGGTGCGCTGGCCCATGACCGGGTTGCCGACCTGCTGCGCGCCAGCGACGGCTTCATCCAGACATCGCTGTTCGAGGGCCAGAGCAATTCCACCCTGGAAGCGATGCATGAAGGCCTGCCCATCGTCTGCAGCGATATTCCGATGCAGCGGGAAACCGTCTGCGAGGAAAATGGCGATTCCACCGCGCTGCTGGTGCCGCTGGACGATTTCGAGGGCTGGCGCGAAGCGCTGCTGCACCTGCGGGACGAGCCGGAGGCCGCGGCGGAACTGGGCGCCCGGGCGCGGGCGCTGGTTTCGCGCCGCTTCACCCTGCAACGGATGATCGACGGATTCGAGAATGTCATTCTGGAAAAGGAGACGCGGGAATGGGCCTTGCCTGGCAGCAACGCTTGCGCCGTGGGGCGCGCCGACTCCACACCCTGATCCATTCCCGGATCGCCGATTTCGAGGCGGGACCCGGTGCGATCGTCATGCCCGGCGCGGTCATGGGCGGCGACCATGGCGGCGCCTTGTCCCTGGGTGCGGGTACGGTGATCCATCGCGGGGCGATGCTTCTGCCCTATGGCGGCTTCATCCGCCTGGGAAAGCGCTGTCGCGTCAATCCCTATTGCGTCCTGTACGGCCATGGCGGGCTCTTTATCGGCGACAATGTGCGCATCGCCGCCCACACCGCGATCATCCCCGCCAATCACGGCATGGCGCTGGATGGCGGCCCGATGGCGGACCAGCCGCTCAGCCGGCGCGGCATCCGGATCGGCGACGATGTCTGGATCGGCGCGGGCGCGCGCATCCTGGATGGGGCACAGATCGAAGATGGCTGCGTCGTCGGCGCCGGCGCGGTGGTGCGCGGACGGCTGGCGGCCAATGGCATCTATGCGGGCGTGCCCGCGCGGCTGGTGCGGATGCGCGAGGCCACCATGACGGATTTCAGGCAATGGCAGGACAATGACGATAAACGCGACCTTCAGAAAGCTGTCGCGTCGCCCTGAGGCGCGGCATGCCGGACTGCTGATCTCGGGCAGCATGGCGGCGCAGCTCGCCTTGCTGGCGACGGCGCCCCTCCTGGCGCGCCTGTTTTCCCCGGAAGCCTTCGGCCTTTTCGCCCTGATGCTGGTGGTCAGCACCATCGGCGGCTCCGTGGGCGGGCTTTGCTATGAGGTCGCCGTCATCCTGCCGCGCTCGCGCCGGACGGCGCTTTCCCTTTATCGCCTGGCTTTCGCCCTCAGCCTGGTCACGCCCTTTGTCATGGTGGGACTGTTGCTGCTGGTGCAGCATTTTTTTCCGGCCTTGCTGGGCAAGGTCATGGCGGCCGACTTCTATATGTACTGCCTGTGTGGGATGATGCTCACCACCCAGCTCAATCTTCTGTCCTATGGTCATTCCCGCGCCGGGCAATATGGCGCGATCTCCGTCAACAAACTCACCCAGACCCTGCTGCCGGCGCTGGCACAGATCAGCCTGGCCCTGGTCGGGCTGGCGGGACAGGGGCTGATGCTGGGCCGGGTGCTGGGGCTGGCTGCCAGCCAATTGTGGCTGGCGCGCGGCCTGCCGCCGGGCTACCGGCTGCGCGACATGGCGAAGGCGCGCCCGGCGGCGTTATGGGTCGCGGCGCGCACCTATCGCGACTTCCTGGTGCATGTGCCCCGCCAGTTTCTGGTGCGCGGCGCCACCATGCTGCCGGCGGCGCTGTTGCTGGGCGCCTATGGCCCGGTGGTGGCCGGTCTCTACTTCTTTGCCCAGCGCCTGATCGAACGGCCCGGCATGCTGCTGGGCGATTCCCTGACCCGGGTGCCGATGAAGCAGTTCGCCGACCGGGTGCAGGAAGCAAAGGCGCTGGCGCGCGCCGCGATCCTTTATACGGCGGCGGTGAGCGCCCCGGTGATCGCGGGCGTGCTGGTGCTGGCGCTGACCGCCCATCCCCTGTTCCGGATCCTTTTTGGCGCGCAATGGGAAGGCGCCGCCGATTATGCCCTGGTGCTGGCGGGCTGGACCGCCATCCGGCTGATTTCCCTGCCCCTGTCCACGCTGCCGACCGTGCTGCGCAAGCAGGCGTTCAGCTTCTGGATCGATCTTTTGTTCGCCGGGCGCGTGCTCGTCATTCCCCTCCTTGCCGCGCACCAGGCCGGCGCCCTGGCGGCGGTGGCCGCCTTTTGCGCCCTGAGCATCCTCTATCACCTCGCGACCATGGCGCTGGGGCTGGCGGCCGCGCTTGCCCATGACCGGGCGCTCGCCGCCGCGCCCACGAATTTTGTCCGGACAGGAGAAACCTATGTCTGAAGCAACCCTCTATGACGCCCGCGCCTATCTCGAGCGCTGTTTCCAGGCCAAGGGCATTGGCGGCTGGCGTTCTCTCTATCTGTCTTTCATCGAGGAACTGGCGCCGCGCGCCGTGATCGAGCTGGGCGCCGGCGCGCCGGACTTCCTGGAACGCGTGGAGGCGGCGCGCCGGGTGGCGGTGGATGCCGGCCGCCACTATGCCGGGGAATATCGCGCCCGCGGCATCGAATTTTCCTGCCGCGACCTGGAACGGGACGAACTGGACGATCTGGGTCCGGTCGATGTGGCGATCTGCTCCGACGTTTTCGAGCATCTGATCAATCCGGCCGTTGCGCTGGACAAGATCGCCGGGCTGCTGGGCGATCACGGCCTGCTGTTCAGCCATGTCCCCAACGAGTACCGGCTCGGTCATGTGCTGCGGGTGATGCTGAGCGCCAGGCCGACCGTGCAGTTTCATCGCGGGGCCCAGGAATGGGACGATCCGCATTTCCACCGTTTCAGCGATATCGGCTATCGCAATTTCCTGGCGCGGCGTTTTCAGTTCAACCTCAAGCTTTCGGATTTGCGCTATGGCCGCGCCGCGCGCCTGCTGCGGCGCCTGGGGCTTGCCGTTCCCTATTGCCTGGAAGGCGGTCCCACCTACGCCAGCACCAATGACGAGCGGATATTCGCGCGGCT
>DATFFI010000075.1:0-20421 GCA_035250225.1 Rhizomicrobium sp. | reverse complement strand
CCTCCATCGATCTCGAAGGACGCCGCATCCGCCCCCGACAGGCCGTAGCTCTCGCTGCCCAGCGCGTCATCCGAGTAGGACAGGTCCGCAACCTTGATCCGGCTCGCCGTCGAGCTGTTCTCCGCTATCGACGTCGTCGTGTTCGTCAATGCGAGGTTGGTCGGCGCTTCATTGACGTCGGTGATGGCGATGTTGAGGACTTTGGTGAAAGTCAGGTTATCCTGGTCCTGCACCCGCACGGCAACAGTGCGGTTGGCGCCGGCTTCATGGTCAGGCGGCACGGCGATCGTAAGTTCGCCCGAACCTGAAATCTGGAAAATGTTCCCCGGATTTTCGGTGAGGGTGAAGATGAAGGATCCCGGACCATCCGGATCGACGGCCGAAAGATTGGCCACCAGGCTTCCGACCGCCGAATTTTCGTCTATGGCCAGCGTCCGGTCGGCAACGATGTCGCTGGGCGCGTCATTCACCGAATTCAAGGTTATGCTCACCGTCTTGGTGACCGACTGCTGGTCGGCATCCGTCACCTGGACCTGGAAGAAATCCTCGCCGTGGTAATGGGCGTCCGGCGTATAGGTCCAGGCGCCGGTGGCGGTATCGAGCGTCAGGTCGCCATGCGCCGCATCGCTGATGACGGCATAGCCGGTGATATTGTCGTCATGATCGTCGGCGCCGATATTGCCGGTCAAAACCGTGTCTTCGTCGGCAGTAATGTCCTGGTTGGTGACACGGGGCGCCGCCTTGGTGCCAGTGTGCCAGTAATTCGCCAAGAGGTCCGCAATGCCGGCCGGCATCTGCGACGGCGCGGACAGGCTTTCATCCGACATGGCGGAAATCAGAGCGCCGGCATGGCCCAGGAACAGGATCCGATCCGCTGTCTGGATGCTCCGCAGCAGCGAAGGCGCGGACGCGGCGAAGAAGCCGTTTACCTGGATCGCATCGCTGCTCCCGATCACCGAAATGGTCAGATTGTCGCCGATCCGCGAGAGCCAGAGCTTGTCATGAGAGACGCCGGACAGGACGATCTTGTTGGTGCCGGCCGCATCGCTCAGGATATCCTGACCCCAGCCCGCTTCGAAGGTATAGGTATCGTCGCCATCGCCGCCCTGCAGCGTGTCGTTGCCGCTATCGCCGGAAAGCGTGTCGTTGCCGGCATCGCCGTAAAGCGTATCGGCATCCTCGCCGCCTGCCAGCGTATCGTCGCCGGCATCGCCATGCAGGGTATCGGCGCCCGCGCCGGCGCCCAGCCGGTCCTTGCCGTCGCCGCCCGAAAGGGAATCGGCGCCCGCGCCGTCCGTAAGAATATCGTCGCCGGCGCCGCCCGCCAGCGTGTCGTCGCCGGCGCCACCATCCAGCAGGTCGTTACCCGTGCCGCCAGACAGCGTGTCGGCGCCGTCATTGCCGGCCATGTTGTCGGCCCCGTCACCGCCATCCAGGGCATCGTTGCCGGAACCGCCCAGCAGCACATCGTCGCCGGCCCGGCCGGTCAGCGTATCGTCGCCGCCCAGGCCGAACAGCCGGTTGCCGCGGCTGTCGCCCGAAAGCGTATCGCCACCGGCTTCCGAGCCGGTGACATTCTCGATGGTGGAAACGCCGGACACATCGACGATCGTATCGCCGGCAGCATCGCCGCCCGATGCGGTCAACGCCGCCAGATCGATGCTCACCGCCGAAGATGAGCCGGCATAGCGGGCCGTGTCGCCGAACGGCTTGTTCTGCTCGGGCGTGCCGCTCTCGGTCAGCGTATCGGAGCCGCCATCCAGCGTATCGGCGCCGGCGCCGCCTTCCAGGGAGTCGTCGCCCGCCCCGCCGGCCAATGTGTCATTGCCGCCTCCGCCCGAGATAACATCATGGCCTGCCGCACCGTCGAAAGAATCGGCCGAAGCCTCGCCCAGGAAAAAATCGTCATTGGCGGTGGCGGATTCATTGCCCAGCTTCAGGTCGGCCAGGCTGACGGAAACGCCATCCATCACCGTCAGGCTTTCCACCGCCGTGGAAGACCCGGCCTGGTTCTTGATCGTGACCTGGCCGCTGCCGATTGTCAGTACAAGGTCGTCGCCGTCGCGTGCCGCGGCCAGGTTCGAGAAGCTGGCGTCATCCAGCAGGAGGGAATCCTCACCGCCGGCGCTGCCATCGAGGACGCGCACGACCTGAACATTGTTGCCGGTGCGCTGGGTGCCGGCCTTCCATTGGCCGGCGGAGAAGTCCCAATCCGCGGCAGGACGCTCGGACAACCCGGACTGCGTATAGCGGAAATCGATCCAATCGCGCGATTGATAAATCACAGCGCCCGTGGCGTCTTCGGTGATGGTCAGCCGGTAGTAGACCCAGCCGCCGTCCGGACCGAGTTCCTCCCAGAGTTTCGTATAGCCGGCGGCAAGGCCGCCGCTCGCATCCAGGATTTCGGCGGCGCCGGAAATACCGGTTTCATGGACAACGTCGTTGCCGTCTCCCAGCTTGTAGGTGTAGCTGTCGTCGCCCAGGCCGCCGCGCAATGTGTCGTTGCCGCCGGCGCCGGTGAGGACATTGCCGTCGTCGTCGCCGATCAGCGTGTCGCCAAAAACCGAGCCGCGCAGATTTTCGATGCCGGTATAGACATCGCCGCGAGCATCGCCGGCACCGGCGGCCGTAAGCCCGAGCGCCGCGCGCACACTGGACGAAGCGGCTTCATAGGAGGCGGTATCCTCGGCCGCGCCGCCGAGCAGTTGATCGGCTCCGGCCCCGCCTTCCAGAATGTCATTGTCGGCGCCGCCATAGATCACGTCATCGCCGGCGCCGCCTTTCAGCGTATCGGCGCCGGCATTGCCGGACAGGATATCGGCATTGTCGCCGCCCTCGATGGCATCGTCGCCTGTAAGGCCGGTGATCCAATCCTTGCCGCTGCCGCCGGTCAGGGAATCATTGCCGTCGGTCGCATTGCCGTTTGCCGCCCATTCGGAGAAATCGTGCACGCCGGTGGACGCGAAGGCCAGCTTCTCGATTTCGGCGCCGAGCGTAAAATAATCCTTGAGCGAAACACTGTCAGCCAGCCGCGCGAAAGGCGTGCTGTCGTCCTCACTCCCGGCAATGCCCAGGACCAGGTCGTTGCCCTGCCGCTGCAACTGCACATCCTGGATATTGATGCCCGCGGCGAATTCGATCGTATCGTCGCCGGCGTCGCGGGAGATGTTGCCCGAAACCGGACCCAGGAAACGCTTCAGGACCGTGGTCTGCGCATCATAGGCAAAGCGGCCCAGCCAGCGCTCGCCGTCGAAATAGACGACATTGTCCTTGGTGACCGTGCCGTTGCCGTTCAGGACGTAATCGTTCTGGTATTGGCTGATGCCGTCCCACACCACTTCCCAACTGTCCGCCAGATCGTCCAGCACGGTATCGTGGCCGTCGCCGCGGGCGAATTTGAAGATGTCGTTGCCGGCGCCGCCGATCGCCGTGTCGTCGCCCAGGCCGCCGGAGACGATATCGTCGTCATCGCCGCCAAAGATATCGTCTTCGCCCTTGTCGCCGGAGAGGGAATCGTCGCCCGCATTGCCCTGGACAATGTCGTTGCCCAAACCGCCCAGGATCAGGTCGGCGCCGCCATCGCCGGTGACAAAGTCGTCACCCGCGCCACCATAGCCATAGTCGTCTCCGCCCATGGCGCGGATCGCGTCATTGCCGGCCTGGCCGTAGAGGAAATCGCGGCCATCGGTGCCGACGATGAAATCATTGCCCGGGGTGCCCAGCACGGTCGAGCCGATATCGGCGATACGGATTTCCTCGCCATTGGCGAAGCGCAGCCATTCGACCCTGCGGTAGTCGTTGAACCAGTCCTTGAGGGTGAGTTCATCGCCGGTGAGGGTGGCGGTGGTATGGCCTTCATCCCAGGCGACTAGCTTGATGATCAGGTCGTTGCCGGGGGCCTGCGACGTGCCGGAACGCGCAAGCTGCAGATTGGTCATGTCGAGGCCGGCGCCGAAGGAGACGGCATCGACACCGCCGCGCACATTGCCGTCTACTGTGTAATCGCCATCCCCCGCCCAGTTGCGCTGTTCCGTGGCCAGCGCGATGGATTGGTAGCGGTTATATAGGTTCAGGCTGGCACTGCCCGGCGCGCTGCTGGAGAGGGAATCGTCGAAGATGGAATCCTGGCCGCTGCCCAAGCCGAAGACATATTGATCGGTGCCGGCGCCGCCGCGCATGTCGTCGGTTCCGGCGCCGCCATCGATGATATCGCCGCCCGCGCCTCCCAGAACGATGTCATCGCCCGCCCCGCCGGCCAGCCAGTCGGAGCCCTTGCCGCCATAGAGCCGGTCGGCACCGGCGCCGCCTTCCAGGTAATTGCCGTTGCCGCCATCGGCCGTCAGCGCGGCATCGATGGCGCTCTGGTCATTGTCGGAAAAACTGGTGGTGGCGACATCGCCGGCGAACAGCCGGTCGGCATCGTCGCCGCCGATCAGCCAGTCATCCAGCTTGCCGCCGACCAGCGTGTCGTCTCCGGCGCCGCCCAGCAGATCATTGCCCAGGTCACCGCCGCGGATCGTGTCATTGCCTTCGCCGCCGTCGATAAGGGCCGCAATTTCAATCTTCTTAGCGCTACCATTTGCGGCTTCCCCATCGATCGTTAGACCATTGGTGTTGGAGATTGTGTCGCCGGAGATGGCGAAGACATCATTTCCGGACGTGCCAGAAATGAGGGTCTTGCTGCCGGTGGCTATCGTATCGCCAATATTGGCAACATACTCTCCATTCTCATCCATAAAATTGAAAAGGCGTTCGTGGCTGAATGAATTCAGCTGCAGAGATAGATTGGCCGCTGTCAGAGCGGTACCATCCATACTTCCATCCACCTGGTCCAGGAATGCATTCCAGCCGCCTGCCCAGTCGGTGGAAGCGCGCTTGTCAAGACCAAGCGCGGCTGCCTGCGCCAGGGTCGCGAGCCAGCCAGCGGCAAAAGCGCTATCGGAATCCGATGCAAATACGGCGTCGACGATCGCGCCGTTCGCGAGATAATTTCCGTAATCGCGCGCCACAGTGATATTGCCCATCAGGGCGTCCAGGCTGAAACTGCCCGTGGTCGCGGCAGCCAGATTGCTTCCCACGCTCGCGCCTGACATCGCCAACGTCGCCGTGACGGCGCGCTTGACATAGACATCGCCACCGATCATGTGGCCAACCATGTCCGAGAGCGCGACCAACACACCACGATTGACCAGGTCAGCCGCTTTCGAGAAGCTAGCCACGATCTCGCTTTTCAGACCGTGGCCCGTGCCGTTGGGCGCCCAGTAAACGAACTTCTTCCCGCGCAGACCATAGGTCCCCAGGCGTATCGCGCTTGCGTCGGCCAGTTTGGAGCCGGAGAATGCCAGAACGCCATTCAAGGTCTCGGCAACCTGGCTGGCGAAGGAAATCGCCGTGTCCTTGCTGCCGCCGCCGCGCGACCACGCGTTGCCTGCCTTGAACTCGTTCCCGTCCCAGGAAACGCCAGCGCTCGCCCGTGGCGTACTAGAGAAAAGCGAGCCGATTGCGCCGCCCAGCAGGAACCCGACAAAGGCGCCGATAAAGATGCCCACCGGGCCCGCCGCCCAGCCCAGACTCAGGGCGAAGCTCTGGAAACTCGTCGCTGTCGTGCCGGTGATGAGAGCCGTTTCTGCGGCGACAGCAGCAGCTTCGAATACGCTCCCCAGTACGATTGCGGCGCCCATCGAACCCAAGGATGCGCCAAGCTGACCTTCCACCGTGTCAAACTGGACGAGCTCACCAGCGAGCCAAGTGCCCAAAAAGCCTGCCACCGCTCCGCCAATCAGGGCCGGATTCGTAATGTTCGCAAACAACTCCACCGCGGTATCGGCGCCGTTCACCAAATTTGTTGCGATCTGCCCGATGATGGCGCCACCCACGGACTGAACAGCTGCGCCAGGCACGCCGCCAATTCCGATCGCGTCCACCAATTGCGCAAAGAGGAACGAGCTGATCGCTGTTGCACCCGCTACGGCAATATCGTGCGGAATGCCGTTCAGAACCCCATCGATCTTCTTGGCGGCGCTGATGCGCCCTGTAGCGCCCTGCAAATCCGTGGAAAGGACCGCAAATGTCTTGGCGACTTCCCGAAGCGTTACACCCAGCGCCGTTCCCAGGGCGATCTGTGCGAAGGGATCATCGCCGGCCAACTGGCGCCCCAGGAACGAGCCAAACGAACTCGCCAAGGCGGCCGCAGGGAAGGAGCCCGGAAGTTCATCGAAACTGTACTCTGGGTCGCTCCACTCACCGTCCGCCTGCATCAGGCGGCTTTCAGAGATGCTAATATTGCCGCTGACATAGGACCCGGTCATAGCGAGGGGGTCGCCAGCGGAATTGTTACGGACATCGAAGCTGAATTTCCGCCCGTCGGAAAACTTGCCTTTCACGCGATAGCCGACGGAGACGTCGTTGAGCTGCAATTCCTCCACATAAAAGCGCCCATCAGCTTTCAGCAAGCTGCCATTTTCGGCAACCAGCTTTTGAAATTCCCGGAAACTTTCAGCGTTTCCGAGAACTTCCGCGAGGTCCGGATAGTTTTCGTACAAGCCCTGCAGCGTGACCTCATTTTCGATGAACATCTCTCCTGCTGGATCGGTGAGATCGAGAAGCACGCCGCTTCGCTCGACATAACGATTGTTGCGATAGTATGTGCTGGTCACCTTTCCATTCTCGGGATTGACCATGTAATAGATCAACCCCTTCGCTTCGCCAGTGGGGCCGAAAAGGTCAAACTTGTAGCCGCCATCGACGCCCGGAACAGACGACACGGATACCGCACCGAACTTCTCCAGTTTCGCGACAACACTTCCCCCGGGTCCATCCAGGAAACGAATGACGCCTTCCGTCCGGAAGGGATTGTTTGAAAGCGTCTGGACCAATTGGCCGGTGCCGGGGTTGAAGTAAATATCCACCTGCTGGCCGGAAGGAGGCGAAACAACGCTTCCTGAAACCGCGACGGTGTTGACTACCGTCGGCAGAAAAGTTTCGGCAGCCAGACGTGGAAAATTATCTTTGAAACTCGTATAGGCTGCAACATCCCCTACGTTGGGCTGACTGAAGGGGTGGTAGGCACCCCCGTTTATCCGATCAAGAATTTTCTTGGTATCAAGCCCATACACCGATGTCGCAAGTACTGCTCGCTCCTTCGTGGTAAGTGTGGACCAACTTTTGCCCGCGCCATCCTGGCCCGCGGTGAAGAACTTGTTCCCCGGGCCCAGCGTGAAAAACTCTTCCGTTTCGAGCGCGGATAACGCCTGCACCTTCACGGAAAGAGTCGGGTCGCTCTGGCTATTGATACCGAGGGCAATTGATCTGTAGTCGTTGGCATAAGCGCCCAGACCGAAGCTTTCGCCAATGGAGCTGGTTCTGTACTTTTCAATAAGACGTATTGCCGTGAAAAGCCGAATGCTTCCGGGCCCTCCATCAACAAACATCGGGCCGCCATTGGGCATGTACGGCTTTCTGCCGGCGAAATCCGCGCCCTGATCGTACTCGTTCTTTACAATTATATACTCTTTGCGAAGCGCAAGATCGTTTCCCTGCGCGGTATAACGACCAAGAAATTCAGTCTCCCCCCAGTTTACAAGTGGATTGAAGGCGTTTCGATTCATCTCGCGGATTGCACCGGCCATGATGACGCTTGGGTCAAGGCCAGCCTCACTCGCAATCCCCCTGATCAGCGACGCATGCTCACGGACAAAATTCAGAGATTGCAGAGAATAGGTTGCCGGCTTTTTGGTCCGGAAGAAATCAAGAATGGAATTCGGCATAAAACCTCCGCACCTATTTGTAGTCGGTTGTCGCCTTGAAAGCCCGTGTCACGCCGAAAACCAGACCAGCGATCATCACTCCGCCCGCCAGGACCAACACAACAAAGAGCCGCAGAATGTCGGTCTCGCGGAAGAATTCCTGCTGCATGCCGTCCAGCAGACTTACGGGACAGCTTCCCAGCGATCCAAATGCGCTGGCTGTGAAGGTGAGAATGAAAGGAACGCTGATCTCGAGGCTGAAATACGCGCCCGCCAGAGCGAACAGCCGGCCGACATCAGCAGCAATGCCCTTATTTTTCAGGGAGATTGCAAGCAGAGAGATAGCGATACCCCAGGGAATGACATCCATGGCCACGGAGGACAGAACATCACCGACAAGACCGCTCCTGCCCAACCGCGTACATTGCGTACTGAAAACGAGCATAAGAAGATCGCCAAAAACGAGTGCGATTACCGCGATCATGACCAACGCCAGAACACCCCAGCGGTAAAACAACACAACAGGACTCTTCGGATTTACTTGCATCGCGACACTCGAAAAAGGGCTTCAACGCGAAATACAGCAGCAATCACGCCGACTGCCAGCGCAGATCGGTATTGATGGTCACTGTTCGGAAAACAACCGGCCCTGGGATACGCAACGTCTTACGCAGTCACGCAACACATTCTTCGACGCGCCTGTTCGTGCGGCCCTTGGCGAAAAACGATACACCCACCAGACACGAATTCAACCACCTGAACAGGGGTGCCGCACCGAAATCATGCGAACATTTTTTGACAAATTTCCGCACCGCTTTCGCAGGCGCAGCGAATCCCGGAATGGAACTCATCGCTCCCGCCCCGCTTCATGCATCCGCCGCGCCAACGGCGACAACAGGTAATCGATGATGGGGCGGTCGCCGGTCTTGATCTCGGCCGTGGCGGAAAGACCGGGCGACAGCGGCGACTTCCTGCCGTCCACGACAATGTGGTCCTGCAGCAGCCGGACCCGCGCCATATAGACCAGGCCCTGTTCCTTGTCCTCGATGGCGTCGCGGCTGATGCTTTCCAGCACCGCCGGCACCACGCCATAGCGGGTGAAGGGATAAGCCTCCAGCTTCACTTCTACCGCCTGACCCTGGTGCACGAAGCCGGCATCGCGGTTCAGCACCATGGCGTCGGCCACCAGCTCGGCGTCGCGCGGCACCACAACCAGCAAGGCATCCGCGGGCTTGACCACCGCGCCCAGTGTGTGCACCGCCAGCTGCTGCACCACGCCGTCGACCGGCGCCGCCAGCACGGTGAGGGCGCTCTTTTCCTGCGCCTTCTTCAACTCTTCGCTGCGCAACGACACCGCCGCTTCCGCTTCGTTGAGGGAATCCAGCGCCTGGCGCTTGAATTCGCTGGTCAGGCGGGCGAGCTGGGCCTCGGTCACCCGCACCGCCGCCCGCATCTTCTGCGCTTCCGCCGTGCGGATCGCCAGGTCCTGGGACAGGCCGATGACGCGCTCCTGCATCTCCATCATCTGCAGGCGCGGCGCCGCCCCCTGCTCGGCCAGGCGTTTCATGCTGCCATACTGTTCCTGCGCCAGCGGCAACTGCTCCTTCAGCTTGACGACCTCGGCCTCGACCATGGCGAGATCGCCCCTGGTCTGGGCGATCTGGTGGACCAGCCCCGTGCGGGCGGCGTCATGCTCGCGCAGCTTCTCATGCACCAGGTCGCGCTGGGTGCGCGCCGCGTCGGCCTCGATCCCCGCCGGCACCGCGAAATTCCGCGCCGGATCGTCATAGCCGGCCAGGGCCCGGGCCCGAATCTTGTCGCCCTGCGCCACCCGCAGCGATTGGCGGGCCTGCTCGGCCTCGGCCGACGACATGGTGGGGTCCAGCACGATCAAAGGCTGGCCCTTCTTCACCAGCTGGCCGTTGGTGACATGGATGGCCCGCACCACGCCGTAGTCGGCGGCCTGGATCACCTTGACCTCGCCGCGCGGCGCCAGCTTGCCCGGCGCCACCGCCACCTCGTCCACCCGTCCGATCACCGACCAGATGAGCGCGATCACCAGGAAGGCCATGATCGCCCACAGAATGGTGCGGCCGAAGGGACTGGGCGGGGTTTCCAGGATTTCCAGCGCCGCCGGCAGGAAGTCGGTCTCATGCCGCTTCAGCGCGGTCTTGCGCTTTTCCCGCTCCAGCTTCCAGCTTTCGCGCGCCACTTCGACATGATGGGAGAGGAGTTTCAGGCTCATTCGCTCAGTCCCATCTGCTTCTTGTAAAGCGAGGCATAGCGGCCATTGCGGGCCATCAGCTCGGCATGGCTGCCGACCTCGGTGATCTCGCCCTTCTCCAGGGTCAGGATGCGGTCGGCCTGGCGCACCGCCGACAGGCGGTGGGCGATGATGATGACGCTGCGCCCCTGGGTCATGGCTTTCAGGTTGCGCTGGATCACCTCTTCGCTTTCGGCGTCCAGGGCCGAGGTCGCCTCGTCGAAGATCAGGATGCGGGGATGGATCGCCAGCGCCCGGGCGATGGCGATGCGCTGGCGCTGGCCGCCCGACAGGTTGGAGCCGCGCTCGTCCAGCTGGGTGTCATAGGCTTCCGGGGTTTCCAGGATGAAGTCATGCGCGCCGGCCAGTTCGGCCGCGGCCACCACATTTTCCAGCGGCAAAGCGGGATCGGCCAGGGCGATATTCTCGCGCACCGAACGGTTGAAAAGGATGTTTTCCTGCAGCACCACGCCGACCTGGCGCCGCAGCCAGGACGGATCGACCATGGCCAGGTCGACGCCGTCGATCAGGATGCGGCCGCGCTCGGGCACATGCAGGCGCTGCAGCAGCTTGGCCAGGGTCGACTTGCCCGAACCGGACGGACCGACAATGCCGACAATCTCGCCCGGCGCGATGTCGATATCGATGCCCTTCAGCACTTCCTGCCCGTCGGGGCGATAGCGGAAGCGCACACCCTCGAACAGGATGCGGCCGCGGATCTCCGGCAGGCTGGCCTTGGAGGCGGTGGATTGCGGCTCCATCGGATTGTTGAGGATGTCGCCCAGCCGTTCCACCGCGATGCGGGCCTGCTGGAAATCCTGGCCCAGCTGCGCCAGCCGCAGCACCGGCCCCGCCACCTGCCCCGCCAGCATGTTGAAGGCCACCAGTTCGCCCACCGTCAGCTTGCCCTCGATCACCAGCTTGGCGCCGAAGAACAGGATGGCCAGCGTGCCCAGCTTGTTGACCAGCTGGATGCCCTGGCTGCCCCAGTTGGCCACCATCGAGGCTTCAAAGCCGCTTTTCACATAGCCGGCGATCTGCCGTTCCCAGCGCGCCTGCATCTGGGGTTCGACCGCCATGGCCTTCAGCGTCTCGATGCCGCTGACGCTTTCGACCAGGAAGCTCTGGTTTTCCGCGCCGCGCATGAATTTCTCGTCCAGCTTGCGGCGCAAATGCGGCCCCAGCAGCAGCACGATCAGGGCATAGAGCGGCAGTGTCGCCACCACGATCAAGAGCAGCCAGCCGCTGTAAAGCCACATCACGCCCAGGAAAACGAAGGCGAAAGCCAAATCCAGCACCAGCGTCAGCGCCGAGGAGGTAAGGAATTCGCGGATCGTGTCGAGCTGGCGGACACGGGCGACGGAATCGCCCACCCGCCGCGCCTGGAAATAAGCCAGCGGCAATCGCACCATGTGGCCGAACAGCTTGGAACCCAGCTCGACATCGACGCGCGATGTGGTGTGGGCAAAGAGATAGGTGCGCAGGCCGCCCATCGCCACGTCGAAGACCGAGACCACCAGCAGTCCGACCGCCAGCACCTCCAGCGT
This sequence comes from Rhizomicrobium sp., assembly GCA_035250225.1. Classification (GTDB taxonomy): domain Bacteria; phylum Pseudomonadota; class Alphaproteobacteria; order Micropepsales; family Micropepsaceae; genus Rhizomicrobium. The sequence goes on along the minus strand of DATFFI010000075.1, from coordinate 8,866 downwards.
GGTCAGGCCCTTGTGCACCAGCACCTTGTCGATCACCACCTGGAAGAAGATCGGCGAGGCCAGGGCCAGAAGCTGGATGAAAAAGGACGCCAGCAGCACGTCGCGCAACAGGTGGCGATACTTGACCAGCGCGGGAATGAACCAGCTGACATCGAACGCGCGCGCCGCCCCGGCGATGCGCTCGCGGGTGGTCATCAGCAGCAATTCGCCGGCAAAGTCGCGGGCAAAAGCATCGCGCGCCACCCGGCTGGGCCGGCCATCGGCGGGACGGAACACCAGCGCTTCGGCGTCGGAAACCTGCAGCAGCAGCAGGAACGAGCCGTCTTCCAGCCGCGCAATGCCCGGCAAAGGCAGGGAATCCAGCTTTTCCGCGCTGCAGCGGATGCGTTTGGCCTTGACGTCCAGCCGCTTGGCCAGGACCAGCAGGTCGTCAAGCCCGAAGGCTTCCGAACCCTTGCCCATGGCATGGCGGAACTGGGCAGCATCGGCGGGCCGGCCCAGATAGGCCAGCATCAGGATAAAGGCCTCCAGCGCGCTGTCGGAAACCTCGCGGCGCGGCGGCATTTCCGCCCGCCCGAACAGACATTCTTCTCCTTCCGCAGACACGCAACCCACCACAAGAGCCGTTATTTGCCTTCAAGTATGAGCAGAGCGGCACGGCGCCGTATTCCCCCCTAAATGAAGGGGCGCGGGGTGAAGAGCCGTGAATCCAAGGGTTTCGCGCCGGCCGCCTGGATCCAATCGATAGGCGCCTCCCCCAATCAGCTACCATCAAGGGGACACGGCTCATACAGCCCAGGCGGCGGAGATAAGGTCCATGTCCGCCGCGCGGCTGGCGCGTATCCGGTTTCGACCGGTATCCTGGGGTTAGAAACGCCCACTCCCTGGCCGTCTGACCATGCCCGATGGCGCCTCCACGGTACATCTTTATCGCCCCAAGCTGATCACGGCCTTCCAGGAAGGGTACGGGCTGGAAAAGCTGCGCCGGGACGCGACGGCAGGACTGACCGTGGCGGTGGTGGCGCTGCCGCTTTCGATGGCCATTGCCGTCGCGTCCGGCGTCGGACCCGAACGGGGGCTTTATGCCGCCATCATCGGCGGCGTGATGGTCTCGGCGCTGGGGGGAAGCCGCTACCAGATCGGCGGACCGGCCGGTGCCTTCATCGTTCTGGTCGCGGCCACGGTGGCACGCTTCGGCCTGGATGGCCTGTTGCTGACCGTCTTTCTCTCCGGCGCGATGTTGCTGCTGGCGGGAATGCTCAGGATCGGCAGCCTGATCCGGCACGTCCCGCATGCGGTGGCGGTCGGCTTCACCGCCGCCATCGCCATCGTCATTCTGGCAAGCCAGCTCCGGGATCTGGGCGGCCTGACACTCCCGGACGGTGAGCCCGGACCGCTTCTGCCTAAGCTGGCGGCGCTGGCCGCCACCCTCCCGAGTCTCAATCCTGCCGCCCTGGTGCTTGGGCTTTCCTGCGCGGCGCTGATTTTCCTGTTACGCGCCTGGCGGCCGGGCTGGCAAGGCCGTCCAGGAACAGGTAAAGCTGCCGCCCGGCGCGCATGTCGAATGGAGCGGTCAGTTCGAGTATCTGCAGCGCGCGGCGGCTAGGATGGTGGTGCCGGTCACCCTGGTGGTGATTTTCCTGCTGCTTTACATGAATTTCCGCCGCCTCACCAAATCAGGTTTGTGGATAGAGCTTGGGGAAGACACCCTCCAGAGCATCTTCAGGAAATCGCAGGGAAACTGGAGACTTCGGCGTTTCCGAAGCCAGGAGCCCGGCCTCAATGGCGTCATTGAGCAAACGGCGGGCTGTCCGCTCCTTCAGGCCCGTGAGACGCGGTGCGGCGCCACGCTCCACTTCGCCCCGCACCAACGCTTCTTCCAAGATGAATGCGGTTTCAAGCTTGAGGGTTTCGCTTTTCTCGACATAGGTGCGCAGTCGTTTGCCGAGCGTGTCGAGTTCGAACAGTGAAGTCATGAACTTGACCTGGTCCAAGCACACCGAAAGGAACCAATGCGTGAATTCCCTCAGTGCTCGCTCGGAAAGATTGCCCCGTCCGTCCCGGTCTCCCTGGCGTGGGGTGTCGGCGTTGTCCATCATGCGCTTGTAATCGCCGCGGCTGTTCAGGCCGCGTGCCAAACCGCGGGAGATCGACCACAGCCCATTGGCGTCGATCCCTGCGTAATAGCTCATGCCGTGACTCATGAGCCTGCTCACCCGGCCGTTGCCGTCGGGGAATGGATGAATGAAGTTGAACCGGTGGTGAGCTGCGGGAATGGCAAGTATCTTTGTACCCTTGCCTAGGGCACCGAGCGCGTATCGCTTATCAAAATACTCCATGAATGCCGGTACGCGATCACTTGACGGCGGGATATGGCGTCCCACCGCGACATCGTGTTCGGGCCTTGACCGCCATTCGCCTGGCTGCATGAGAAATGAGCGGTCAGCGCCTTTAATGGTGAGCATTTCTTCCGAAGCGCCTTCGTAGAATTCCCGGTGTAGCCAGCGGATGAAGTCCTGGCTTGCCGGCTCCGGCAATTCGTGACGCTGGCCCATGGCATCGATCTTGGCCTGCACCCGAACGTGGGCTGCGGCTTCGATCTGCAAGTTACGTCGCGCCGGATCGGCATCAAGATCGCCTTCCAACGCGCGGGTAATGTCACGCGGGCGTGTGTGATGACCCTCGATCAAGTTGCTGTAGTAGGTGTTCATGATCCGCACGAGTTCGGCCAGATGGGCTGCGGTTGCAGGATGCAGCCCCTTCCCCAGGCTCTCCGTGGCGGAAGACAATTCCGCCACGAGGTCGGTTAAATCGGGTCCGACGTCTTCAAGCCGGGCGGGTTCGATGCGGGCTGGCGTTTCAGACATTTGGCCGATCCATGGTAGATATAAGCCACTGTATTAACATACAAATACTTCACAATTGGCCGATAATGGCCATTCTGTTGGCCGATCTTTTGTACCTTCGAGTGGGATAAGTCAACCCTAAATTGGCCGATGGAACAAACGTACTACCAACTGATTTTATTGCATTTTCTTGCATAGTTGGCTATTTTTGACCGTTCCGCTGGCCGATCGCGAATGGCCCGGTTCCGACGGGAGCCGACTCCCCAAATGCCCCGAACTTCCGCTATGCACGCGGACGCCATGCACGTTGCACCTGGAAGGACTCAGCTCAGACGACATCTACATATCAGTTCGGCATTGCTCATCACTCTGAAGTGCCGCCGCAAGAGGTCGCATTTGTACTGACGCTGTGGGGACCGGATGGAAGCGACACAATTCACGATTCTACTGTTCGGGCACTGGGGCAACTTCGTAGAGAGCGCCGTCATCAATCAGGAAATCGAGGTCACGCGATAGGTCGTCACCACACCCGCGTAGCAATCTTCCTCTTGTCACTTTCCCTAACCGCCAAGGTTGGCTGGCTCGACATGCTCCAAGTCAAGACCGGGATAAACAAACGCCGGCCTAATCCTCTCACAGTCAGCTTCTGAGACGCCTTCCCGCCGGGCGGAAGGGTACCATTCCTGTGCGACGTGATCGCGCATCTTTTGTAAGAGAGCTTCTGCCTCTCCTTTTTCAAGCAAGAAACGGCCCGCCTGCGAGAGCAGATTGGTCGTATTCATGATCCGGCCCTGGTCGCCACAGATGAGAGCCAAATCACGCCTCTCCAGACTAATGGCAGGTGCCGGAACCAGATCGTAAGCCGGAGAAAGCCGCCAAGGCTTTCCCATCGCAATCATGGCGTGATTGCGGGGGTGATCGTCGGTGTTGGAAATCAGCGCATTGAAGCACATGCGCCGAAAGAGCTCGTTCGCATCCCGTTTGGCTTCCCCGCTGGCACGACGAATCTCCTCAGCCAGTAGTATGTAGGACCAGCGAGCGCGATCTTGGTGGGAGTCTTCTGAGCGCAGCAAGGTCAACTCGCTCACCATCCGCGCGCGGCGGTATCCCGCATTGGCGTGTTCGCGATCAAACCGCTTGACCAGCAAAACGTCGCGGTCTCCGACCTGAACGACCCGGCTTTCGGAGGCGTTGAGACCAGCCGATCTTGCCAGCGTGAGCATCGCGTGTTCAACGCGCGCATAGTTCCACTTGTCATCCTGGGGGACGTTGAATTTCGCGATCCATAGGGCGCCATCATCTTCCACGACCACTTTGGGCCGCGCGCCACCCATGGGCGGCCCAAAAAGATTGCGTGAGGCGTAACACGATAAATGCCTCGGCTTGCATCCGCTTATCGCGTTGAATAGCGCGCGTCCGCTACAGCACTCTTCTACCATTCGATGATGTAATTGATGGCCGCGAGGGTCGAGTCCGCTTAAGGGACTCGAACTGCCGCGCCGCTATTGCGCTCACACTAGCAAAATTTCGCCGTAAGCCTTTGCGTGATCTGCGTTTCAACAAAGTATTGATTGATGGTATCCGCCGACGCCGCCTTTGCGCAGATACCAACAAAAATACCAACAGAGCGTTTTGGTGGAGCGCTAGTTTTGTTAGCAAAATCAACAAGCGCATATGAAAAAAGCCGAAAACCTCAGTTTTCGACCCCTTCTAACTCGTTGATTTAACTTGCAAAATTTTATTGGTGCCCAGAAGAGGACTCACAACTCGAGTCTAGTGACTTGATATACCACAGATATTTTTGGCATCTCAAGCAAACACCAACACCGATAACAACAACTTGTCCGGACGCCCGCGAACCATGGCGGAAACTAAGCAAACCGTCATTTCAGATCTAAAATTATTTCGTATTTCAGGCAAGGACGAGCGGTGTCGGCTCCCAGCTCCCGCGCTAGCCGTCCAGGTTGGCTGGCTCGATATGCTGCAGGCCCGGCTAGACGAACGCCGGCCTAATTCTCTCAAAGTCGGCTTCTGAGACGCCTTCCCGCCGGGCAGAGGGGTACTATTCCTGAGCGACGTGATCACGAATCATTTGTAAGAGGGCTTCTGCCTCTTCCTTATCAAGCAAGAAACAGCCCGCCTGCGAGAGCAGATTGGTCGTATTCATGATTCGGCCCTGATCGCCACAGATCAGAGCCAAATCGCGGACCTACAGGCTGATGCACTATTTCTGGGTGCCTCAGTATTCATTGGATCTCTAGCGTGCGCGATAATCACCCGACGCGCCGCCGCTTTTTGCCAGCAGAGTTATACTGTCGATCACCATGGAGCGATCGGACGCCTTAAGCATGTCATATATCGTGAGACACGCGATAGCGACCGCCATCAGAGCTTCCATCTCCACGCCAGTCTGCCCTGTGGTTTTCGCGCGCGCCGTCACCTTTAATGCGCGGGCGGCTTTATCGGCGTTGATCTCCACCGTCACACTGCTGAGCGCGATCTGGTGGCAGAGCGGGATCAATTCCGCGGTGCGCTTGGCCGCCATGATTCCGGCAAATTCGGCAACGGCCTGTACGCTGCCCTTTTTAGAATCCCCAGCCAGCGCTTTTCTAAGCGTTTCCGGCGACATCTGCACTTGTCCTTCGGCCAGCGCCTCGCGCATGGTCACCGGCTTGCCGCCGACATCAACCATCCGCGCCTGGCCGCTATGATCAAGATGGGTGAGTTCGCCCACCATCTATGCCTCCGTGAAGCGAGCAATTAATTCTGCCAGATTGCAGGGACGGTGTCGGCTGTCGAGTTGCCAGCGAATTACGCGGTCCCAGCCAACTTTGCAGGCGCCGTTGGAACCCGGGAGGCAAAAGACCAGCATGCCATTTACCAGCCCAGCGCAGGCGCGGCTTTGCATGGTAGAAAGGCCCACGGTTTGAAAACTGGTCATGTGCCAGACCGTTTCAAAGCCCTCAATGGCTTTGTCGAACAGGGGGCGCACGGCTTCCGGGGTCACATCGCGGCCCGTCAGGCCCGTTCCCCCGGTGGAGACAACCACATCCACGGCGGGATCGACGCTCCACGCGAGGATTTGTTTCTGGATGCTGGTAACATCATCCTTGACAATCACGCGGCCCGCCAGCACATGGCCGTCTCGCGTGACGCGATCCGCGAGCAACCTGCCCGACGTGTCACTTTCCTCATCGCGCGTGTCAGAGACTGTCAATACTGCAATTCGCAATCCGCGAAATGGTATGTCACTGTCGATGCGCCCGCCACCCGGCGGCGCCAATTGTACGTTCACACAATCTCCTTTTCCAGTGCTGCCCGCCGTGCACGGTCCTCCGCACGAGGTTCCATCCAGCGCTTGCGCTGCGGGCCCGATTCCTGCTTCCACAACGGCGCATCCGTCTTGAGGTAATCCATCAACATGCGCACCGCTTCAAAGGCGTTTTCCCGATGGGCCGCAAGCGCCGCCACCAAGACAATCGCTTCGCCCGGCGCAATGACGCCAACACGATGCACCACCAGCAGGTCAGGACAATCGCAGCGCAGGCTCACGTCTTCGGCCAGACGACCAATTTCCTTAGCCGTAAAGTCCGGGTACTGATCTATGCGCAGTTCCTGAACGGGAACCCCGTCCGTCCTGGCGCGGCACAGCCCCACGAAACTTACCAGGGCGCCAGCATCGGCGCGTCCCGCCGCAAATTTCGCAACTTGCGCCTGGGGGTCGAATGCTTCCGGTACGATTTTTATTAGCATCTCAGCCTCCACTCATGGGCGGGAGGAAGGCGACCTCGTCGCCATCGGCGAGAGGGAGGGAGTGATCGTGCGTCACGGACTGATTAACGACGAGACGCGTAATCGTCGCCGCCATCGCCCGCCCTAGCAAAGGTTCCATTGTTGAAAGCCACACGACCAAGTATGAAAGGGTTCTCACCTCACGCGGAGGATCTACCTGAGCAAAATTTGCCGGCGCCACATCGCTGAGCTTGCCGAGGAATACCAGTTTTAACATTCACCCTCCCGTCATGGACATGTGGCGCCCGAGCGCCGGCGCTGCACCGCGAACCGGCAGCAGAAAATCGTGCGATTTGGGTTTCGCAGCCACGGCTCGGTCGATCGCTTCGTGAACAGCACCGTCGCCCGCGCCGCCGCGCAACGGCGCCTGCAGATCCACCGCCGCTTCCTGCCCCAGACACATGAAGAGCGTCCCGGTGCAGGTGACGCGCATGCGCCGGCAGGTATCGCAGAAACTATGGGTAAGAGGCGTAATGAAGCCCAGCCTGCCCCCGGTCTCCGCCACGCGCACATAGCGCGCGGGACCGCCGGTGCGCTCCGGCAATTCGGTCAGCGTCCAGTAGGATTCCATGTCGCGCCGCACGTCGGCCAGCGACAGGAACTGGTCGGTGCGGTCCTCATCCACCTCACCCAGCGGCATGGTTTCGATCAGGGTGATGTCCATGTCGCCCGCATGGGCCCACTGGACCAGATGCGACAGCTCGGCGGCATTGTCGCGCTTCAGAGCGACGGTGTTGATCTTGACCAGCAGGCCAGCATCCTGCGCCGCGGCAATACCGTCCAGCACCTGGGGCAGCCTGTCGCCGCGCGCGATGCGCGCGAAATTCGCGCGGTCCAGGCTATCCAGCGAGACGTTGATCCGCCGCACCCCAGCCGCGGCAAGATCAGCGGCAAACTCGCGCAATCGCACGCCGTTGGTTGTCAGGGTCAGTTCCTGGAGCGCACCGCTGTCGAGGTGACGCGAAAGATTGTTCACCAGTTTCATGATGCCGCGGCGCATCAGCGGCTCACCGCCGGTCAGGCGCAAATGCGTCACCCCCCTTTCGATGAAGAGGGTGCAGAGCCGGTCGATCTCCTCCAGGCTGAGAAGATCAGCCTTGGGCAAGAAGCGCATATTCTCGCTCATGCAGTAGGTGCAGCGAAGGTTGCAGCGATCGGTCACCGAGACGCGCAGGTAATCCACCACCCGGCCGAATGGGTCCACCATCGGCTTGCCGCGCGTCATCCGGTCCGTGGTCCGGGCGCTTTCCACGGGCCGGTCAATCCATGCCTGCGCCTCGGCCATGTCGGACGGGGAATTGATATTGAAGAAGGGATCGCCGCCGGGACCACCGTCCGAGTCCGAAAAATCCGTGGCACACGTCGTAAGGTGGGCCAGCGCGCCGTGCAGGCTGCGAACGCCCGAGTCAAAAGCCGCCTGGATTTTTGGCAACGCCGAAATCTTCCACAAGGCGCAGGTCGGGTGTGCGGCGCCACCATGAAGCGCCACGGCGCAATCGCGGTTCGGTTCCAGCGCCCGGCGCAGGCGCATGACCAGATCGGAGGGCAGAAATGGCGTGTCGCAGGAGAATGTCGCGACCAGTTCGAACTTGTGTTCGCCCGCCCAGGTGAGGATGGACAGCAGCGCCGGCAACGGACCGCCATGGGGCACGGCATCCGGAATAACGGCAAGATCGAGCCCCGGACGGCCAGCGCCGCTGGCGGCGAGCATCGAAACCTGGCCGGCAACCCGCGCCGCAACGTGTTGCACCATCGGGATTCCGTCCAGCCGTGCCATCGCCTTGTCATGGCCATAACGCCGCGAGGCGCCCCCGACGAGGATCGCGCCCAGAACCGGGGCTTTGCGCCCGGCGCCTTCTAGTGGGTCATGGACCATGTGATCATCTCGCCCAGGCACGCGCCCGCGGGCGACTGAGAATTCCGAATACAACCCATGAGCTTCACCCAAGCTTCTTCATCGGCTCGGTTTGTGAAGGCATGCACCGCCTTGAGGGCGACGCCACAGGGATCGTCGGACGTGGCGTGGGCTTTCTCGTCCAGCCTGGCGACCAGGTCCGCGTTGCCGGATTCTAGCAGCAAGCCGTAAATTTCTTCCCGGTCATGCAACTGACCCAGAATTTCTCCCAGTGTCGTCATGCCGCCCTCACCCCTTCGTTCGACTGCCGCGACAGGTCGATTCCCTCGATCTGCGCCTGACCGATCAGCCGCTCGATATAGTCGGCAACATC
>DATFFI010000074.1:0-4208 GCA_035250225.1 Rhizomicrobium sp. | reverse complement strand
CGATCAGCAGGGCCTTGGGCCCGGCGGCGCGTCCGGACGGCAACGTGGCGTGAATGGCGGCGAGCGTGTCGGTCATGATGTCCCCTTTGCGAAGCGGGACAAGGATCAGGGACGCTGCGGCAAAGGGTTAGCGTAAATTCTATCAACTTTGCGTCGCAAAGCGGACCGGCCCGTGCGGCTTTGTACGGGTCGCTTTACGCGACAATCTGCTCAAAGACCCAGGCGATTTCGGTCTGGGCTTCCTTCAAGGCGCCGGAAATCACCAACTGGCTGGTGCGCCGGACAATGCCCCCGCCCAGATAGATGCTTTCCTCCACCTCCAGCAGGCCGCCGCCGGCGCGGAAGCGCCAGCCCTCGCCATTGGAAAGCTTGAGCAGCACGCCGCCGCCTTCCAGGCGCGAGACCCGCACATCGGGATGGATATGGAAACGGACGGCGAAATTCTCCTGCGGCACCTGCCGCCCGGTCTCGATCAGCCGGTCGCGGCCGGTGAGCATCAGTCCCTGAGGCGACAGCGTCACCTGCCGCTCATGGCGCAGGCCGAAGCTATGACCATAGCCGTCATGGCTGGCTTCCACGGTCCAGCCCTGCGTGGTTTCCACGCGCCGCGAAACCACTTCCGTCGGTCCGGGAATGAGGCGCGGGCCCAACAGGTCGCGCGCCGGGCCGGGCGGCAGGACGCCGGCGCTGGAGGCGTCGCCGACGGTGACGGTCGAATGGGCGGCGGTGGCGCGCAACGCCGCATTCCAGCTGCGATGGGCAATGCCCCCTGCCCCGCAATTGACCACGACGCGGCTGTCGCCCGAGCTGAATTCAAACGCCAGGAAACCGGCATGGCCGGTGCGGGCATATTCGCCCGGCTGGATCTTGCCCACATCCATCAGCATCAGCGAACGGGCGCTGGCCAGGCGCTGATAGCCGGAATGGCGAGCATGATGGAACGGCGCACCGCGCACTTCGTCCCGGGCGAGAAGGCCCGAGACCATGCGCGCATCGCTTTCCAGCCCCGACTGAAACAGCGCCAGCGCGCCGTCGCCATGGCGGAAAAAGCGTATCATCGTGGCGGCGCGGTCGGCGGCATTGCGTATGCCGTGCGGCGGTTCGAGGTTGAGCGAAGCCAGCGTCTCCAGCACCATCATCATGTGCCGCCAGGCCGAGAGCAAAGCTTCCGGCGAGCGGCTGAGATGACCGCCATCGGGCAGGATCTGGCTGTCGACCTCGCCTTCCAAAGCCGCCAGCCCCGCATCCAGGCGCTTGGTACTGTCATCCATGCAGGCGCCGGATAGCGCCAGCGCCGCGGCGGCATGCAGGCGCGGCAGACCGGCAGGCGCTTCATTCCAGCTGCGTTCCAGCATCTTCGCCTGCTCGCGCAGCGAGACGAACAGGCGCGAACGCCAGGTCATCTCGGAATTGGGAACGACCATGCGGCCATGGCAGAAAAGGTGAACCAGGCGGCGCGCCATGATTTCGGGCGACCAGACCGGCTCGGAATAGCGGCCATGGCGCTTGACCCATTGCGCGATCAGGTTGGTCGCCAGCTTGCGGGCATTGTCGCCGCCCGCGGTGGACAGGGCCGGAAACCAGTCGAAGCCATGCAGCGCGGCGGCCCAGGCGGCACTGGGCGGCTTGATGTCGAACACGGACTGGCCCTCGCGGACATCGACGGTTTCGCCATGGAAGCGGAAACGGCCGCGCAGCAAGGCATCGGCATCCTCCAGCCGGCGCGGCAGCGCGTCGTAAGGCTGCACGGCGAAATGATCGGCGAGCTGGCCCTGGAGCAGGCGGCGATAGAACCAGTTGCGGCGCAGGAGAATGCGAAGCGGCGTCAGGCCACGAAAGGCAGCCGCGCCCGCCATTTCCGGCAGCAGCGGCAGCAGCGCGTTCGCTTTCACGCTGTCAGCCCCTGAGGGCGGTGATATTCGCCGCATAGCGGGAAGCGCCGCCCTGGAACACGGCGGTACCCGCCACCAGCACGGTGGCGCCGGCGGCAACGGCGCGCTTCGCCGTCTCGGGATTGATGCCGCCATCCACTTCCAGCTCGATGCGGCGGCCGTCCCTCTTCTCAAATTCGTCGATGCGCTTGCGCGTCGCCTCGATCTTGCGCAGCTGGCCATCGATGAAGCTCTGCCCGCCAAAGCCGGGATTGACGCTCATGATCAGGATCAGGTCGACCAGGTCGAGCAGATTGTCGATCGCGGCGATGGGCGTGCCGGGATTGAGGACCACGCCCGCCTTTTTCCCCAAGGATCGGATGAGCTGCAGCGTGCGATGAATATGCGGACCGGCTTCGGGATGTACGGTGATGTGATCGGCGCCCGCCGCCGCGAAGGCTTCGATAAAGGGATCGACCGGCGCGATCATCAGGTGCACGTCGAAGGGCTTGGCCGAGTGGGGCCTGAGCGCCTTCACCACCGCCGGGCCGATGGTGATATTGGGCACGAAATGGCCGTCCATCACATCGACATGGATCCAGTCCGCCCCCGCCGCCGTCACCGCGGCCGTTTCCTCGCCCAGGCGGGCGAAATCGGCGGAGAGAATCGAAGGGGCGATCAGCGCACTCATAACCAACTCCGGAGCATCGGCCAGGAGTTGCCTAGCGACAGCGTAGGCAACGCGGCGGCGATGCAACGGGCCCTAAGTGCCGGATTCTGGCATCGGCTGCAATGCTTTCGGGTCCCTGGCACGGGCCAGCAACAACACCAGGACCGGCACCCAGATCAGGCGGGACTGGTAGCGGTCATGCGGATTGGAAAAGGTGCCGCAGATGATGGCGTTGCCGAACAGGGCCAGGAGCACGGTGGCGGGCAGCGCCACCTCACGCCAGCGCCGCCGCCGGGCGGCATGGTGCAGCAGCATGGCCAGGCCGGCCAGCGACAGGACGCCCACCGGCACATGGACCAGGTTGAGGGTGCGGAAACGGATGACTTCATTCTGCTGCCGGGCGGCCAGATAGGCGGGCAACTGGCGCGGAATGGCCTCGCGGAAACTGCGCTCCAGGATCGCCTGCTGCGATTCGATGCCGTCGCCGGTCTTGAACTGGCCGAACTGGCGCGCCGATTCGAGGACCGCGGCCCGCAAATGCATCATCGGATAGCGCACCAGGCTGTCGCGGACGATGCGGCCATATTCGCCGTCGCTGCGCTTGAAGCCCCCGATCACGCGGAAGGGACTGTGCTCGCCCCACAGCCAGGCATTGGCGTTGCGCGGCATGCGGTTTCTGTGGGCGCAAAGACTATAGGGCTGCGGCTGGCCCGCCGGATGGCAGGTATCGGTCATCAGCCGTTGCACGATGCCGTCCTGCATCAGCCGCGCCAGGACGAAGACCGAACCGGCGCGGGAGACGAAGATTTCGCGGGTAAAGCCGTAATTCGCCGCCACCAGCAGCGCGATCGACAGAAGCAGCGCGCCGGCGCAATGCAAGATGCGCGGCTGCGGCAGTTCCGGCAGCCGGCGCCGCGCCAACAGCAAGACGGCGGCGCAAATCAACAAACCGCCGATCAGGCCGATATGCGAGGGATGGGTTGCCACGGCCAGCCCCGTGATCAGGAGCGTGGCGATGCGGCGCCCGCGCGTCATGTCCTCAAGATGAAACAGCAGCAGATAGCTGCCGAGCACCACCAGCGGCGTGAAACAGTCCGGTTCGATCTGGCCGACATACCAGCCGATGCCGGTGAGCAGCATCAGGGCGATGCCGATCGCCAGCAACCGGCCGAGCGACAAGCGCGGCGCCACCGCCCGCGCCAGTTCGCAGATCAGGAAGGCGGTCATCAGGGCCTGCGCCGCCGCCGTCAGCCACAGGCTGAGAAAGGCGCCGGTGGCGGGCAGCAACAGGGAATAGATCGGCGAGCGTTCCACGAAGAAAGCGCCCGCCAGGCCCTGCGCGATATAGGCGCCGGTGTCATAGAAGACCAAGGGGAAGCCGTTCCAGACCGCCACGCCCAGCAGCAGCGGCGTCAGCAGCAGCAGCGCCGGAATCAGGGTGAAGGGCGGCGCGCCCGCTTTCGGCATCATCGATTCGGCAGCTTTCCCCACGGCTTTGAGAGTGCCGCAAGGCGTGCGGCAAAGCGATACCGGACCCGTCCCAAACCGCCGGTTGACTATGGGGGCTGCCCCCCTAAACTCCGGCCGTTCTTTTCCCAGTTTTCGGAAGGCGTTAATGGCGGCCCCTCTTCAGGATTCGAGCCCGCAAGAGCAAGGGCAGCCCGCCC
>DATFFI010000073.1:0-3089 GCA_035250225.1 Rhizomicrobium sp. | reverse complement strand
TAGGCAACTCCTGGCCGATGCTCTCGAAGGGGGTAGAATGCCAGAAGTTTCGGGTCCGCAATGGTGCGCGCGCTTTCCCGCCAGCAACAAGCTGGATGACCTGCTGCCGGACTTCGGCGATAGCTGCAAGGCGTTCGTTTCCGCCATGAAGAAGGGCGGCGCCACCATCTCCGTCGCCGCCACCTATCGTCCATCGGAGCGCGCCTATCTGATGCACTGGTGCTGCATGATCGGCAATTCCGGCCAGGACCCCGCCACCGTGCCGAAAATGGCGGGCGTCGATATCGACTGGACCCACAAAGGTAACAGCGTCGCCGCCAAGACAGCAGCCAAGGCGATGATGGCGAAGTATGAGATCAAGTTTCCGGCTGCCTTGGTCAGCCGTCACACCCAGCGCCGCGCCGTCGACATGACCATCGGCTGGCAGGGTACGCTCAAGATCATCGATTTCGACGGCAATGAGCACAAGATCAGCAGCGCGCCCCGCAACGGCTCCAATCCGCAACTGGTCGCGGTGGGCAAGACGTTTGGCGTGATCAAGTTGATCAGTGACCCGCCGCACTGGTCCGACGACGGGCATTAGCGCCATTGTCACATCCCTTCCTCTCCCCTTGAGGGAGAGGAAGAAAAATCACCGGGTTAGCGACGCGCAGCGGCGCTCAACCCGCCGATTTTTCAGGTGAGGGGTGAGTGGCCGCGAACGTACCCCTCACCAGCAAAATCTAAGCACTTGGCTGCGCTGCGCTCCGCCAAGCGCAAGATTTTGCGTCCTCTCCCTCAAGGGGAGAGGGAATTGAATGCGTGCAGACCCATAACGAGCTGCAGCCAACTGTGGGGCTATATCCGTTCGAGCACCGGCCGGGCCGCCAGCCGCGCCACTTTCTGCGCCGCCTGTTCGATATGCGCCAGCCGCCGTGCCAGCACGTCCTCTGCCCGGTCGCCTTGCAGGTCGTGAAACCCGTTGCGCTGTGACGAGGGCGGTTCGGCATGCTCCGCGCCATTCTGCGCCAGCAGCGTCATCACGCGCTCCCGCGCCGCGCCGATGGCGCTATCGGCCTCTGCCGACATTTCCCCGCCCCGCAGCTTCAGCAGCACCGGCATGGAGGAAAGATCCGACGCCAGCAGGTAGTTGGCGCCCAGCAACTCGCCCAGCGCCGCCAGGGTGCGGCGATTGACATTGGGTTCGTCGGACAGCCGGCGCAGCGCGCCGGCCAGCGCCGCCACCGCATCGACAGCTTTCTTCCGTCCCAGCCGGTACTGCGCATAGGCGGGCTGGCGGCGCAGCACCGCATCGGCATAGGCCGCGTCGGCCTCCAGCAATCCGCGTACGATGCCGGGCAGGTCGTACTTCTCCCAATGCGGCAAGAGGAAGCTGAAAACCCAGGACAGTCCCGCGCCGATCAGCGTGTCGATGATCCGCTCCACGAACAAGGGCTGGGGATCGACGAAATGCAGCAGCAGCAACGAAGAGACCGAGGCGCCGATGGCGGTGATGCGATAGGCGATACCGCCATAGGCATGGGATGTCCCGACCGCCAGAACGATCAGAAACAGCAGTGCCGGCTGCGGCAGGAAAGAAAGGAAGATGACCGCCAGGGCGCAACCGATCAGCGTGCCGGTGATACGGTCCCAGCGCCGCTGCGCCGTCACGCTGTAATTGGCGCGCATGATCAGGGCGATGGTCAGCAGGATCCAGTTGGCATGGGCGATGGCCGGAAAGACCAGCGTCAGCGCAAAGCCCGCCGTCATCGCCAGCGCCAATCGGATGCCATAGCGCAGGGCAGGCGAGCGCCAACGGAATTGGCGCAGCAGCACGCCGAGGCTATGCGGCGTGTCCTGGCGGAACAGGGACAGATCCAGCTCGCCGGCGATGTGCGACGGTGGCGTCGCCTTGTCCAGGGCCCGGCCCAGGGCGGCGGCATGCTGGTCCGCCAGCGCCAGCTTGGTCGCGGTGGCGGTAAAGGCGAAGAGCTCTTCGTCATTCGGCGCCGCGGCCCGCGCCTCCCTTACCGCTTCGACCAGGGCGGTGATTTCCGTCTCATGCCGCCGGGGTGTCACGCGCGCCTTGGAATCGCGCAGCGCCAGGGTCTGGCGCTCCACTTCGTCGGCGATCAGGTGGATGCACTGGTTGAAGCGCCAGAGCAGGTCGCGGGCCCTGGCATGGCGCAGCAGCTCCATATCGGCATCACTGGACAGGACGGTCTCGAACAGGTCGAGCAGCGCGATCAGGACATCGATGCGCTTTTTCTGCAGCGCGTTGCCACGGCGGGCATAGAGCGAATCCCGCGCCGCCTGCAGCCGGTCGGCCAGGTCGGAATGGGCCTCGATCAGGGAGCGGAAGGCGGCAGGGCCTTCGCTGTCGGGATTGTAGAGCGCGGCCTTGGCGCGCAGATAGACCACGAAGGCGCGCATGGCTTCCGCCAGCAGCAATCGCCGGGCGCGATCGTCGAACAGCGTCGCGGCCACCAGCGCATAGGTGGCGTAGAGAATGGCGCCGCAGGCCACCAGCACGAAATGATCCAGCGCCTGGCCGCCATCCTGGAATTGCTCGGCCATGGCGAAGACGAAGGCCAGGATCGCGGTGGTGGCGATGTTGATGGAGCGTTTGCCATAGACGGTGACCAGTCCGCCGAAAAGGCCCAGGAACGCCGTGGCCAGGATGAAGGCGGTGCGGTCGAATTGCGTCGCCGAGGACAGGGCGCTGAAGAAACAGGTCGCGGCCAGCGCGAATCCGATCAGCCAGGGCTTCTGCCGCAAAGGATCGGGCTGGTCGGTGACGCTGACGCAGATCGCGCCCGACATGGCCGCCAGCGCCGCGTCCAGCCCCAGGGCGCCGCCTGCCAGCAGGCCGGTCAGGCCGACGCCCACCGCCACCGCCAGTCCATTTTCGATATGGATCCGGAAGACGGCCAGGGAGACTTGCCGGGGGAGAAGCCGCATGCCCTAGCTGTTTAGTCCCAGGGTGTGGTGAAGCGGGTTTAACCTGAACCGTTTTGGGTGCGTCGTCCAGACTTTGCAGATGTACTCATAGGATGTGAGGCCTCTGAGGGTTTTGAGCCGTTTGGCGAAGTTGTAGGCCATGAGGAATG
>DATFFI010000072.1:0-22019 GCA_035250225.1 Rhizomicrobium sp. | reverse complement strand
CATCGCCTTCAGGTCGGTAGGCTTGAGGCCGGCCGCGACGAGGCGCTTGTGCTCGGCCGCCAGATCGTCCACCGCCACGGCGAGATGGCCATAGGCGTTGCCCAGATCGTAGGGCTCGACCCGGCCCTTGTTGACGGTCAGCTCCAGCTCGAAGGGGCCGTCCTCACTGCGCAGATACAATAAAGTGAAACTTTCATAGTCCTTGCGCTCCACGACCTTCATGCCCAGCGCGGTGTCGTAGAAAGCGACGGCGCGGGCTTCGTCCAAGACGCGGATCATGCTGTGAATGGCTTTTGCCATGGCGATGCTCAACTCTGAGATTTTCGAGGGGGCAGTAGATATAGCATCACCCCCGCAGGGGCAATTTCGCTTGCCGTCGCCGTTGCGAAGGCAGCCATGGTTGCCTTTCGATGGGGGCGGCGGACATGATCCTATCCTATATGACCGGTTTCATGCCGGGGGCCTCTTCCTTGTGAAAGACGTGCATTTGCCTCAAACACGAGCAATGCTGTTAACGGGTTCTTCATCGCCACCGGAAAGTGCCGGACGCCGCCGGGAACCTTATGCGCCAAGAGGCGCTCCTGCATGGAACGAAAATGCAGGCAATTCTTATGGCTTCGGGCAAAGCCCAGGAGTTACGCGCATTGTTGGGGCTGGCAACCAAATTGCGGACTTTTGCGGAAACGACGGACGATCTCGCGGATGCCGAGCTCTTCCTTTCGGCGGCGCTTGCGCTGGAAGATCGCGCCAGCATGATTGCCTTCGATGCCGGTGCCGTGTGCCCGCCCGAGCACCAGAAGGTTGATGTGATTTGCTGATCCAGGATTGACACCCTTGGTCTCTTCAGTGGAAAACCCGGCCCTCAAGGCCGGGTTTTCTGCTTTTGCGGGCAGGATTACCGCTGCGACCCCAGGGGGCTTTGTCGCCGGCCGCCTGTCCTGACATGATACCGTCATGATCAGTGTCGTGATCCCGACCCTCAACGCCGAGCGGCAGCTTCCACGCTGCTTCGACAGCCTGATCCTGCCGGCTGTGCGCGGGGTGGTGCGGGAGGTGATCGTGGCCGATGGCGGTTCTTCCGATGCCACAGTCACCATTGCCGACGGCGCGGGCGCCCACATCGTGCAGGCAGGGCGCCGCCGGGCCGCGCAGCTGGCGGCAGGCGCCGATGCCGCCCGCAGCGACTGGATCCTGTTCCTGCATCCGGAGACGGCACTGGAGCCCGGCTGGGAGGTAGAGGTGGAATCCTTCCTGCAACAGGCGTTGCCGGAACGGCCGCGCGCCGCGGTCTTCCGTTTCGCGCTGGATGATTTCGATGCCTCCGCGCGGCGGGCTGAGGTCCGGGCCGGCTTGCGCAGCTCGTTGCTGGCGCTGCCTTACGGCGACCAGGGCCTGCTGATCCCGCGGCGGCTCTACAGCAAGCTGGGCGGTTATCACGATCTGGAACGGCTGGAAGATGCCGATATCGTCCGCCGCATCAGCCGGCGCCGGCTGGTGCGGCTGCGGGCCCGCGCCGTCAACACGGCGCGCACACGGCAGGGCTGGTTCAAGCCGATGGCGCTACCGCTGCTTCACATGCTGCGCATACCGTCGCGCGTGCTGGCAAAGCTCTGAACTGACTATTGCTGAGAGTTGGTGACCTGTACCGCCGCCGGGCGATCGGCGACTGCCGCCGCCGCTGGAGATGCCGTCAATACCGGCAGGGCGCGGCTGGAAGCATGGTAGACCGGCCATTGGCCCCGTGCCGTCTGATCCAGGCTGGGTGTGTCTTCATTGAAACGGCGGCGATACATCCAGTGATACAGCATCAGGCGCTTCACATAGGACCGGGTCTCGAACACCGGGATGCTTTCGACGAACAGCAGCGGATCGTCACGGCCGGCCTTGGTTTCGCGCCAGCGATTCACGGCGCCGGGACCGGCATTATAGGCACCGCCCAGCGCCATCAGATTGCCGCCCAGACTGTCCAGCAACTGCACGATATATTTCTGGCCGACGGAGAGCGCCACGCTGGGATCATCAAGCGTGCTGGGATCGTTCACGCCCAGCGATCTGGCGGTGGCCGGCATCACCTGCATCAGGCCGCGCGCGCCCACCGGCGAGGTCGCCCCCGTCTGGAAACGGCTTTCGATACGGGCAAAAGCCAGCACCAGTGAATGATCGATGCGATAGCCGTCGGCGGGGGCATAGGGCGGCACCGGGAACAGGCCGGTCAGCAGGACGCCGCGGGCCGCGCTTTTCTCGCTGGCGCGCAGCTCGACATTGGGCACGCCGATGGCGCGGGCCAGGGCCGCCATGGCCGGATCCCGCCGCTCGTCATTCTGGACAAAGGCGCGATTGAGTTCGGGACCGACATAGTCGGTCAGGCCGGTCTGCCACAGCGCCACGGCGCGGCGGGCCCCGCCGGCGCGCATCAGGTCGGCGAAACCGGATGCCGTGAGCACCGCATCGGAAAAGCCGGTCTTGATGTCGATGCCCAGGGCGCGTTCGGCGATGATGCCGTAGAAGCTGGGATTCTGTTTGGCGGCGAAGGAGAGCAGGGTGACCACCCGGGCCGGATCGCCGGCGCGCATATGCGCCCGCGCCGACCAGAAGGCGCCTTGCGCGCGCAGCGTGTTCTGTGCCGCCGCGCTCTGCGCCAGCGCTTCCAGATGGGTGATGGCATTGTCCCACTGGCCCATGCGATAGGCGGCAAAGCCGGCGTCCCAGCGCAGTTGCGGCACGGCGGGATCGGATACCGATGTCGCCAGCGCATAGGCCTCGCTGTTGCGGCCTTCGGCCAGGAAGGAAGCGGCGATGCGGTGCGAGAGAATGGCGATGTCCGTCGGCGTGGCGGTGGCGCGGACGCTGTCCAGCTTGCCGATGGCGGCGTCGGGATCGCCGTCCTTGATATCCGCCAGGATGCCGGGGAGGATGGTGCGCCCGACCTCGCCGCGCGGGCTGGGCTCGGGAAGCTCCGCATCCTCGAAGCCGCCGCTGCGGGTGCCGACACCGGCGGGCGCGGGAATACCGGTGACCACCGCCACCCGCACGCGCTTGCCGGCGCGGCGCACGGTCCTGGTGGAGCGCTGCACCGCCAGGCGATAGATGCGGTCGGCGATAGCGAGTTCGCGATAATCCTTCAGCCAGCCGGTCAGTTGCGCCAGCGTCGAGCGGGACCCCTTGGGCGACAATATCTGCTCGGCTTCGACATAGCCCAGCAGCGCCGTGTCGCTGACCTTGGCGAGGAGCGATTTCGATCTGGTGATCTGGCCGGCGCGGGCGGCGGCAATGCTTTCGCGATACAGGGCGACATCGGTGGCGCTCAATATTTGCGCTGCGACGGATTGCGTCTGTTCCTGCGCGCTCGCGGTTCCCGCAAGCAACAACATCAGGCCAAACGTTAATGCGCCCCGCTTATAAATCTTAACGCCCCAAAGCAAATTTTCCTTCGACCGCTACTAGTTAGCGCGCATCGGGACTCGCGGCAACCCGATTGTTTCCATGCGGGCTGCGATCGCCTGCAAATCGCGCCATGCCAGCTTCTTGTGGGCAGGCTGGCGCAGCAGATAGGCCGGATGCAGCGTCGGCATCAGGGGAACCATGCGAGTTCCCACGCGATACTCCAGCCAGCGGCCGCGCATCTTCATGATGCCTTCGGAGAGACCCACCACATGACGCGCCGCCACCGCGCCCAGCAGCACAATCAGTTCCGGATCGGCCAGTTCGATGTGCCGGCGCAGGAAAGGAAGGCATTGCGCCGCTTCTTCCAGTGAGGGATCGCGATTGTCGGGCGGCCGCCAGTTGATCACGTTGGTGATATAGGCATTGACGTTGCGGTCCAGTCCGATGCTGAGCAGCATCTTGTCCAGCAACTGGCCGGCGCGGCCGACAAAGGGCCTGCCGATGCGGTCTTCGTCACGGCCGGGCGCTTCGCCGATGAAGAGGATGCCGCCGGCCGGCGTGCCGTCGGCGAAAACCGTGTTGGTGGCGGTGCGCTTCAGGGCACAGCCGTCATAGGCTTCCAGCGCGGCTTTGAGTTCAACCAGATCGTTCGCCGCCGCGGCGGCGGCCTGGGCGCTGCCGATGGCGTCGCTGTCAAGCGGCATAGAGGGCAGCGGCATGGCGGGCAGCGGCGCGGCAGGCCGAACCGCAACGCGTTGTGCTGCCATGGGCGCCGACGCGGCCAGCCGGTTCACCGGGGCCTCGCCGATGGCCTCGCCGGCGCCGGCTTCGACCAGCCAGTTCAAGGTGGAAAGCGCATCCTCGCTCATACCCTTTATATTAGAAGCTGTTTCCGGCTCCTGACCAGTGTAGAAAACGCCATGAGCGAGACGATCCGGCGTGAAAGCATGGACTATGACGTCGTCATTGTCGGCGGCGGTCCCGCCGGCCTGTCGGCGGCGATAAAATTGAAGCAGTTGGCGGCAGCGGCGGGGCGCGAGGTCAGTGTCTGCCTGCTGGAAAAAGGCTCCGAGATCGGAGCCCATATTCTTTCCGGTGCCATCATCGACCCCCGCGCCCTCAACGAACTGATCCCCGACTGGAAGGAGAGGGGCGCCCCGGTCGAGACGCCGGTGCGCGATGACCGCTTCCATTTCTACACCGCCACCCGCGCATTCCGGCTGCCGCATGTCCTGATGCCGCCATTGATGTCCAATCGCGGCAACTATGCCGTCAGTCTCGCCAATCTCTGCAAATGGCTGGCGACCCAGGCGGAAGCTTTGGGGGTGGAAATCTATCCCGGCTTTCCCGCCCGCCACCTGATCGTCGAGGATGGCGTGGTCAAGGGCGTCATCACCGGCGATCTGGGCGTTGCACGCGACGGTCACCGCAAGGACGGCTTCACGCCCGGCATGGAACTGCGCGGCAAATACACTTTCTTCGCCGAAGGGGCGCGGGGATCACTCTCGAAAATCCTGCTGAAGGATTTCGGCCTGGAGCGGGAGCCGCAGAAATACGGCATCGGCCTGAAGGAAATCTGGGAGATCGCCCCGGGCAAGCATCAGCCGGGCCTGGTGATCCATGGCATGGGCTGGCCGCTGGACAATGAAACCGGTGGCGGGCTCTTCGTGTATCATTGGGGCGATAATCTCTGCTCCATCGGCCTGGTGGTGCATCTCAATTACAAGAATCCGTGGCTCGATCCTTTCGGCGAATTCCAGAAAGTCAAAACCCATCCTTCGATCCGGCCGATGCTGGAAGGGGGGCACCGCGTCGGCTATGGCGCGCGCGCCATCACCGAAGGCGGCGCCCAGTCGGTGCCCAAGCTGGCCTTTCCGGGCGGCGTGCTGATCGGCTGCGCCGCGGGCTTCGTGAATGTGCCCAAGATCAAGGGCAGCCAGAATGCGATGAAGACCGGCATGCTGGCGGCGGAGGCGGCTTTCGCGGCGCTGGGCGCGGGCAGGTCCGGCGACACACTGGTATCCTATGAAGCGGCCTATGCCAAAAGCTGGGTGGCGCACGATCTCTGGAAAGTGCGCAACGCCAAGCCGCTCTGGTCGCGCTTCGGAACCCTGCCGGGCATTTTCCTGATCGGCCTCGATCTCTGGATGAACCAGCTTTTCGGATTTTCCATCTTCGGCACCCTGCACCATGGGGCCCCGGACCATGCTTGCCTGCGCAAGGCGGCGGAAAGCCGGAAAATCGACTATCCAAGGCCGGATGGAACCCTGACCTTCGACCGTGCGTCCAGCCTGTTCGTCTCGGGCACCAACCATGAGGAGGACCAGCCGGTCCATCTGCACCTTTGCGATCCGGCCATTCCCATTTCGGTGAATTTGCCGGAATATGGGGAGCCGGCGCAGCGCTACTGCCCGGCGGGGGTGTACGAGGTGGTCGAAGAGGCTGGAGGTCCGCGCTTCCAGATCAATGCCCAGAATTGCGTGCACTGCAAAACCTGCGACATCAAGGATCCGTCGCAGAACATCAATTGGGTGACGCCCGAAGGCGGTGGCGGTCCCAATTATGTGAATATGTAGGAGTGACGATGCGCGCTGGTATGTCCTTGTGTGCCGTGCTGGTCCTGGCGGGCTGTTCCGCGATGGGCACGCGCGACGAGGTTTTTACCTTTCGTCCCTCGGGCCTCAACCAGCCCAGCGGCGCCTTCGCCACCTATCTGTCGGCGCGTTTCGCCGCCAGCGACAATGATTTGAAAAGCGCCGCCCGCTATTACAGCGAGACGCTGCGGCGCGATCCGGGCAATTCCAGCCTGCTGGAACGCTCCTTCTTCTATTCCGCCACCGCCGGCGATTTCGCCGCGGCGTCCTTCCTGGGCGAGAAGGTAATTGCCGCCACGCCGGACGACCGCTACGCGCGCCTGGCACTGGCGGTGATCGCGCTCCGGAAAAAGGATTATGCCGGCACGCGCCGCCACATCGCGCAATCCGCCGCCGGTCCATTCACCAGCCTGACGGTTTCGCTGCTCGGCGCCTGGGCTGCTTCGGCGATGAACGACCAGGCGGCGGTGGAAAGGGACCTGCAGAATCTGGCGGCCGAGAAGGGCGCGGAAAACATCGCCGCCTTCCATATGGCGCTGCTGGCGGAACAGGCGGGCCGGATCGAAGCGGCCGAAAGCGCCTACAAGCAGGCGATGCGCAACCAGGCGACGCCGCGGGTGGTGGAAGCCTATGGCCGCATGCTGGAGCGTGCCGGCCGCGGCCCCGATGCGGCAAGTCTTTATCGTACGCACCTGAACCAGGGCGGCTTCCTGCCGGTGGTGGAGCCGGGCCTGCAACGCATCGCGGCCGGCACAAGGCCGGAGCCGCTGGTGTCGACGCCGGCCGAAGGCGCCGCCGAAGCGTTGTTCGGGCTCGCCGCTTCGCTGACCGATGCATCCAGCGCCGACATGTCGGTGCTTTATCTGCGCATGGCGCTGCATTTGCGGCCCGGCTTCGCCCTGGGCCATATCCTGCTGGGCGACCGTTTCGACCAATTGCGCAAGTTTGAAGACGCGATCATCGCCTATCGCGCGGTGGAAAATGGTTCGCCCTATCGCCGCATGGCGGTGATGGCGATGGCGCTGGACATGACCCGGCTTGAACAATATGACGCCTCCATCGTCGAACTTCGCCGCCTGGCGTCCGCCGACCCCAAGGATTCCGAAGTCTGGCGGATGATGGGCGATGCCTATCGCGCCTCCGAAAAGAATGCGCAGGCGCTTGAGGCCTTCAACCGGGCCGCGGAAGCGCTGGGCGAGCCGCGCGCCCGCGACTGGCGTCTTTTCTATGTCCGGGCCATGGTCAAGGAACAGCTCAAGGACTGGAAGGCGGCCGAGGCCGATCTCCAGTTGGCGCTCAAGCTGGCGCCGACCGAGGCTTCGCTGCTCAACCATCTCGGCTATTCCTGGGTCGAGCGCGGTGAGCGCATCGCCGAAGCGCTGGCGATGCTGGAGCAGGCGCAAAAGCTGCGCCCCTATGACGGCGCCATCGTCGATAGCGTGGGCTGGGCCTATTACAAGCTGGGCCGCTATGAAGATGCCGCGCGCACGCTGCAGCAGGCGGTGCTGTTGCTGCCGGAAGATCCCACCATCAACGAGCATCTGGGCGATGCGCTGTGGAAGGTGGGCCAGCCGATTGCGGCGCGCTTCCAATGGAACCATGCCCTGACCTTCGGCGCGCAGGCCGAAGCCAAAGCGCAGATCGAGCAGAAGATAAAGACGGGCCTCCCTGGGTGACTTTTCAAGAATCTGCTTCTGCCAAGGTGAACCTGTTCCTGCATGTGGGTGAGCGCCGTAGCGACGGCTTTCACCCCTTGCAGAGTCTTGCCGTCTTCACGGAGGCGGGCGACGTGTTGCGCGCGGAAGCGGCGCCGGTACTTTCCCTGGCGATTGATGGTCCCTTTGCCGCCGGACTGCGGGCGGAAGGCGACAATCTGGTGCTGCGGGCGGCCGAAGCTCTTCAATCGTGGGCGCTGGCGGCGGAAGCCGGGCCTCCGGTGGGCGCGGCCCTGACCCTGACCAAGAATCTCCCGGTGGCGTCGGGCATCGGCGGCGGCTCCGCCGATGCCGCCGCCGCGCTGCGCGCCCTCAAGCGCCTCTGGCGCCTGGAAGTTGCGGACGCCGTCCTGATGGAGATTGCCGCCGGCCTGGGTTCAGACGTACCGGTTTGCGTGCCGTCGCAGGCGGCCTTCATGGAAGGCCGCGGCGAAATCCTGACGCGGGCGCCGTCACTGCCGCGTCTTGCCATGTTGCTGGTCAATCCCGGCGTGGCGGTGCCGACCCGCGAGGTTTTTGCCGGATTGAAAAGCCGCAGCGGCGCGGCGATGCCATTGCCGCAAACCGGCTTTGCCGATGCCGCGTCGCTGCTTCGCTTTTTGCAAGGCACCTGCAATGACCTGGAAGCGCCGGCGAAGGTCATCCAGCCGGTGATCGGCGAGGTGCTGGCGGCGCTGGCCGGATTGCCGGAGGTGTTGCTGGCACGGATGTCGGGATCGGGCGCGACCTGCTTTGCGCTCTTCCCGGAAGAGGCCTCCTGCCGGCGGGGCGCCGAACAGCTTCGGCGCGCGCAAGGCGGCTGGTGGATCGCGCCAACGGTTGCATTTTAAAGCAAAGCAGACCAGCCTCGCGGCGATATTCAGGAAGGACCGCCATGTCGGAAACTGGAAAGAACGCCCTGCCCAAGCTGGTCGATGATCCCAGGGCCCCGGAGATTTATGCCGTGGCCGCCACCGGCTTCTTCAACGCCAATGGTGTGATCTCCATCACCCTGGAATCGGCGCGCGCCGATCATTCCAAGAGCCCGGGCCCGATCAACCGCGTCGTGGTCGGCCGGCTGGTGATGCCGGCGGCGGGCGCGCAGGCGCTGGCGGTCGGCCTGTTCGATTTCCTGGAAAAGCAGGGCTTCAATTTCGCCAAGAACGCCGGCAAGAAATAGCGCCGCCTAGAGCGCAATCCGAAAAGTGCGAAGCGGTTTTCGGACAAATTGCGCGAAAAAACAAAAGACTAGAGAATGATCGCGCTTCAAAGAAGCGTGATCATTCTCTAGTAAGCGCGCTCGACGCAGAAGTCTGCAATTTCGGACAGCGCCGCGCGGATGTCGCTGGGCGGCAGCACCGCCAGCGCATTCTTGGCCGCGTCGGCATAGGCGCGGGCGCGGCGCATGGTTTCCTGGATGCCGCCGGTTTCCTCGACCAGGGTGATGGCACGGTCCAGATCGGCCTCGGTCTGGTTGCCGGTCTCGATCACCCGCTTCCAGAACGGCTTGTCGCTTTCGCGGGCGCGGGCATGGGCGAGGATGATCGGCAGGGTCATCTTGGCTTCGCGGAAATCATCGCCCACCGTCTTGCCCATCAGGGCCTGGCGGCCGGAATAGTCCAGCGCATCGTCCACCAGTTGGAAGGCGATGCCGAGATTGAGGCCATAGGCGCGCAGGCCTTCGACCACGGGCGCGGGCAGGGCGGCGATCACCGCGCCGGCTTCGGCGGCGGCGGCGAACAGGGCCGCGGTCTTGGCCGAGACGACACTGAGATAATGGTCTTCGGTGACTGCCAGATTGTTTGCCGATTTGAGCTGCATCACTTCGCCTTCGGCGATGATGGCGGCGGCGCCGGAAAGGATGTCGAGCACCGCAAGATTGCCGGTCTCGACCATCAGCTGGAAGGCGCGGCTGAAGAGGAAATCGCCCACCAGCACCGAGGGCTTGTTGCCCCACATCAGATTGGCGGAGACCTTGCCGCGGCGAAGCGCGCTTTCGTCCACGACATCGTCATGCAGCAGGGTGGCGGTATGGATGAACTCCACCGCCGCGGCCAGCATCACATGGCCGCCGCCGTCATAGCCGCCGGCGCGCGCGGCGGCGAGGGTGAGCAGCGGCCGCAGGCGCTTGCCGCCGGAATCGATCAGGTGCCGCGCGAGGTCGGGGATCAGCGGCACGCCCGAATTCATCCGGGCATGGATCAGCTTGTCGGTGGCGGTCATGTCGCCGCCCACCAGGGCATGCAGCTTTTCGACGGGGGAAACCCCCGCGTCTGTCTTTCGGCCGGATCTGGTTGTGGTGTCCGTGGACATGGAACCCCAGATTACCGGGGGCGTCAGGGGCAGGGCAAGCGATACAGAAGTCACACCGCGAGGTATAATTCCCTTATGAAAGCGGTCATCAAAACCAACGATCCGGTGCTCATCAGCTTCGCGGCCAATGTTCTGGAACAGGAAGGCATCGGCCATGCCGTGTTCGATGAAAATGCGAGCATCATGGACGGCAGCGCGGGTTTCCTGCCGCGCCGGCTGATGGTGCTGGACGAGGATTTCGAGAAGGCGGAGCGGATATTGCGCCAAGCCGCGCCCGAAGCCTTTTTGTGACGGATACCTTCCTCGATGGCCGGGTGAAGGCCCGCCAGCCCGACTGCGGCTTCCGCTCCGGCACCGATGCCGTGATGCTGGCCGCCGCCGTGCCCGCCCTGGCCGGGGAGAGTGCCCTGGAGCTGGGGGCGGGCTCCGGTGCCGCCAGCCTTTGCCTGGCCGCCCGCGTGCCGGGCATGGGCGTAACCGGGGTCGAGATCGACGGGGCGCTGGTGGCGCTGGCGCGGGACAATGCCGCCGCCAGCGGGCTGCAGGCCCGCTTTGAGGCCGCCGATGCCTTCAGCCTGCCGCCGGAGCTCAAGCGGGATTACAGTCAGGTCTTTGCCAATCCGCCCTTCCATGGCGAAGGCTCCGTGCCGCCGGATCAGGCCCGGGCGCGGGCCCTGATGGATGAGGGTCAGTTGGCGCAGTGGTTGAGCACCGGACTTCAACGCACTGTTTCCGGCGGGTTTTTCACCACGATTATTCGCGCCGACCGGATGCATGAGGCGCTGGCGGCGCTTCCCCGTACTGGCGTCAACATCTTCCCGCTCTGGCCCCGGGCCGGCATGGCGGCCAAGCGGGTGATCCTGCAGGCCCGCAAAGGCTCGCGGGCGCCCACGGGCCTGCTGGCAGGGTTGGCGCTGCACGAGGCTGATGGCCGCTATACGGCCGCGGCAGAGGCAGTGCTGCGCGACGGCGCTTCGCTTGCGATGGATTCTGGCCGTCTATAGGTTCCGACAACCCCGCCAAGAGCCGACTCGTGCCCAAAGCCAAGACGTTCCAAGACCTTATTCTGACCCTGCAGAACTATTGGGCCAGACAGGGCTGCCTGATCCTGCAGCCCTACGACAATGAGATGGGAGCGGGCACCTTCCATCCCGCCACGACCTTGCGGGCGCTGGGTCCCCGGCCCTGGAATGCGGCCTATGTCCAGCCCTCGCGCCGGCCCACCGATGGCCGCTATGGCGAGAACCCCAACCGCCTGCAGCACTATTACCAGTATCAGGTGATCCTGAAGCCGGCGCCGGAGAATGTGCAGGAGCTTTACCTGGGCTCGATCCGCGAGATCGGGCTGGACCCGTCGCTGCACGATATCCGCTTTGTCGAGGATGACTGGGAAAGCCCGACCCTGGGGGCAGCCGGCCTGGGCTGGGAAGTCTGGTGCGACGGGATGGAGATCACCCAGTTCACTTATTTCCAGCAGGTCGGCGGGTTCGAATGCGATCCGGTCTCAGCCGAGATCACCTATGGCCTCGAGCGCCTGGCCATGTATGTCCAGAATGTCGAGTTCGTGTACGACCTCGCCTTCAATGACCAATTCCGTTACGGCGAAGTCTTTCACCAGAATGAAGTGGAATTCTCGACCTACAATTTCGAACGCGCCGACACCGAGATGCTGTTCCAGCATTTCAAGGATGCCGAGAAACAGTGCCGGGCGCTGCTGGAAGGCGACCGCAAGCTGGCGCTGCCTGCCTATGACCAGTGCATCAAGGCGTCCCACGCCTTCAACCTGCTGCAGGCCCGTGGTGTGATCAGTGTGACCGAACGCGCCGCCTATATCGGCCGGGTGCGCACCCTGGCCCAGGCCTGCTGCCAGGCCTGGCTGGAAAGCCCGCAGGGCGCCTATACGCCCCGCTACCTTGAAAAAGGCATTGGCTGATGCCCGATCTGTTGCTGGAACTATTTTCGGAAGAGATACCGGCCCGCATGCAGGCGGGCGCGGCGCGCGACCTGGAGCGCCTGATGGTGGGGGCGTTGTCGGATCGCGGGTTGTTGTTCGAAGGCGCCAAGGCTTTTTCCGGTCCGCGCCGTCTGACGCTGGCGGTGGCCGGCCTGCCGGTGAAGCAGAAGGATGTGCGCGAGGAACTGAAAGGTCCCAAGACCGACGCGCCTGCGGCCGCCATAGACGGCTTCCTGAAAAAGACCGGCCTGAGCAAAGACCAGCTCAAGGTCGAAAGCACGCCCAAGGGCGATGTCTATATGGCGCTGATCGAGAAGCCGGGCCGCGATACCGCCGCCGTTCTGGCCGAGATCGTGCCCGAGGTGATGGCCAAGCTACCCTGGCCCAAATCGATGCGCTGGAAGCCGGGCGTGGCGACGCGCTGGGTGCGGCCGCTGCATTCCATTCTCTGCACTTTCGACGGCGAAGTGGTGCCGCTGGCCTTTGCCGGCGTTTCCAGCGGCCGTCATACGTGCGGCCATCGCTTTCTATCCGAAGGCAAGCTGGAAGTCCGGCGTTTCGACGATTACGAGGCGGCGCTGAAAAAGGCGCATGTGATCCTGGACGCCGAAGAGCGGGCCGCGATCATTTTCGAAGGCGTCAAATCGGCGGCCTTTGTCCATGGCCTGGAAATGATCCCGGACGAGGGGCTGTTGGCCGAGGTCTCAGGTCTGGCGGAATGGCCCGTAGTTTATGTTGGTTCGATCGAGAACCAGTTCATGGCTGTGCCGGCCGAGATCCTGCAGACCTCGATGCGGACGCATCAGAAGTATTTTAGTCTTCGCGATCCCAAGACCGGCAAGATGGCGAACAAATTCGCCCTGGTCGCCAACATGATCGCCCAGGATGGCGGCAAGGAAATTATCGGCGGCAACGAACGGGTGCTGCGCGCCCGCCTGTCGGATGCCAAATTCTTCTGGGACGAAGACCGCAAACGGACGCTAGAAAGCCGGGTCGATGACCTCAAGGGCATCGTCTTCCACGCCAAGCTGGGCACCCAGGCCGAACGTGTTGCCCGCATCGAAAAGCTGGCGGGCGAGATTGCCGGCAAGATCGGCGCCGATGTGCAAAAGGCGCAGCGCGCTGCCCGCCTGGCCAAGGCCGACCTAACCTCGGGCGTGGTGGGTGAGTTCCCCGAACTCCAAGGCATGATGGGCCGCTATTACGCGCTCCACGACAAGGAAGACGCGAGCATCGCCGATGCCATCCGCGATCACTACAAGCCTGTGGGGCCTTCAGATGCGGTGCCGTCCGACAAGATCGCCGTTGCCGTGGCGTTAGCCGATAAGCTGGATGCACTTACTGGCTTTTTTGCTGTAGACGAAAGGCCCACGGGTTCTGGCGATCCTTTTGCTTTGCGTCGCGCCGCATTAGGGGCCGTACGTATTGTTCTTGAGAACAAGCTGCGAGTTGGCTTTGGTGGATTGATTGCCACCGCGTTCTTTGGACTGCCAGTACATGTTATGAATAGAGTTATGGGTAGCATGTCCGCAGCTATTCATGAGGCGTTGGATGATCAAGCTATCGCGCCCGCCGCGACTAGCTCTGTAGATGCAGTCGCAGCGCTTTCTCATGTTTTGAATGCCTTTTTTGTTGATCGTCTGAAGGTTTCGCTTCGTGATAGGGGCGTGCGCCACGATTTAATCGATGCGGCATTCAGCCTGGGTGAAGACGATCTGGTGCGGCTGGTAGCCCGAGTTGACGCGCTGCAGGTATTCCTCAAGAGCGATGACGGCAAGAATCTTTTGGCCGGCTACAAGCGCGCCGCCAACATCCTCAAGGCCGAGGAGAAGAAGGACGGCCGCACCTATATCAGCGAAGTCGATGAGACGATTTTGCCGGAAGTGGCCGACAAGGCGCTGCATGCGGCGCTGGCCAAGGCGATCGGCGCCATCGGCCCGGCGCTGGACAAGGAAGATTTCGCCGCTGCCATGCGTGAGATGGCGGCGTTGCGCGGACCGGTGGACGGCTTCTTCGAAGCCGTGAAGGTCAATGCCGACGATCCCAGGCTGCGCGAAAACCGTTTGCACCTGCTGGCCGGCCTGCGCGCCGCGCTGCACCGGGTGGCGGACTTCTCTCGTATCGAGGGCTAAGCTGCTCTAACGCCCCGCAAATACAACAGATTTGCGAAGTCCCACACGTTGCTCTCGCAGAATGCGAGCAATGTGCCATAGTCACTTCTGTTGCACTGCACAACGACGTATGCGGCGATTTAAGAAGTTGGTTGGCCGGGTCGCGCTTCGCGGCTGCGCCGCTCGCTGCCCGGCCATGGTGAGGGTCTGATGACGAAATGGGTCTACAGCTTCGGCGGCGGCAAGGCCGAAGGCGAAGGCGGGATGAAGAACCTGCTGGGCGGCAAGGGCGCGGGCCTGGCCGAGATGAGCCGGCTTGGCCTGCCGGTGCCGCCCGGCTTCACCATCACCACCGAAGTCTGCACGCACTATTACGCCAACGCCGAATGCTATCCCGCCGACCTCAATCCGGCGGTGGAAGCGGCGGTGGCGGGCATCAGCAACCTGGTCGGCGCCAGGTTCGGCGATCCCGCCAACCCGCTGCTGGTCAGCGTGCGCTCCGGCGCCCGCGTTTCCATGCCGGGCATGATGGATACGGTGCTCAATCTCGGCCTCAACGCCGCCACCACCGAAGGGCTGGCGAAGCTGACCGGCGATCCGCGCTTCGCCTATGACAGCTATCGCCGCTTCATCCAGATGTATTCGGATGTGGTACTGGGCGTGGACCATTCCGGTTTCGAAGCCATCCTGGACGATGCCCGCGATGCCAAGGGGGTCGAGCTGGATACCGAGCTGGACGCCGGCGACCTCAAATCCATCGCCGAACAATTCAAGGCGCGGGTGGAACAGGAGCTTGGCCAGCCTTTTCCCGAGGATGTCCACCAGCAGCTCTGGGGCGCCATCGGCGCCGTGTTCGGCAGCTGGAAGAGCCATCGCGCCAACACCTATCGCAAGCTCAACAATATCCCCGAAGACTGGGGCACCGCCGTCACGGTGCAGGCCATGGTGTTCGGCAACCGCGGCGAGACGTCGGCCACCGGCGTCGCCTTCACCCGCGATCCGGCCACCGGCGAAAAACTTTTCTACGGCGAATTCCTGATCAATGCGCAGGGGGAAGACGTTGTCGCCGGCATTCGCACGCCGCAGCCCATCTCCAAGCTGGTGCGGGAACGCCAGAAGGGCCGCCGACCCTCGATGGAAGAGGCCATGCCGGACGCTTTCGCCGAGCTGAAAGCGATCGGCGACCAGCTGGAGGCCCATCACCGCGACATGCAGGATGTTGAATTCACGGTGCAGGAGGGCAAGCTCTACATGCTGCAGGCCCGCGCCGGAAAGCGCACGGCCGAAGCCGCGCTCAAGATCGCCATCGACATGGAAGGCGAGGGCCTGATCGACCGCGACACGGCGCTGCTGCGGGTCGATCCTGCCGCGCTGGACCAGTTGCTGCATCCCTTGCTCGATCCCGATGCGCCCAGGCAGCAGATCGCGGCCGGCCTGGGCGCCTCGCCCGGCGCCGCCACCGGCGCGGTGGTCTTCACCGCCGAGGATGCCGAGAAGGCGGCGGGCGAGGGCACGGACGTCATCCTGGTGCGGGTGGAAACCAGCCCCGAGGATATCCACGGCATGCATGCGGCCAGGGGCGTCCTCACCGCCCGCGGCGGCATGACCAGCCATGCGGCGGTGGTGGCGCGGGGCATGGGACGGCCCTGTGTCTGCGGTGCCGGCGCCCTCAAGATCGACAGCGCGGCCGGCGAGATGCTGGCCGGCGGCATCACGGTGAAGCGCGGCGACATCATCACCATCGATGGCGCCGCCGGTCAGGTCTTTCTGGGACCGGTCAAGCTGCGCCAGCCCGAGCTGACCGGCGATTTCGCCACCCTGATGGGTTGGGCGGATGGGGCGCGCCGCCTGAAAGTGCGCGCCAATGCCGATACCGAAGCGGACGCGGTGACGGCGCGCAAATTCGGCGCCGAAGGCATCGGCCTGTGCCGCACCGAGCACATGTTTTTCGACGCGGACCGTATCCTGGCGGTGCGCCAGATGATCCTGGCCGAGGAAAAAGAGGCGCGGGAAACGGCGCTGTCGAAATTGCTGCCGATGCAGCGCGGCGATTTCGAAAAGCTTTTCCGTGTCATGGCGGGACTGCCGGTCACCATCCGCCTGCTGGATCCGCCGCTGCATGAATTCCTGCCGCAGAAGGAAGCGGAAATCCTGGAGGTGGCGAAAGCCGCCGGGACCTCGCCGGCGAAACTGCGCGCCCGCGCCCTCGCGCTGCATGAATTCAATCCCATGCTGGGCCATCGCGGTTGCCGTTTAGGAATCACCTATCCCGAAATCTACGAAATGCAGACCCGCGCCATTTTCGAAGCCGCGCTGGCGGTGGCGGGCGAGGGGGTGGCGCTGGCGCCCCTGGAAATCATGATCCCGCTGGTGGGTTTCCGCAGCGAGCTGGATTTCCTGGCCGGCCGCATCCGTGGCGTCGCCAGCGAGATCGCCGAGAGCTACGGCAAATGCCCGGAATACCGCCTCGGCACGATGATCGAACTGCCGCGCGCGGCGCTGCGCGCCGACGAGATTGCGGGCACGGCGGAATTCTTCTCCTTCGGCACCAACGATCTCACCCAGACCACGCTGGGCGTCTCGCGCGACGATGCCGCGCCCTTCCTCAACGAGTATGTCGCCAAGGGTCTTA
This sequence comes from Rhizomicrobium sp., assembly GCA_035250225.1. GTDB lineage: Bacteria > Pseudomonadota > Alphaproteobacteria > Micropepsales > Micropepsaceae > Rhizomicrobium. The sequence continues at coordinate 5,337 of DATFFI010000072.1, read as the reverse complement.
TCGCGCGCGATCCCTTCGTCTCGCTCGATCAGGAGGGTGTCGGCGCGTTGATAAAAATCGCCGTCGAACGCGGCCGCAAAACGCGCAGCGACATCAAGCTGGGCATCTGCGGCGAGCATGGCGGCGATCCGCACTCGATCCGTTTCTGTCACGACTCGGGGCTCGATTACGTCTCCTGTTCACCATTTCGTGTCCCGGTTGCGCGTCTTGCCGCAGCCCAGGCAGCGCTCAAGAAATAGGCGAAGTTAATTTTTGAGAGGCAAAAATTCCCGGAAAAGCTGGGCTTTTTCGATATGCAGAATCGTTGCATCAGATCAAATAAAAATTTTATTTGACGATTCGGGCGCGGATTGGCAAAAGCCCGGTCAGTGCAGGAACCATTCGGAACTTTGAGGACGAGCGAAATCGAAGCAGCGTAATCGAAATAGCAACTGCGCATACGAGCCGATACTCAAACGACGTCGAGATTGGGGCGAAGGAAACGCAAGGGCGAAATAGACCAAGCCAGATTGACGAAGCGAAACCGAGACCGAAAAGAGTTCAAGACTTAGAATGACCCCGAAAAAGAAAGACGCATTGGCGCGGTCCGACCGCGCGCTGATCGCTGCCATGGCGATCATCATCGCCACTGCCAGCGCGGCGCTGGGCGCGTCCATGAGTTATCGTCCGTCTGCGGATAAAAAAGCGTCCGCGCCGATTGTCGTTGTCGCAGAGGACGCGTCGCCCGCCATCCCGAAGGATTCCCCGATCTCGCGCCTGGTGGCCGAGCATCGCTGCCTTTCCGAGGTCATGTATTACGAAGCCCGCGGCGAGGGCGCCGGCGGCCAGAAGGCCATCGCCGAAGTCGTTTTCCACCGCATGCGCAACGGCAATTACGGCAACTCGATCTGTGCCGTTGTCTTTGAGGGCGCGGGTCGTCCCAGTTGCCAATTCTCCTTCGCCTGCAACGGCGACATGCGGCTGGCCAAGGAGCCGCAGGCCTGGCGCAATGCCGAATTCCTGGCGGCGCGCATCCTCACCGGCGAGGTTCGCCTGGCCAATTCCACCGGCGGCGCCACCAATTTCCACGCCATTTCGGTCGAGCCGGAATGGGCCCCGACGCTCAAGCGCACCACCCAGATCGGCAACCACATTTTCTATCGTGGCGGCCCCGGGGTGGCGGTGACTCCCGCCATTTCCGGCGCCGAGGTCACCCCTGCTGTCGCCACCAACGACAGCTTGTAATCACGGAGCCTCGGGCAGGCGCACGAAGCCATCGCCCGTGCGACCGTGAAAGTCAGAAATCCAGGCCGATATCGAAATTGGGCGCGCTGTGCGTGATCGCGCCTGAGCTGATGTAATCGACGCCGCTTTCGGCGATCGCCCGCACGGATTCCAGCGTGACATTGCCCGAGGCTTCCAGCGTGGCGCGGCCTTTTGCCTGCGCCACGGCCTGCTTCAGCGTCCCGGGCGCCATATTGTCCAGCAGCACGGCATCGACGCCCAGTCCCAGCGCTTCCTCCAGCTGGTCCAGCGTGTCGACCTCGACCTCGATCCGGACCATGTGCCCCAGGCTGGCGCGCAGGCGCGACAGGGCCGGGGCGATACCGCCGGCGGCGGCGATATGATTGTCCTTGACCAGTACCGCGTCATCCAGGCCGAAACGATGATTGAAGCCGCCGCCGCAACGCACGGCATATTTCTGCAAGCTGCGAAGGCCGGGAATGGTCTTGCGGGTGCAGACGATGCGGGCTTTGGTCCCGTCCACGGCCGCGACCAGGGCGGCGGTCGCGGTGGCGACGCCCGACAGATGCCCCAGGAAGTTCAGCGCCACGCGCTCGCCGGTGAGAATGGCGCGGGCATCGCCTTGGATGGTGGCCAGCAGGTCGCCGGCCAGGGCGGCATCGCCGTCCGACACCGCGGCGTTGAAGGCCAGGCCGGGATCGACCAGCCGGAAGGCAAGTTCGGCGCAGTTCAACCCGGCGATGCGCCCGGGCTTGCGCACCACCAGCCGGGCGATGGCATCAGAGCCGTCCGCGATGGTCAGGGCGCTGGTGATGTCGCCCGCGCGGCCCAGATCTTCTTCCAGCGCGGCGCGCACCAGAGGTTCGACCAGCAGCGCCGGCGGCGGACGGGTGAAGGCGGTATCGCTCACGGAGCGGCGTGGCGTTGCGGCGGCGCGGCAATGGCTTCCGCTGCGGCGAGTGTCAGCAGGGTGCGCTGGCCATGGGCGTCGGACGCGGGGAAGTCGCTGCGCCAGTGACCGCCGCGCGATTCCTGGCGCGCCAGCGCCGCGGCCGTCACCAGCCGCGCCGCCGCGGTGATGTTGAGCAAGGCGGCTTCGCCATTGCCGGCCTTTTCGACCCGGTCGATCACGGCCAGCGCCTGCATCAGGCCCTGGGCGTCACGCTCCAGCCCAACATGGCGGCTCATGGCGTCCCGCAGCAGGCGGGGCGGCGGCTGCAGGGCGGCGAGTTGTGGCGCCGGTGGAATCTCGCGCGCCGCGCCCGTCTTGAGCAGGCCGCGGACATTGTCGGCGACGCGGGCGCCGAAGACCAGATTTTCCAGCAGCGAATTGGACGCCAGGCGGTTGGCGCCATGCAGGCCGGTGGCGGCGCATTCGCCCGCCACCCACAATCCGTCCAGCGAGGAACGGCCATGGGGATCGCTGGCGATGCCGCCCATGTGATAATGCGCCGCCGGTGCCACCGGGATCGCTTCCGTCGCCGGATCGATCCCCGCCGACTGGCAGGAGGCGAAGACGGTGGGGAAACGGTGCGCGAATTCGGCGCCCACGGCTTCGCGGCAATCCAGGAAAACCCGGTGACCGTTCGCGATCTGGCGATGGATGGCGCGCGCCACCACATCGCGCGGTCCCAGTTCCGCATCGGGATGGATCGCGGTCATGAAGCGGCGGCCATGCTCATCGACCAGGATGGCGCCTTCACCGCGCAAGGCTTCGGTCGCCAGCGGCGCCGGATCGCGTCCGATGGCGATGGCGGTGGGGTGGAACTGAACAAATTCGGGATCGGCGATCATGGCGCCGGCGCGGGCCGCCATGCCCAGGCCTTCGCCGCGAGCATCCAGGGGATTGGTGGTGACGCCGTACAGTGCGCCCAGCCCGCCGGTGGCCAGGATCACGGCGCGGGCGCGGAACAGCACCAGCCGCGTGGCGGCGCCGCTGCCGCAACGGGCGAAGACGCCGGTGACACGGCCATTCTCGAGCGCCAGTTCGACGGCGTGAAAGCCTTCCAGCAGGGTGATGGATGGGGTGGCGATGGCGCGGGCCGCCAGCGTGGCCGAAATTTCCGCGCCGGCGCGGTCGCCTTTCACATGAACGATTCGGGACCGGGAATGCGCCGCTTCCCGGCCCAGGGCCAGGCGGCCGTCCGCCGCGCGGTCGAAGGGCGCGCCGAGATCGAGCAGGTCGGCGATGCGGGCAGGGGCCTCGCGCGCCACCAGATCGACAATGGCGGGATCGCACAGCCCGGCGCCTGCCGCGATGGTGTCGGCGGCATGGGCGCGCCAATCGTCATCGGGGCCCATGGCGGCGGCGATGCCGCCCTGCGCCCAGGCCGAAGAGCCGGAGGCGCCGGGACGCTTGCCCGCCAGCACCGTCACCGGCATGGGCGACAATTTCAGCGCCGTGAACAGGCCGGCGATGCCGCCGCCCAGCACCAGGGCGCCGTCGCATTCGACGATATTGTCGATGCGGTTGCTCATGTGCTTTGGCCTACCGCTTCGCTACTTGAGGCCGTCACAGCTTCACCGCCAGCATGCGGTCGATCGGCGCCTTGGCGCGGACGGCGATCGCCGGATCGATCAGGACTTCCGTGGTCATGGTCTCCAGCGAATGCAAAATCCCCTGCAGCGTGATCCGCTTCATGTGCGGGCAGAGATTGCACGGCCGCACGAAGTGGGTTTGGGGATTGTCGGCGGCGACATTGTCGCTCATCGAGCATTCGGTGATCATCACCACCCGCTCGGGCTTGTGACTGCCGACATAACCGATCATGGCCGCGGTCGAGCCGGCGAAATCGGCTTCCGCCACCACCTCCGGCGGGCATTCGGGATGGGCCAGCACCACGATGCCGGGATTGGCGGCGCGATAGTCGCGGATTTCCTGCGCGGTGAAACGCTCATGCACCTCGCAGGCGCCTTCCCAGGTGATCACTTTGACGCCGGTCTGGGCCGCGACATTGCGGGCCAGATACTTGTCCGGGATCATGATGACGGTGTCGGTGCCGAACTGGCGGGCAATCTCTTCCACCACCTTCACGGCATTGCCGCTGGTGCAGCAGATATCGCTTTCGGCCTTCACCTCGGCCGAGGTGTTGACATAGGTGACCACCGGCAGGCCCGGATATTTCTGCTTCAGCAGGCGGACATCGGCGCCGGTGATGGAGGCGGCCAGTGAGCAGCCGGCGCGGCTGTCGGGAATCAGCACGGTCTTTTCCGGCGACAGGATCTTCGAGGTTTCGGCCATGAAATGCACGCCGGCCTGGACGATCACCTTCGCATCGGTCCGCGCCGCCTCGCGCGCCAGCGCCAGGCTGTCGCCGGCGAAGTCGCCGACGCAATGGAAGATTTCCGGCGTCATGTAATTGTGCGCCAGGATGACGGCATTCTTCTCGCGCTTGAGGCAGTTGATGGCGTCGATCAGCGGCGCATGCACCGGCCATTCGAGTGCGGGAATGACGCCCGCCACTTTGGCGTAGAGGCCATTCGTGGCCCTCGCCACCGCATCCGTGTAAGCCAGTTCCACGCCCATCGCGCGCTCCCGAGTCTGTGACGTTTCCTACCGTCAATTTATACTCATTTCGAGTATAAATGTGGGGCAAAAAACCCGGCCTTCAAGAGCCGGTGAGGGGAATATGACTCTGTTGAGCATTAATCCGTCAAGAGTATCCCGCCGGTTGCAGACAAAAAAGCCGGGAAACGTGGCTTTTTCTCAACGCCGTCCCAGCCGCAGGCCGGGCGCGGGACGTTCGCGCAGCACTTCGCGGCGGAAGCGGAACAGTTCGGCGGGGCGGCCGCGGGCCGGCGACGAGAATTTCCCCGTGCCTTCCACCAGGCCCTGCTCGGAGACCAGGCGGCGGAAATTCTGCTTGTGCAGTTTCAATCCCGCCAGCGCTTCGACGGTGCGCTGCAGCTCCAGCAGGGTGAAGGTCGGTGCCATCAATTCGAACACCACCGGACGGTATTTGAGCTTGCCGCGCAGCCGCGCGATGGCGGTAGCCAGGATGCGGCGATGGTCATAGAGCATGGCGGTGCCGAAGGAGGTGCGGCCTGAAGCGGCGCCGCTGTCGCGGAAATATTCTTCCACCAGCCCGGCCTCGTAGAGCAGCTCATAGCGCT
>DATFFI010000071.1:0-12900 GCA_035250225.1 Rhizomicrobium sp. | reverse complement strand
CGCGACAATGATCCCGACCTGATCCTCTACGTCGTCGATCACCGGCAGCATGGCCATTTCGAGCAGGTGTTTCGCGCTGCGCGCCTGGCGGGCCTTGCCGGGCGCGCCCAGCTGGAACATGTCGGCTATGGCACCATGAATGGGCCGGACGGCAAGCCGTTCAAGACCCGCGCCGGCGGCGCCATGAAGCTCTATGATCTGATCGAGATGGGCAAGGCGGAAGCCGAGAAGCGGTTGACCGAACAGGGCATCGGCGCCGACTATTCCGCCGGGGAGCGGGCCGGGATCGCGCGCAAGGTCGGCATCGCCGCCATCAAGTTCGCCGACCTCTCCAATCATCGTACCACCGATTATATCTTCGATCTCGAGCGCTTCTCGAAATTCGAGGGCAAGACCGGGCCCTATCTGCAATATGCGGCGGTCCGCATCCAATCGATCCTGCGCAAGGCCGGATCGTATGCGGTGGTGCCGGCCACGATTTCCTCGCCGGAAGAGCGGGCGCTGGCGCTGCATTTGCTGGCGTTGACCGACGCCATGGCGGCGGCGGAGGAGAAGCGCGCGCCCAACATGCTGTGCGACTATGCCTTTGAGCTGGCGCAGCGTTTCAGCCGTTTCTATGCCGCCCATCACATCCTGTCCGAATCGGATGCCAATTTGCGCGCCGCCCGACTGGGGCTCTGCGCCCAGGTTTTGGCAGTTCTGACGCGGATTCTCGGCCTTCTCGGGATCGAGGTTCCCGAAAGGATGTGAGTAAGTCCGGAGCGACGGCCAGGAAACGTGCGGGCCTGTCTAAGCTATTGAAGTTAATCAGGGCTGGGAGCGATTTTCCATCCGGCCGCGCGACCAAAAAATAAGCCGGTTGACGTGTCGCGTTGACTCCCCGGACCCCCCACCTAGAATGCCTGTAACAGCCCCATCCGCCGGGAGGCGCGTGGCTCTGGCCAACACATGATCTCTCGCGGGAGAGACCTGTTCGATCAGGCGCCGAAGGAGCAACCGCCCCGGAAACTCTCAGGCAAAAGGACCGCGCGAGCTATGATCTTCTGGAAAGCGGATGGCCCCATCTTCAATGGGAGGAGTTGTCATCCCACCGAAGGGGTAATCCGGCGAGCTTCCGACAGGAGCGGCCGGGGAAATCTCTCAGGTCCCGTGACAGAGGGGTACGCGTGCCCGAAGGGCGCGTGGACTCGCACCTATCGGGAACCTGATGACTGTCACGACTGAAATTCTGCGTCGTACGCCGCTCCATGCTTTGCATGTCGAGCTTGGCGCCAAGCTTGTGCCCTTCGCCGGCTATGAAATGCCGGTGCAGTATCCCGCCGGCATCCTGAAAGAGCATCTGCATGCGCGTGGCCGTGCGGGCCTGTTCGATGTCTCGCATATGGGCCAGGCCTTCCTGGATGGCGACGACCCCGTCGCGGCGCTGGAAAGCCTGACGCCCGCCGATCTGAAAGCTCTTGGTGAGGGTCGCCAGCGCTATGGCCTGCTGCTCAATGACCGGGGCGGCATCAAGGATGATTTCATGACCACACGGCTGGCGGGCGAGCGCGCTCTCTATCTGGTGGTCAATGCCGCGATGAAGGAAGCCGACTTCGCCTATATCGGCGAAAAGCTGGCGGGCCGCGCGGTGCTGACGCCGGCGCCGTCGCGGGCGCTGCTGGCGCTGCAGGGTCCGGCCGCGGCGGCGGTGCTGGAGCGTCATTCGCCCGGCATTGCCAAGCTCATCTTCATGCAGGCGGTGCGCGCCACCGTCGCCGGCGTGCCCGCCATTGTCAGCCGCACCGGCTATACCGGCGATGACGGCTTCGAGATTTCGCTGGAAGGCGCCGATGCCGAAGGCGTGGCAAGGGCGCTGCTGGCAGAGGAAGAGGTGCAGCCGATCGGGCTTGGCGCCCGCGACTCTTTGCGGCTGGAAGCCGGTCTTTGCCTGTACGGGCATGACATGGACGAAAGCACCGACCCGGTCGAGGCCAATCTGGTCTGGGCCATCGGCAAGCGCCGCAAGCTGGAAAAGGGCTTTCCCGCCGCCGATGCCATCATGGACAAGGTTCTGCACGGCGCCGGCCGCAAGCGCGTCGGCATCCGCCCCGAAGGGCGTGCGCCCGCGCGCGAGGGCGCCGAGATCATGGCCGGCGGGCGTGTCATCGGCCGCGTCACCTCCGGCGGCTTCGGTCCGTCGCTGAACGGCCCCATCGCCATGGGTTATGTCGAGACCGCTTTCGCCGCCGACGGCACGAAGGTCGACTTGATGGTGCGCGGCCAGGCCCTGCCGGCCGAGGTGGCGCCGATGCCGTTCGTTCCCCACACCTATAAACGCTAACTTTAACGCTAACCGGGCCGAGAGATTTCACAATGAGCGAGACACGCTATACCGACCAGCATGAATGGGTTCGCCTGGATGGCGGCGAAGCCACGGTGGGCATCACCAAATTCGCGGCCGAGCAGCTGGGCGATGTCGTCTATGTCGAGCTTCCCGCCAAGGGCAAGGCGGTGAAGGCCGGCGCCGAAGCGGCGGTGGTGGAAAGCGTCAAGGCCGCCAGCGAAGTCTATGCTCCGGTTGGCGGCGAAGTGACTGCCGCCAATGACGTGCTCAGCACCGAACCCTCCAAGGTCAATGACGATCCGGAAGGCAATGGCTGGTTCTTCAAGCTCAAGCTCGCCGATGCGGGCGAGTTCGGCAAGCTGATGGACGCGGCGGCTTACGCCGAGTTCGTGAAGGGACTCTAACCCAACTGTCATGGCCCGCCGGAGTGCGGGCCATGACAAGGAGTGTTTGTAATGCGTTATCTTCCACTCACGGCCGAAGACCGCCGCGCCATGCTGGCCAGGATCGGTGCGGCCGATATCGACGCCCTGTTCCGCGATGTGCCCAAGGGCGCGCTGGCGCCGCTGTCGGCCTTCGACCTGCCCGACACCCAGGGCGAACTGGAGGTGGATCGCGCCTTGTCGCGGCTGGCCGCGAAGAATATCGCCTCCGGCAATGCGCCGTCCTTCTGCGGCACCGGCGCCTACAAGCATCATGTTCCCAGCGCCGTCGATCATCTGATCCAGCGCTCGGAATTCCTCACCAGCTACACGCCCTATCAGCCGGAAATCGCCCAGGGCACGCTGCAATATCTGTTCGAATTCCAGACCCAGGTGGCCTTGCTGACCGGCATGGAGGTGGCGAACGCCTCACTCTATGACGGCTCCACCGCCACCGCCGAGGCGGTGCTGATGGCCCAGCGCATCACCAAGCGCGGCAAGGCGATCCTTTCGGGCGGCCTGCATCCCCATTTTGCCGAGACGGTCGATACCGTCGCCAGCCTGTTCGGGCCGATCACGCGCAGCCCGGTGACACCCGGCAGCGCCGAAGACATCATCGCCCTGATCGATGAGGAAACCGCCTGCGTCGTGGTCCAGAGTCCCGACACCTATGGCCTGATCCGCAATCTTCGTCCCATTGCCGAAGCCGCCCACGCCAAGGGCGCGCTGCTGATCGCGGTGGTGACCGAAGTGGTTTCGCTGGGTCTGCTGGAGCCGCCCGGCGCCCAGGGCGCCGATATTGTGGCGGCGGAAGGCCAGTCGATCGGCAATGGCCTGAATTTCGGCGGGCCTTATGTCGGCCTTTTCGCCACCCGCGAAAAATTCCTGCGCCAGATGCCGGGCCGCCTCACCGGCGAGACCGTCGACGCCGAAGGCCGCCGTGGCTTTGTGCTGACGCTATCGACCCGCGAGCAGCATATCCGCCGCGAAAAGGCGACCAGCAATATCTGCACCAATTCCGGCCTCTGCACTTTGGCCTTCACCATTCACCTGACGCTGCTGGGCGAAGAAGGCCTCTCGCGCCTGGCGCGACTCAACCATGCCCGCGCCGTGGTGCTGGCCGAGCGGTTGGAAAAGCTGAATGGCGTCGATCTGGTGACGCCCGCCTTCTTCAACGAGTTCACCCTGAAGCTGTCCAGGCCCGCCGCTTCGGTGGTCGATGCGCTGGCGGCCAAGGGTATCCTGGCGGGCGTGCCTGCCTCGCGCCTCGGCGGAGCCAAGGATCTGCTGATCCTCGCCGTCACCGAAACCGCCACCGATGATGATTTCGCCGCGCTGGAAGCAGGGTTGAAGGAGCAGTTGTCGTGAGCCTCAACAACCAGGGCCGCCCTACCTCTCCAGGGGCCTCCGCGGGCGCCAGCGAAAACACCGGTATCGCCACCATTTCCGGCGACCGCGGCCTGGACCATGAAGAAAAGCTGATCTTCGAACTCGGCCACGGCGCCGTAGGCGTCGACCTGGCCGATGTGAAAGTCGCCGATACGCGGCTGGGCGGCATGCGCCGCAAGGGTGCGGTCGGCCTGCCGGGCCTCAGCGAGCCGGAAGCCATCCGCCACTATGTCCGCCTCAGCCGAAAGAATTACGCCATCGACAGTGGGCTCTACCCGCTGGGCTCCTGCACCATGAAGCACAATCCGCGCCTGAACGAGAAAATGGCGCGGCTGCCCGGCTTCGGCGACCTGCATCCGCTGGCGCCCGCCGCCGCCTCGCAGGGCGCGCTGGCGCTGATTTCCGAATTGATGAAGTGGCTCACTTCCCTGACCGGGATGCCGGCCGTCGCCATGTCGCCCAAGGCGGGCGCCCATGGCGAGCTCTGCGGCCTGCTGGCCATCCGCGCGGCGCTGGCAGCCCGCGGCGAGGACCATCGCAAGCGCATCCTGGTGCCGGAATCCGCCCATGGCACCAATCCCGCCACCGCGGCCTTCGCCGGCTTTACCGTCGATGAAGTTCCGGCCAAACCGGACGGTCATGTCGATGCCGACGCGCTGGAGGCCAAGCTGGCCCCCGATGTCGCCGCCATCATGCTGACCAATCCCAACACCTGCGGCCTGTTCGAACCGCGGGTGAAGGAGATGGCCGACGCGGTCCATGCCGCAGGCGGCTATTTCTATTGCGATGGCGCCAATTTCAATGCCATTGCCGGCAAGGTGCGCCCGGGCGACCTGGGCATCGACGCCATGCATATCAATCTGCACAAGACCTTCTCGACCCCGCATGGCGGCGGCGGTCCGGGCGCGGGGCCGGTGGTGTTGTCAGACCGCCTGGCGGCTTTCGCGCCGCTGCCGCTGCTGGTGCATGACGCCAAGGGCTTCCGCCTGGTCGAGCATCGCGACGAGGCGCCCGAGGGCGCCCAGCCTTTCGGCCGCATGTGCGCCTTCCATGGCCAGATGGGCATGTTCACTCGGGCCCTGTCCTACATGCTCTCCCATGGCCGCGACGGCGTGCGCCAGGCTAGCGAAGATGCGGTGCTCTCGGCCAATTACATCCTGGCGTCGCTCAAGGATGTGATGAGCGCGCCCTTCGGCGACGGGCCCTGCATGCATGAAGCCCTGTTCGACGACAGCTTCCTGGAAGGCACCGGCGTCACCACGCTGGATTTCGCCAAGGCGATGATCGACGAGGGCTATCACCCCATGACCATGTATTTCCCGCTGGTGGTGCATGGCGCCATGCTGATCGAGCCCACCGAAAGCGAAAGCCGGGAATCGCTGGACCGTTTCATCCATGTGCTGCGCACGTTGGCGCTGGAAGCCAAGGCGGGCAAGACGGTGCGCTTTGAAGGCGCGCCGCATTTCGCGCCCCGCCGCCGCCTGGACGAGACACTGGCGGCCCGCAAGCCGGTGCTGCGCTGGAAGCCGGCGCCGTTGCAGGAAGCTGCCGAATAAACATTACTGTCATGCCCGCGAAAGCGGGCATCCAGCAGGCGCGCGGCAGCGCGCCAAGAGAGTCTCTCGCGCCCGCAGGTCCGTAGCGACAGCGTGCGGATGGCGCGCTGGATTCCCGCTTTCGCGGGAATGACAAACTTATCTATTGGATAGAAACCTACTCGCAGAAGCGCGGCTTCAACCCCACCGGCAGCAGCGTCTGCTTGTCGCTGCAGGCCAGATCGACCTGCTTCTGGGTCAGGCCTTTGACGTTACGCAGGTCGGTGCCCAGGAAGGAGGTCGCCGAGGTGAGGGCGCCGGTCATATCGGCGCCGTCCATTTTCGCGCCCGCCAGGTTGGCGCCGGCCAGCTGGGTGCCGCGAAAGCTGGCGCCGCGGAAATCGGCGAAGGACATGCACATCAGGGTGGCGTTGGCGCCGTCGAAATTGGCGCCGCGCAGATCATGGTCCTTGACGCAAGTGTTGGAAAGATCGGCGCCCATCAGCTTGCAGCCGGGGCAATCGAAGATCTCGGCGCGGATACGCGCCACGGCCGCAGGGTCCGCGCCCCTGGTGCCGACATAGTCGGCGGCCAGCACGGGCGTCGCCGTCAGCAAGCACAAGCCGAAGAGTATCCGTTTCATTTCGGTACACTCCACAACCGGAACGTGATTCCGGTATAGACGTTGTTCGCCTGTGTACGCGGCAAATTCCGAACAAGCGGTGAAGATGCGGGGCCTGGCCCAGCGCATGCGCCGGGACGCGGGCGAAACCGCCGATTCCTATTATCGCCGCATGATGCAACTGGCGGCGCTGGAACTGGAAGGCGCGGCCGAAGGGCTGGAACGCGCCGGCTGGCAGCCACCTTCAACCCTTCACTGACGGCCTACCCTGATCAGGCTGGAGCGACGGCCAGGAAAAGTGGGGAGCCCGAAGGGGCGGACCGGTTTTCCGAGCGGCGCCGGAGGCGCCCCTTACAAGGGGGCGCATCCGCGCCCGGGCCGCGCGACCACTAAGAAACTTCGCGGAACCGGAAGCGGTCGCGGATGTGGCGGTTGAAAAAGGCGCCGATCGAATCGGAAAACAGCAGCGCGTCATAGAGTTCCTGCGGCACGCCTTCATAGACATAGGTGCGGCCGGTATCGCGGAATGTCGCGCGTAAAGTATGACGCGTATCGTCATAAAACACGGCTTCAAGGGCGGCAGACTGTAGAACCGGCATAAGAGATGAACGAAAAAGGGACGTGACAGTTGCCTGTCACATCCCTTTCGTCAGGTTCTGTTGACGGCGTCAGCTGCAGCCGGTGGTGGAACCGCAGGTGTTGCACTTCATGCAGGTGCCGTTGCGCACCAGCGTGAAGTTGCCGCAGGAGCCGCAGCTGTCGCCTTCAAAGCCCTTCATGCGGGCTTCGGCGGCGCGCTTGGCGCGGGCGTCACGTCCGCCGCCGAGCGAAGCTTCAATCGAGGCCCGCTGGCCTGCGACGGCGTTTCCCAGTTCCGCCTGCACGCTGGCGCCGATGGCACTGACGTCCAGCATTTCGGTGTCATTGCCGGGGGCGAAGTCGCCGCCGCCGGATTCGAAGCGGGGATGGTCACTATCATGATCGTGATCCAGCACTCGCGCCGCGCCGCCGGTCACCACGGCCATGGGGCGGCTGCGCATATAGCCGCGTGAGGCCAGCTTGGTGATGCTGGCGTCCGGCGCCGTGGCGATGGCGCCCGAACCGGCGCCGATATCCTCGTCCTGGGGCGGGACATGCGCCAAATCGTTGCGGCCCAGATACGAGATGCCCAGCTCGCGGAAGATATAGTCCAGCACGCTGGTGGCGTTCTTGATGGAGTCGTTGCCGATCACCAGGCCCGCCGGTTCGAAGCGGGTGAAGGTGAAGGCGTCGACGAATTCCTCCAGCGGCACGCCATACTGCAGGCCGACCGAGATGGCGATGGCGAAATTGTTCATCAGGCTGCGGAAGGCGGCGCCTTCCTTGTGCATGTCGATGAAGATTTCGCCCAGGCGGCCGTCTTCATACTCGCCGGTATGGAGATAGACCTTGTGGCCGCCGACATTGGCCTTCTGGGTATAGCTCTTGCGGCGATGGGGCAGGCGCTCGCGCTCGGAGGCGCGCACCTTCTCGATCACCCGCTCGACGATGCGCTCGGTGACCACGGTCTGGGCCGCTTGCGGCGCCTGGCGCGGGGCAGGGGCCTCGGCGGCGTCGTCGATCTCCTCGTCGATGATCTCGAAGATCTGGCTCGACAGCGGCTGGCTGAGCTTGGAGCCGTCGCGATACAGCGCATTGGCCTTCAGGCCCAGCTTCCAGGACAGCATATAGGCCTCGCCGCATTCCTGCACGGCGGCGGCATTAGGCATGTTGATGGTCTTGGAGATGGCGCCTGAAATAAAGGGCTGCACCGCTGCCATCATCCGGATATGGCTTTCCACCGACAGCGAGCGCCTGCCGATGCGGCCGCAGGGATTGGCGCAATCGAACACCGGCAGATGCTCGGCTTTCAAGTGCGGCGCCCCTTCCAGGGTCATGGCGCCGCAGACGTGGCTGTTGGCGGCGTCGATATCGGTCTTGCCGAAGCCCAGCGCCTTGAGCAGGTCGAATTCCGGCGCCTCCATGGCGGCGGCGTCCAGCTTCAGCGTCTCGGCGCAGAATTTTTCGCCCAGGGTCCATTTGTTGAAGACAAAGCGGATGTCGAAGGCGCTTTCCAGCGCGGCTTCCACCATGCCGATCTGTTCGTCGCCGAAGCCCTTGCCGCGCAGCGCGTCGTAATTCAGGCGGCCGCGATAATCCTCCAGCGTGCCGTGACCGACGGCATAGGCGACGATGGCGTCGATCTCGGATTGGCCATAGCCGAGATTGGCCAGCGCCTCGGGGACACAGCGATTGATGATCTTGAAATAGCCGCCGCCCGCCAGGGTCTTGAACTTGACCAGGGCGAAGTCCGGTTCGACCCCGGTGGTGTCGCAATCCATCACCAGGCCGATGGTGCCGGTGGGCGCGATCACGGTGGCCTGGGCATTGCGGAAGCCGAATTCCTTGCCCATCGACAAAGCGTCGTCCCAGGCGCGCTTGGCGGCATCGGCCAGGGCGCGGTCGGGTACCGCCTTGAGGTCCAGCGCCACCGGCGGGGTGGAGAGCTTTTCATAGCCGTTGGTCTCGCCATTGGCGGCCCGGCGGTGATTGCGCACCACCCGCAGCATGGCGTCCTTGTTGGCGGCATGCTCGGGGAAGGCGCCCAGTTCGCCCGCCATCTCGGCGCTGGTGGCATAGGAGACGCCCGTCATCACCGCGCTGATGGCGCCGGCGATGGCGCGGCCTTCGCGGCTGTCATAGGGAATACCGGCGCTCATCAGGAGGCCGCCGATATTGGCGAAGCCCAGGCCGAGCGTGCGGTAATCGTAGGAGAGCTGGGCGATTTCCTTGGAGGGGAACTGGGCCATCAGCACCGAGATTTCCAGCACGATGGTCCAGAGCCGAACGCCATGCTCGAAGGCATCGACATCGAACGCCTTGACAGTTGTTGGTTGCGTGGCGGCTTCGCCGCCGGCACCCTTCCGGAACGCCATCAGGTTGAGCGAGGCCAAATTGCAGGCGGTGTCGTCCAGGAACATATACTCGCTGCACGGATTGGAGGCGCGGATTTCGCCGCCGGCCGGGCAAGTGTGCCAGTCATTGATGCTGGTGTGGAACTGGATGCCGGGATCGGCGCAGGCCCAGGCGGCATAGGACACTTTCTGCCACAGCTCGCGCGCCTTGACGGTGCGGGCCGGCTTGCCGCCGCCGCGCCAGGTCAGGTCCCAGTCGGCATCGTCCTGCACGGCCTTCAGGAAGGCGTCGGTGACGCGCACCGAATTGTTGGAATTCTGGCCCGAGACCGAGGTGTAGGCGTCGGAATCCCAGTCGGTGTCATAGGTCTTGAAGTCGATATCCTTGAAGCCCTGGCGCGCGAAGCTGATGACCCGCTCAATGTAATTGTCGGGGATCATGTTCTTGCGCGCGGCGCGAATCTCGCGGCGCAAGGCGGGATTGCGGGTCGGATCGTAGCAGTCGTTCCCAGAGCCTTCGCAATTGACGCAGGCCTTCAGCACCGCCTTGAGGTGGCGTTCGGCCAGCTTGGAGCCGGCCACCATGGCGGCAACCTTCTGCTCTTCGATCACCTTCCACTCGATGAAATCCTCGATATCGGGATGATCGATATCGACGATCACCATCTTGGCGGCGCGCCTGGTGGTCCCGCCCGACTTGATGGCGCCGGCGGCGCGGTCGCCGATCTTGAGGAAGCTCATCAGGCCGGAAGATTTGCCGCCACCCGAAAGATTTTCCTCGGCCCCGCGCAGGGGCGAGAAATTGGTGCCGGTGCCGGAGCCGTATTTGAATAAACGCGCCTCGCGCGTCCACAAATCCATGATGCCGCCTTCATTGACCAGGTCATCCTTGATGCTCTGGATGAAGCAGGCATGCGGCTGGGGATGTTCGTAGGCCGAGGTCGATTTGGTCAGCCGGCCGGTCTTGTGATCGACATAGTAATGGCCCTGGCCGGGGCCATCGATGCCATAGGCCCAGTGAAGACCGGTGTTGAACCATTGCGGCGAGTTGGGCGCGCATTTCTGCGCCGCCAGCATGTGGCAAAGTTCGTCATAGAAGGCGCGGGCGTCGGTCTCGCTGTCGAAATAGCCGCCCTTCCAGCCCCAATAGGTCCAGGTGCCCGCCATGCGGTCAAAGACCTGCTTGGCCGATTTCTCGCCGCAGGTTTCCTTGGAGGCGGCCTGCTTGCGCCAGAGGAATTCCGGCACGCCTTCTTCCGGCACCGGCTTCAGCGCCTTCGGCACGCCCGCTTTGCGGAAATATTTCTGGGCCAGGACATCGGACGCCACCTGGCTCCAGCTTTCGGGAACTTCGATGCCGTCCTGGGCGAAGACCACCGAGCCGTCCGGATTGCGGATTTCGCTGGCGGCGGTGCGGAATGCGATGCCCTCATAAGGCGAATGGCCTTCGACCGTAAAATGGCGGCGGATGCGCATGGGAAACCCCGGCAAATGAGAAGTTGTTCGGCCCCAGCCCCGTCCGCCCACCCATCGTTCAAGGGACAAAAATCCCGCCCGCAAGGATGATAGTCCTCGCGGCTGGGCCGGTTTGGTCCGCCAGATGTGGTGTCGCGTGACGCGACTGGCCCAAAGTATGGACACGGGTCCCCGCCAGGCGCAAGCAGTAAGTGGTAAACACCCGGCACCCCACCATATTTTGCGGTACGGCAACCCGCTGAAAAATCGGGGAGTCCTGCGGGCGGGGGAACCGGCCCCAAAAAATATTCCACCCTTTTTTCATCACAGCGTCACGGGAAGCTTTGGGGGGATTGTGGATAGGCGAGTCTCGCAATCGGCTCCGGACTCCGGAGGGGGCAAAAACCAAGCTTTGCCTTGGCGCACCAAATCCCCGCCCCTATATTCCGCCCCCTGAGTCTTGCGGTGCGCACATGATCTTTTCCTGGTGGAAATCCCAGACGGTCGGAACCTGGCTGACGACGCGCCTTTATGGCGAGCCAGTGGGGACCGATGCTTTCGGCAACCGCTACTATCAGAATCGCGATGGCTCGCGCCGCTGGGTCACCTATAACGGCACCGTCGAAGCCAGCCGCGTGCCGCCCGACTGGCATGGCTGGCTGCATCACACCTATGCCGAGCCGCCGACCAAGGCGCCGCTGAAGGTGCAGGCCTTCGAGACGGCGCATCAGCCCAATCTCACCGGCACCGAGGGCGCCTATCGTCCCGATGGCTCGCTGGCACGCGGCGGCGCGCGGCCGCCGGCCACTGGCGACTATCAGGCCTGGAAGCCGGAATGACATCTCCCACGCTTTCCCAGTCAAAAAGCCTGCCGCAGAACAATCTCACCGAAACCCTGATCGGCGCTGCTGTCGTGGCCGCCGCGGCGCTGATCCTGCTCTTTGTCTGGATGGGCAAGGGCACGGGCGGCGCCTCCGGCTATGAGCTGAATGTGCGCCTGGCCAAGGCCGATGGTCTGGGCGTCGGCACGGAAGTGCGGCTCTCGGGCATCAAGGTGGGTTCGATCACCGATCTGACGCTCGATCCCAACACCTATCTGGTCACGGTGCATATGAACATCGATGCCGGCGTCCAGGTCCCGGCGGACTCGTCCATCCTGGTGACCTCGGCCGGCCTGCTGGGCGGCGCCTATCTGTCGATCACGCCGGGCGGCGACGACAAGATGCTGGCGGCCGGCGGCACCATCGAGAATGCGCAAGGCTCGATCGACCTGATGAGCCTGATCGGCAAATTCGCCACCGGCGGCTCCGGCGCGTCCACGCCCGCGCCCACGCCCCAGGCGCTTCCGGATGGACCGTAAAGGAACGGCCATGAAGCGTGCGCTGCCCGCTCTGGCCGTGTTGGTTGCGCTGACGGTTGCCGCCCCCATGGTTGCCGCGCAGCCGGCGCCAGGAAAACCGGCCGCGGCACAAGCCAAGCCTCCTGCCATCGCATCGCAAACCCCGCCGCCCGCGCCGCCCGGCCCGATGACGCTGCTGCTGCGCGGGTTGGACAAGATCACCGGCCGCCCGACGGAAATCACCGCCCCCATCGGCAAGCCGGTGACCTACGCCACCCTGACCATCACGGTGCGCTTCTGCTATTCCACCCCGGCCAGCGAAACGCCCGAGACCTCGGCCTTCCTCCAGGTCGAGGATCGCCGTCCCGGCCAGCCGGTGCGCCGCATCTTTTCCGGCTGGATGTATGCCTCCAGTCCCGGCCTGAACGGCATGGAGCATCCGCTCTATGATGTCTGGGTGATCCGTTGCCGCGGCGGCGCCGTACCGGCGACCACGACCGCGGCCGCCGCACCCCCCAAGGTGGCGTCGCCGGATTCCTCGGACAAGGAAAAGCTGCCGGACGTGCCGCTGCGGTAGTCAGATTCCGTTCCAGAACGCTTCGTGGCTTAAAGCCTTCTCCAGCAGCGTCAGGTAACGCTCGCGCGGCACTTCCACCGCACCGAAGCTGGCCAGGTGTGCGGTGATGAACTGGGTATCCAGCAGGTAAAAGCCGTCGCGCTTCAGCAGTTCGACCAGCCGCACCAGCGCCACCTTGGAGGCATCGCGCTCGCGGCTGAACATGCTTTCGCCGAAAAAGGCCGCGCCCAGCTTCACGCCGTAAAGGCCGCCCACCAGCTTGCCGTCCAGCCAGCATTCCACCGAATGGGCATGGCCGCTGGCCG
>DATFFI010000070.1:0-21114 GCA_035250225.1 Rhizomicrobium sp. | reverse complement strand
CAATCTTACCAATGTTACGGTGCGCCAGCTGGTGCGTGTCTCGGCCGGCGGCAAGCAGATTCGCCTGCGCTTTTCCAACGAGAATGGCGCGGATGTCCTGCCCGTAGGGGCGGTACGCGTCGGCCTCGCCGGTTCCGACGGCAGCGTGGTGGCGGGCAGCGACCGCGCCGTCACGTTCGACGGCAGGAATGGCGTGATCATCCCCGCCTCGGCGCCGCTCTACAGCGATCCGGTCAATATCGTGGTGCGGCCGCTCGACCGGCTGCTGATCTCCATCCATGTGCCGGGCGTGGTGCCGCGCGCTGGCCGCAGTCTTTTCACCTATGTCACCCAGGCGCCGGGCGACAACACCGCCGCCGCCGTCCTGCCGGAGGTACACCTCACCCGCGTCACCACCTATGTCACCCAGGTCGAGGTCAATGCCGATGTGCCCACCCGCGCCATCGTGGCGCTGGGCGATTCCATCACCGAAGGCGCTGCCTCCACCCACAATGCCTTCCGGTCCTATCCCGACCGCCTGGCCGAGCGCCTGGTGGCGGCGAAGAAGCCCTGGGCCGTGGTCAATGCCGGCATCAGCGGCAACCGCATGCTGCGCTATGGCAACGGTCCCAACGCGCTGGCGCGCCTGGACCGCGACGTGCTGAGCGTGCCCGGCGTCAAGGCGCTGATTTTGCTGGAAGGCATCAATGACATCGGCCGCGGCTTCACGCCCAACGGCAATCGCGATCCGCTGACGGCCGAGGCGCTGATTGCCGCCTACAAGCAGATCATTGCCCGCGCCCGCGCCAAGGAGATCAAGGTCTATGGCGCGCTGCTGACGCCCTATGGCGGCGCTTCCTATTCCTCGCCGGAAGGCGAGCAGGCGCGCCAGGCTGTCAACAACTGGATTCGCACCTCGGGCGCGTTCGACGGGGTGATCGATTTCGCCACCCCGACCGCTGACAAGGCCGACCCGCTGACCTTCGCCCCCGCGTTCAATGACGGGGACAAGCTGCATCCCAATGATGCGGGCTATCAGGCCATGGCCAATGCCATCGACTTGGGAATGGTGACAAAATAGGTTGGCAGGAAGGCCGGTTCGCATCAGGCCGATCCGCCCTCATTAATGAATAACGCGGGCGGGGGTTTCTCTTTGGCCCCGGCCGGGCGAGGGTGGCTGCCTCACGGGGGTCGCTTATGCGCACAATAAACATCCTCATCGTCCTGCCGCTGCTGCTGGCGGCTGCCGGGCCGCTGCAGGCACAAAATACGCATATTTCCTGCAGCCAGATTGTGTCCCTGCCGGACGAAGCCATGACGCTGTATCTCGGCGGCGTGATGGATGGAATCGGCCTGTCGCTCAGCATTTCCGACGCCACGGCGACGGTGCTGACCGACCGGGCGGCGACGGAAGGCGAAAAGTCCAGCATCGAGCAGATGCGCCGCCTGCCGCAGGAATATTTCGATCCCGGCCGGGCCGTCACGCGCGCCGACATGGTGACGGCGGTGATGGCGCGTTGCAAAGCGGCGCCCGATCTCACCGTCGACAGTGTTTTCCTGGACGTGCTGGCGAAGAACTGACCGCCCGGGACCTCCTGCACTTAACATACTGATATATAATGACTTTCATCGGGCGTGACGGACAACCGGCGCGTTCTTGCAAGTAGTTCTCAATATCGTTATCCCTTGCCGGACGGCTTCCGCTTTCGGGCGGTCCAGAAGGGAATTGGCTGTGCGTCTGAGTAGTTTCGGCAAGGGCGATCGTGGCGTGGTGCGCGGCATCGACACCGCCGCCCATCAGAGCGGCATCGAGGCGGCCGAATTGGAACGGCGCCTGCTGGAAATGGGCTTTGTCGAAGGGGCGCAGGTGCAGGTGCTGCATGAAGGCCTGATCGGCCGCGATCCCATGGCGGTTCGCCTTGATGACATGCGCGTGGCGCTGCGCCGCCGCGAAGCCCAGGCCATCGTGATGGATGCACCCGCCGAATGAGCGATGCGGCCGCTTCGACCAGGATCGCGCTGGTCGGCAATCCCAATTCCGGCAAGACGGCGCTGTTCAATGCGCTGACCGGTGCGCGCCAGAAGGTCGCCAACTATCCCGGCGTCACGGTGGAACGGAAGGAAGGCGTGGTCACCACGCCCGCCGGCCAACGCGCCCTGGTGCTGGATTTGCCGGGTACTTATTCGCTGCGCGCCCGCAGTCCCGACGAGATCGTGACCCGCGATGTGGTGCTGGGGCAACTGGAAGGCGAGACC
This sequence comes from Rhizomicrobium sp., assembly GCA_035250225.1. Taxonomy (GTDB): domain Bacteria; phylum Pseudomonadota; class Alphaproteobacteria; order Micropepsales; family Micropepsaceae; genus Rhizomicrobium. The sequence goes on along the minus strand of DATFFI010000070.1, from coordinate 18,879 downwards.
CCACCCGATGTCCTGGTCTGTGTCGCCGACGCCACCAATCTGCGGCTGGTGCTGCGCCTGGTGCTGGAACTGAAGCAGGTCGGCCGGCCGATGGTGCTGGCGCTCAATATGTTCGACATCGCCGAACGCCAGGGCATTCGCATCGATATCGCGGGGTTGTCGCAGGCGCTGGGCATTCCCGTGGTCACCACCGTGGCGGTGCGCAAGCGCGGCCTGGAGTCTCTGCTCTCCGAAGTGGACCGGCTGGCGGGGCAGGCGGCGGGCCAGACTGTGTGGCACCAGCCTTCGGCGTCGGAACTGCGCCAGGCGCATCGCCACGCCGAGCGCATCCTGAATACCCATGTCAAGCCGCCGCTGCGTCCCGATACCTTTACCGGCAAGCTGGACGGCATTCTGCTGAATCCCCTGGCCGGTACCGTCATTCTTTTTGCCATCCTCTTCCTGATGTTTCAGGCGGTCTTCACCTGGGCGACCCCGGCCATGGACCTGATCGATGCCAGCTTCATCGTGCTGGGCGAGATCGTGGGCGGCTGGGTGCCGCAAGGGCTGCTGCACAGCTTCCTGGTCGACGGCATCATCGCCGGCGTCGGCAGTGTCGTGATCTTCCTGCCGCAGATCCTGATCCTGTTCTTCTTCATCATCCTGCTGGAGGATTTCGGCTATATGGCGCGCGCCGCCTTTCTGATGGACCGGATGATGGGCGTGGCGGGCCTGCATGGCCGCGCGTTCATTCCGCTGCTCTCCAGCTTCGCCTGCGCCATTCCCGGCATCATGGCGGCGCGGGTGATCGACAACAAGCGCGACCGCCTCACCACCATCCTGGTGGCGCCGCTTACCACCTGCTCGGCCCGCCTGCCGGTCTATACGCTGGTCATCGCCGCCTTCATTCCGGCGCGCGAGGTCTGGGGCATGAATTTGCAGGGACTGGTGATGTTCAGCCTGTATGTCGCCGGCATTTCCAGCGCGCTGATCGTGGCCTTCATCATCCGCAGGATCATCTGGCGCAGCGCGTCGGAGCCCTTCCTGATCGAATTGCCGACCTACAAGGCGCCGGATGCGCTCAATGTGCTGCGCGGTGTCTGGCAGCGCGGCCGGATCTTCCTGCAGCGTGCCGGTACCACCATCTTCGCCATGATGGTGCTGATCTGGGTGCTGGCGACGTTCCCCTACGCGCCCGAAGGCGCTCCCGGTCCGGCGATCAATTACAGCTTCGCCGGCATGATCGGCCACGCCATGCTGCCGATTTTCGCGCCCATCGGATTCACCTGGGAAATGGCGGTGGCGTTGATCCCCGGCATGGCGGCGCGCGAAGTGGCGGTGGGCGCGCTGGGCACGGTCTATTCCGTCGCGGGCGAGAATGAAGCCGGCCTGGCGGCGGCGCTGGCGGCGAAATGGAGCCTGGCCTCGGCGCTGGCCTTCCTCGCCTGGTACATCTTCGCGCCGCAATGCCTCTCCACCCTGGCGGTGGTGAAACGCGAGACCGGCGGCTGGTTCTGGGTCTTTGTGATGTTCGGCTATATGACGGGCCTGGCCTATGTCGCCGCTCTGATGACCTATCGCATCGCGCTCAGTTTGGGTGCCTGACCTAGTCCATCGGCGTCAACGAAAGTTGCGAAGCGCGCTCGATCCGTATTCGGTGCTGGAAATAACCCTGAAAGGTGCCCCGGTAAGCGATAGGGACGCGCCGCGCCTGGCCGCGCACCCAGATCGTCTTTCCGGCGAAGACGCTTGCCAGGTCCGAGCCATGAATGGCCTGCAGCTCACGTTGGGCAGTGGGGCGAATTTCCACGGAGAGATTGCGGCCGTCCCGGTAATTCTCTTCCGAGTTCAGGAAAAACAGGCCTTGGTCGCTGCCTGTCGCGCGCACCAGGAAGCTGTAGGTGCCGAAGGCGGCGGCGGGATTCTGTTCCGAAAGCCGAATGGCGTCGGCGGGACCGCGCACTTCCGCCTGCGCCGTTGCGGTCAATGCCAGCAAGGCCAGAGTAGCCAAAGACGCTTTCATGACGGTCCCCGCGTTCCCACTGGGATATAGAAAACAAGTGTGGCAGGCGCGTGAAGCCGAGGTAGAGAAGGAGACGGCTCTCTTTACTGACGCGCGTCCCAGATGCGCTTGAGATAGGCCAGCGCCGGATCGGTGATGCCGTTCATGTCGAAGCTCTTGGAGAAGGAGACTCCGGCTTCAGTGGCGGTGAGCCAGGCGATATGGGCGCGATGGCCCTGGCCGGCCCAGGTGTCGATCAACATGAAATCAGATGGCATGACCTGGCCGCGCTTGAAGGAAATGCGGGCGCCGTCCGCCGAGATGTTACGGATGGTGCAGGGGAACGAGAAGCGGCCCTGGCTATGGACCACAATTCCGCCCAGCAGCGCGCGGCGGCGATTGGTGGGACGGCGTTCCGCCGGAGGCGGGTTCTGGACTGGTTCGTGCTGGAACATCATGCCTTCCCTGGTGCAAGCCGAATGCCGGTCCGCCTTCAGGGAAACGGGCATCTCGCCGCAGCGGTTCCGCTCCCTTCTGTCCTGTTTCAGGACATGTCCCGCAAGGTCTGCTTGGCCATGACCCGCCATTGCCGCGCCAGGCCGTCCAGATCCGTCATACGGACAAGCTCGTCCGGCGTCGGATTGCGGCGATACACAATCGTCACCAGGCGGGAAAAAGGAAAGTCCGGGTGCGCCCGCTCATGCAGCGTCACCGCGTCACCGGCGCGCAATTCTCCTGCCTGCAACACACGGTAGTACCAGCCGGACCGCTCGTTGCGCACCATCGCCTTCACCATCAGGGGATCGTTGAAGCGCAGACCCAGCTTGAAGCAGGGCTGTCGAGGCTGGCAGACCTGGAGCAGGGCGCTGCCGACCCGGTGGACATCGCCGACGCAGAGCGCGGTTTCATCCATGCCGGCAATCGCCAGATTCTCTCCCATCACGCCCGGCGCAAACAGGGCCGCATGCCCGGGATGGTCCGCTGCCCAGTGGGGATAGTGATCGGCGGCATAGCCATAGACTGCCTTGTCCGGACCACCATGGACCGACAGATCGGCTTGGGCATCGCCGTCCAGTCCCTCCGGCCCGACTGTCACCGCGCCCTGGCGCGCCGGCTTCACGAAACCGCTGGGAACGCCGTCAGGTCCCAGCGGCGCGACCTTTCCCGTATGGACCGAAAGCAGGGAGGCACTCATGCGTGTTTCGAATGCAGGGCCGCCTGGCCGACCCGGTGCAGGTCTTGCGCCTGCTCGAAATGCCTTGCGAAGTCGGATGGCGTTGCGGGCTTCATGACAGCGCGACTATGACGAGAGCCTCCCATGCCGTAAAGCGCGTCTTGCCCTTTGCCGGGGCCTGTGGAATGGATCGCCGCATGAAGCCGCACGACACCGCGCTGGCGGCGCTGGCTCGCAAGGCAAGGCTCCGCCGCCTTGTCCCGCGCGCCGGCCTGGACTTCACCAGCAACGACTATCTGGGCCTGGCCGAAAGCGATGCGCTGCGCGAAGCGGCGTCGGTGGCGCTGGCGCGCGGCGTGCCGCTGGGCGCGGGCGGCTCGCGCCTGTTGCGTGGCAATCATCCCGAACATGAGGCGCTGGAAGCCGAAGCCGCGTCCTTCTTCGGCAGCGAGGCGGCGCTTTATTTTCCCACCGGCTATGCCGCCAATGCGGCCTTGATCGCGTCCCTGCCGCGACGCGAAGACCTGATCGTTTACGACGCACTGATCCATGCCTCGGTGCGCGCGGGCCTCGACCCCGCCCGGGTCGCGACGGTGGAAGCGCCGCACAACGACGTTGCCGCAATTGCCGACGCCATCCATGCGTGGCGCGCGAAGGGCGGCACGGGCCGCGCCTGGATCGCGGTCGAGACGCTCTACAGCATGGATGGCGATCGCGCGCCGCTGGACGATCTGATGCGGCTGGCCGATGAGACCGACGCCATGCTGGTGCTGGACGAGGCGCATGCCACCGGCGTTTATGGCCCCCAAGGCCGCGGCCTCGGTGCCGCCTTCGAGGGCCGCGAGAATGTCATCGCGCTTCATACCTGCGGCAAGGCGCTGGGCGCGTCGGGTGGATTGATCACCTGCGCCCGCGTCTACCGGGATTTCCTGGTCAACCGGGCCCGCGCCTTTGTCTATTCCACCGCGCCGTCCCCCTTGATGGCGGCGGTGGTGCGCCGGGCGCTGCAGCTTGCGGCAGCGGCCGATGCCGAGCGCGCGCGGCTGACAACGCTGGTGGCGCATGCCGGAAAATTGATGCGTGCGCATCAAGGCTGGCAACCCAGCGGCTCGCAGATCCAACCCATCATCCTGGGACAGGATGCCCGTGCCGTTCGCTTTGCCGAAGGCCTGCAGGCGCTGGGTTACGATATCCGTGCCATCCGTCCGCCCACCGTGCCGGAAGGAACCGCGCGGCTGCGCCTGGCCATTACCGTGCATATAAAAGTGAGCGACCTGGACGCCGTCTTTGCCTGGCTGGCCGAGGAGATGGCGAAAGCATGAAGCTGGTCGTTACGGGTACAGATACCGATATCGGCAAGACTGTCTTTGCCGCCGCGCTCTGCGGCGCCACCGGCGCGCGTTACTGGAAGCCGGTGCAGGCCGGCTATGAGCCGGAAAGCGACAGCCAGACCGTCGTCAGATTGTCGGGCGTCCCGGTGCTGCCGGAAGCCTATCGCTTCAAGCTGGCGGCCTCGCCGCACCAGGCCGCCACCGCCGAGGGCGTGGAGATCGATGCGGCCTCACTGATGCCGCCGGAAAGTCCGGTGGTGATCGAAGGCGCCGGCGGGCTGATGGTGCCGCTGACCCGGACCACGCTTAATATAGACGTGTTCGCGCGCTGGAAGCTGCCTCTGATCCTCTGTGCCCGCACGGCCCTGGGCACCATCAACCATACGTTGTTGTCCGTGGCGGCGATCCGCACCCATGGCATTCCGCTGCACGGCATCGCCTTCATCGGCGACGCCAATGACGAGAGCGAGGGGATCATCATCGAGAAAAGCGGTGCCCGCCGCCTGGGACGGCTGCCGCGTGTTGCGCCATTGACGCGGGAGTGTCTTGCCGCCGCCTTCGCCGCCCATTTCCGGCTGGAAGATTTTTCGTGAGCCGCGTCGTGAATCAAGTCTGGCATCCCTTCACCCAGCATGCGCTCCAGCCGCCGCCATTGGCTATCGCGCGGGGAGAGGGTGCCTGGCTGACGACGGAAGATGGCCGGCGCATCCTGGACGGCATCTCATCCTGGTGGGTGACCACCCATGGCCATAACCATCCGCGCATCATGGCGGCCATTCGCGCGCAAACGGAAAAACTGGACCAGGTGATCTTCGCCGGCTTCACCCACCGGCCGGCCGAAGACCTCGCCGCCGGTTTGTTGGATATCGCACCAAAGGGCCTCGGTCACGTCTTCTATTCCGACAGCGGCTCAACGTCCGTGGAAGTGGCGCTGAAGATGGCGCTGGGTTTCTGGCATAATCGCGGCGAGAAGCGCACCCGCATCATCGCACTGGAGCATGCCTATCATGGCGACACGATCGGCACGATGGCGGCCGGCGCGCGCGGCGTCTTTAACGACGCCTATGCGCCGCTTCTGTTCGAGGTGGCGCGGCTGCCTTTTCCTTCGGAAGCCACGTTGGCCGCCCTGGACCGGGCGGCGCCCGGCGCCGCCGCCCTGATCGTCGAGCCTTTGTTGCTGGGCGCGGGCGGCATGCTGATGTATGGCGCCGATTTGCTGGCGGAGATGAAGCGCATCTGTGAGCGTCATGGCGTGCTGTTCATCGCCGATGAAGTCCTGACCGGCTTCGGCCGCACCGGTGCGCTGTTCGCCTGCGAGCAGGCGGGCATCGCGCCCGACCTGCTCTGCCTCGCCAAGGGCCTGACAGGCGGCGCGCTGCCGCTGGCCGCCACGCTGGCGACGCCGGCGATATTCCAGGCGCATTATTCCACCGACCGCCGCCGCACATTTTTCCATTCCAGCTCCTATACCGCCAATCCCATCGCCTGCGCCGCCGCCAACGCCAACCTGGCGTTGTGGCGCGAGGAGCCGGTGCGCGAGCGCCTGGTCGCGCTGGGAACAATGCAGGAGGAAAGACTGGCCCGGTTCCACACCGATCCGCGCTTCGAGAATGTCCGCCGCTTGGGCACGGTGACGGCGCTGGACCTTAAAGTGTCCGATCCCGGCTACCTGGCCGGGCAGGGCCCCGGGCTGGCGGCGCATTTCCTGGAGCAGGGGATCTTGCTGCGCCCGCTGGGCAACACGATCTATGTCCTGCCGCCCTATTGCATCACCGGGGTGGAACTCGACATGATTTACGACGCCATTGCGGACTGCGCGTAGTGAGGAGCGGTTCGCCGCAGGCGAACGAAATGGTCCGGTGGACCATTTCGAGCGACGAACGCCGCGAGCTTAAGCGAGCGGCCGCGGCCACTTGGCTAGTTGTGGCGATGCACAACAGGTAGGGAAACGCCCATGAAGTATTTTCCGGTGTTTGCGGTTCTGGCCTTGATCAGTTCGATATCCGCCGCCTATGCCGCTGACCTCAACCAGCCGATTCCGGCGCCGCAATACGATCCCGCCCACCCGGCGTCGACCGCGACCGCGGTTCTGGCGGGCGGCTGCTTCTGGGGTCAGCAGGGCGTTTTCCAGCATGTAAAGGGCGTGACCAAGGTGGTTTCCGGCTATTCCGGCGGCACCAGGGAAACCGCGACCTACAAGCAGGTGATTACTGAAACCACCGGCCATGCCGAGGCCATCGAGATCACCTATGATCCCCGTGTGGTTTCCTTTGGCGGGCTGCTGCAGATCTTTTTTTCGGTGGCGCATGATCCCACCGAGATCGACCGGCAGGGCCCCGATATCGGTCCCAGCTACCGCACCGCCATCTTTCCCACGACCCCGGCACAGGGTGCGGTGGCCCGCGCCTATATCGCCCAGCTCAACCGGACAAAGCTCTTCCCGCGTTCCATTGCCACCAAAATCGAGGCGTTCAAGGGCTTCTACTGGGCCGAGGAGCATCACCAGGACTTCCTGGTCCGCAATCCGACCTACCCCTACATCGTCCATAACGACCTGCCCAAGGTGGCCGCCCTCAAGCGTGTCTGGCCGCAATATTGGCGCGAACAGCCCGTGTTGCTGATGACGGCGAAGACGGTGCAGTAAGGTTGCGCAAAGCCTCCGGTAAAGCTGAAGAAAGCTTCATTTTCCGGGATTTACCAAGTCCGGCGACTTGGGGCCCGGGGCGGGATTAACCGGTTTCCTTTGGCCAATGTTTCTGCTAACTCCTGCCCCCGGTTTGGGAGAAGCGGGCGCCTTAAGCCCCCGCGCAACGCAAAAGCGAAGCTGAGACAATGAACCTGAATATCGAACGCCTTGCCATTGGCGGCGGCGCCTTGGTGCTGGGCCTGCTGGCCGGCTGGATGATACGCGGCGTGGCGACCTACAATACCGCCTCCGAAATCTCCACGGCCTATAACGACTGGCGCGTCTTCTGTCCGCAGGCGCAGGTCGAGAATGCGTCCTGCGCGATCTCGGGCGACGTGATCGATCCGGAACAGAAGGCTGCGGTTGCACGCATCTCGATCGCCAAGGATACAAAGAACAAGGAAAATCCCAACGCCGAGGTGATCGCCTTCACGCTGCCGTTGAATGTGCTGCTGCAGAACGGCGTCGGCGTGCAGATCGGCAAGGAACCGGTCAAGACCATCAAGTATCGCAGCTGCAACCAGCAGGCCTGTCTCGCGATCACGCCGCTGGACGATGCAATGCTCAGCGCCATGCAGGCCGGCACCGAGACCAAGATTTCCTTCATCGGTGCCCAGCCCAACGCCAAGGTGCAGTCCTATACGGTGTCCTATAACGGCTTCAATGCGGCGCGCAGCGCCTATAATCGCGGCAACAGCAAGCGCACTTCCTGGTTCTGGAGAATGTGGTGATGAAACGGCTCTCTTACTTCGGCGCGCTCGCGCTCCTGGCCCTTGCGGTTCCGGCTGCGGCCCAGACCGGTCAGACCGAGGCCCGCAAGATGGATGACTTCGTCGTGCGCTGCCTGCCGGTGCAGAATGCCAGCCCCTGCGACATGTATCAGGAAGTCGGCAATCAACAGACCGGCCAGCGCCTGGTGACGTTGAGCATCGCCTTCATGCCCTCCGCCAACCGCCACATCATCGTGATCAGCGTGCCGCTGGGCGTGCTGATCGAGAAGGGCGCCGTGATTGAAACCAGCGGCTTCACCACCGAGCCGATGCAGATTCGACGCTGCGACCGCGGCGGCTGCTATGTCGAAGCGGTGGCGCCCCAGGCGCTGATCGACGGCTTCAAGAAGGCTTCGCCTCAGGGCAAGATCAAGGTGGTCGGCGACGACGACAAGCCGTACGACTTCCCGCTCTCCTTCAACGGTTTCAGCGCGGCGCACGACTATATGGTCGAGCAGAATCGCGCCAAGGCACGCACACCGTCCGCCACGCCCACCGCCGCTGCGCCCACGGCGCAGTAGCAAACGTCACAGACCAAAAGAAAAAGGCCGGTGCGAACCGGCCTTTTTTTATTTCCCCCATCCGTCGCAGCTCGGGTTTGCTCCGCAAACACCTCGCTACGACACCTTCCCCCGCCGGTCGCTTCGCTCGCGGGGGAAGGAAGCTGTCGGATGCTGCTTGTCGCGGCGCGAAATGCGCCGCTCGAGTCCCATGAATTAGGCCGCGGCCGGCTTGAATTTCAATGCCACGCCGTTGATGCAATAGCGCAGGCCCGTCGGCCTGGGACCGTCATCGAAGATATGACCGAGATGGCCGCCGCAGCGGCTGCAATGCACCTCCGTCCGCACCATGCCGTGCGAATTGTCGCGAAGGGTGCCGACCGCCTTGGCATTGACCGGCCGCCAGAAGCTGGGCCAGCCCGTGCCGCTTTCATACTTGGTGGTGGACGGGAAGAGGTCCTGGTCGCAGCCGGCGCAGGCGAAGGTGCCCCGGCGCTTCTCCTTCAGCAGCGGACTGGTGCCGGCCATTTCGGTATCCGCCAGGCGCAGCACCCGAAACGCCTCGGGCGAAAGAATGCGCTGCCATTCGGCGGTGGTCCTGGTGACCGCAAACTCCGCCGCCAGGGCGGGCACATGACCCATTGCCAGTGCGGCGCTTCCCAGCAAAAGAGTCTGCAAAAGCGCGCGTCTCTGCATCTTTGTCTCCATCTGCCGCTCCACTTGTGCGTGAATTTCGTGTCTTTCAGTTCGTTTTCAAGGGAGAAAAGTTACAGGCATGGGTGCGGAACCCCCGTGGTCGCCCCCCGTTTCCTTGTCACCCAGTTAGGAGATTTGCATGGACAAGGATCGGATTGAAGGCTCGGCCAGGCAGGCCAAGGGCGCGCTCAAGGAAGCCGCCGGCAAGCTGACCGGCGACAGCAAGCTGAAGGCGGAAGGCGCCATGGATAAGGCGGCCGGCAAGGTGCAGAGCACGGTCGGCGGCGCCAAAGACGCGGTGCGCGAGGCGGTCAAGCCGAATTAAGGCGTCGTCAAGGACGGAAAAGCCCGGCGGCTTTGCCGCCGGGCTTTTTGTGTATATTGCCGCGGCGTCCAATGCAGGCCGAGGCACGAATGACCAAAGTTTTTACCTGGAGCCGCTCGGTCCTGTTCTCGGTGCTCAACAGCATCGCCCGGCTTGTCGTCTTCCTGATCCTGTTGCTGGTGGTGCTGGTGGTGATCGCCCTGGCCCGGGGCGATGGCATGCCGAACAACATGGTGCTGACGCTGGATTTGCGCGAATCGATCGCCGATTCCGCCAATGGCGAGACCGGCGCCTTCATTCCCCAGCCGGTGACGGTGATGGACCTGGTGCTGGCGCTGGAAAATGCCCGCAAGGACAGCCGCGTGAAAGGCGTGGTGCTGCGGCTGGGCAATGGCGCCATTTCCCTTTCCCAGGCGCAGGAACTGGCGCCGGTGCTGGCGCGCCTGCGCAGCGCCGGAAAATTCGTCTTCGCCCATGCCAGCAATTTCAACGGCGCCGGCCTGGGCGACCTGGTCGCCGCCAGTGCCGCCGAAAGTGTCTGGATGCAGCCCAAGGGCCATTTCGCGCCGTCCGGCACGGCGCTGGGCCAGGTTTTCCTGCGCGGGCTGTTCGACAAGCTCGAGGCCCAGCCGCAGATCGCCAAGCGGTCCGAATATAAGAGCGCCGCCGACACTTTCATGGAAAAGTCCATGAGCACTGCCGACCGCGAGCAGCTCACCCGCATCGCGCAATCGGCCTATGAGTCCGGTGTCGCTGCTATCGCCGCCGCCCGCCGCCTGACGCCGGATGCCGTGCGCGCCGCCCTGCAAGCCAGTCCGCAGCTGGCGGAAGAAGCGCGGACGCGCCGCCTGATCGACCGCATCGGCTATGACGATGACATGATGGCCGAAGCGACGCGGCGGGCGGGCAGCGGGGCCAAATCCATCAAAATGTCGTCCTATGTCCGCAGCCGCGAGGAGCCTTTCACCGCGCCCATCGCCGTGGTGGAAGCCTCGGGCGAAATCCGCGACGGCACCGCCGACGATTCCCTGTTCGCCGACAATACGGGCATTGCCAGCGACGATCTTTCCAAAGCCATTGGCGAAGCGGTGAAGGATCGCAACATCAAGGCCATCGTGCTGCGGGTGGATTCGCCCGGCGGCTCGGTCACCGCCTCCGACCAGATCCTGCACGCGGTGAACAAGGCCAGGGCCGCCGGCAAGAAGGTGGTGGTGAGCATGGGCGGCGTCGCGGCATCCGGCGGCTATTACATCTCGCTCAGCGCCGACCGCATCGTGGCGCAGCCGGCCACGCTGACCGGCTCCATCGGCGTGCTCACCGGCAAGGTCTCGGTGGGCCGGACGCTCGGCCTGGCCGGTGTCACCGCCGAGGAAGTCTCGCAGGGCAAGAACACTTTGATGAACTCGCCGCTGCGGCCCTACACGCCGGAACAATGGGCGGACGTGAATCGCCAGGCCGATGTGATCTATGACGACTTCACCGCCAAAGTGGCGGCGGGCCGCAAGCTCAGCCGGCAACAGGTCGAGGCCGCGGCGCGGGGACGGGTATGGACTGGTGCCGACGCAAGGGCGCAGGGCCTGGTGGACGAGGTCGGCGGCTTCTGGACGGCGGCGCGGGCGGCGGCGCGCCTGGCGGGCGTCCCCGAGGACAATGCCGATTTCCGGATCTATCCCCGCAGCCGCTCCCCCTTGAGTGGCTTGCGGGCGGCCCTGGGCGGTCTGGAGGCAGCCTCGGCTACCCTGGCCCAGATCAGGGCCCTGCTGGGGCTGCCGGGCGTCCGGCAGGTGGTGGATGCGGCGAGTGCGCTGCCCCAGGGCGGGGTCCAGCTGCGGGCGCCAGACCTCCCCGGAAACTGAGGGTTTTCCTGTAAAATTTTACCAGGCGGGGCGGGGCTGGCGCATTTGATGGTGCGCCGCCTCTAAAACTGTGCGAAGGACGCACAGGGGCATCTATCCATCTGGGCTTTCAGGAGCATTCCATCGCACCCGAGAGAAAAACCGCGTCCGCCGAGGTCGCCGGCCTCAGCTTTGAGGCGGCCCTGCGTGAACTGGAAACCATCGTGGCGCGCCTGGAACAGGGCGAGGTCGACCTTGAGGATTCCATCGCCCTGTACGAACGCGGACAGAGCCTGAAGGCCCATTGCGAGGCCAAGCTGAAGGCGGCCGAAGGCCGGCTGGAGAAGATCGTCCTGGGCGCCAATGGGCCGGAATCGTCGATCCCGGTGGAGAATACTTGATGCCACACTTGATTGCCGCGCCGGGTCGGTGAACCCTCGTCACAATTCCTTTGCGGGCTATGGGCTGAAACACGCATGAGCATCCCCAATACCAAGACGCCGTTGCTGGACCGGGTGGACCTGCCGTCCGACCTGCGCAAGCTGGACAAGGCGCAGCTTCGCCAGTTCGCCGATGAATTGCGCACCGACCTGATCGACATCGTTTCGCATACCGGCGGCCATTTCGGCGCCGGCCTGGGCGTGGTCGAACTCACCACCGCGCTGCATTACGTCTTCAACACGCCGGACGACCGGATCATCTGGGATGTCGGCCACCAGGCCTATCCGCACAAGATCCTCACCGGCCGCCGCAGCCGCATGCGCAGCCTGCGCCAGGGCGGCGGCCTCTCCGGCTTCACCAAGCGCAGCGAGAGCGAATACGATCCCTTCGGCGCCGCCCATTCCTCGACCTCGATTTCCGCCGGCCTCGGCATGGCGGCGGCGCGCGACCTCAAGGGCGGCAACAACAATGTCATCGCCGTGATCGGCGACGGCTCGATGAGCGCGGGCATGGCCTATGAAGCCATGAACAATGCCGGCGCCGACAAGAACCGGCTGATCGTCATTCTCAACGACAATGACATGTCGATCGCGCCACCGGTTGGTGCCATGAGCGCCTATCTGGCCAAGCTGGTGTCGTCGCGCTCCTACACCGGCATGCGCAACCTGGCCAAGCGCCTCGCCAAGAAGCTGTTCTCGCGCTGGATGTATGCGATGGCCGGCCGCGCCGAGGAATATGCCCGCGGCATGGCGATGGGCGGGACGCTGTTCGAGGAAATGGGCTTCTATTATGTCGGCCCGATCGACGGCCACAATCTCGACCATCTGGTGCCGGTGCTGGAAAATGTGCGCGACACCATCACCGGCCCGGTGCTGATCCATGTCGTCACCAAGAAGGGCCATGGCTATGGCCCCGCCGAAGCCGCCGCCGACAAGTATCACGCGGTCAACAAATTCACCGTCCTGACCGGCGAACAGAAGAAATCCACGCCCAAGGCCCCGACCTATCAGAAGGTGTTCGGCGAAAGCCTGATCGCCGAGGCGAAAAAGGATCCTACCATCGTCGCCATCACCGCCGCCATGCCGTCCGGCACCGGCGTCGATCTGTTCGAAAAGGCCTTCCCGGAGCGCAGCTTCGATGTCGGCATCGCCGAACAGCATGGCGTCACCTTCGCGGCGGGCATGGCCACCGAAGGCATGAAGCCCTTCTGCGCCATCTATTCGACCTTCCTGCAGCGCGGCTATGACCAGGTGGTGCATGACGTCGCCATCCAGTCCCTGCCGGTGCGCTTCGCCATGGACCGTTGCGGCCTGGTCGGCGCCGACGGCGCCACCCATGCCGGTTCCTTCGACATCGCTTACCTCACGCCGCTGCCCGGTTTCGTGATCATGGCGCCGTCGGACGAGGCCGAATTGACCCACATGGTCGCAACCGCCGTGGCGATCAACGACCGCCCCAGCGCGCTGCGCTATCCGCGCGGCGAGGGCACGGGCGTTGCCCGTCCCGCCGAAGGCATTCCGCTGGAGATCGGCAAGGGCCGCATCGTCAGGGAAGGCAACAATATCGCCATCCTGAATTTCGGCGCCCGCATGAGCGAAGTGCTGCTGGCCTCCGAGCGGCTCAACGGCTACGGCCTGTCGCCCACCATCGCCGATGCACGCTTTGCCAAGCCGCTGGATACGGCGCTGATCCGCCGCCTGGTCAAGGAACATGAAGTCCTCATCACCATCGAGGAAGGCGCGATGGGTGGGTTCGGCGCCCATGTGATGCATTTCATGGCGCATGACGGCTTGCTGGATCGCGGCATCAAGGTGCGGCCGATGACGTTGCCCGATGTCTTCCAGGATCACGATACTCCCGAGAAGATGTATGCCCAGGCCGGCCTTTGCGCCGACGGCATCGTGCATACGGTGCTGAACGCGTTGGGTCGTGGCGCCGAGGTTGTCCATCTCGCCGGTAAGCTGGCCTAAGGGTTCCAAACAAACTCACCATGGCCGGGCTTGACCCGGCCATCCAACTTTCCTGTGATCCCTGCGAGCAGGAAGCCCATGGATATCTGCCGTCATTTCACCGTCTGCGGCGGCTGCGTCAGCCAGGACGTGCCGCCGGACATTTATCGCGCGCAAAAGCGCGACCAGGTAGTGCAGGCGCTGGCGCGCGCCGGCCTGGAGACGGTGACTGTCGAAGAGGTGGTGCAGGTGAAGCTGCATTCCCGCCGCCGCGCCGTCTTCAAGATCAAGAGCCTGGCGGAGGGCATCCATATCGGCTTTCACGCCGCCAGATCCCACACCATCGTCGACATGCATCAGTGCGAGATTCTTACGCCCGGCTTGTTCGCCCTGGTGGGGGAATTGCGCCGCCGGCTGAAAAGCCTGTTGGGCGCCGGCGAGGCGGCCGAGCTGCATGTCACCGAATGCGACAACGGCTTTGACGCCGCCTTCCGCTGGAGCCGCACCCTGACACCCGGCCTCACCACCACGCTGTCGCGGGCGCTGGGGGACATCGGCATCGTCCGGCTGGTGCTGGGCAATGAGACCGTATTTGAAACGGTGGCGCCCAGCGTCACGCTGGGCGGGGTGGCGGTGAAGCCGCCGCCGCATGCCTTCCTGCAGCCCAGCCAGGACGGCGAGGCCCTGTTGCAGGAGAAAGTTCTGGCCCTGACGGGCAAGGCCAAAAATGTGGCCGATCTTTTCTCCGGTTGCGGCACCTTCTCGCTGCCGCTGGCGGCCAGGGCAAAAGTCCATGCCGTCGAGCATGAAAAATCGATGCTCGACGCCCTGGCGGAAGGGGCAAAGCGGGCTTCCGGCCTCAAGCCCGTCACCACCGAGGTCCGCGACCTGTTCAAGCGTCCGCTGACCGCGCCCGAGCTCAAGGATTTCGACGCGGTGGTGCTGGACCCGCCCCGTGCCGGAGCCGAGGCGCAGGCGAAGGCGCTGGCCGCTTCCAAAGTCCGCCGCATCGCCTATGTCTCCTGCGATGCCGCGAGCTTCGCCCGCGACGCCCGCATCCTGCATGACGCCGGGTTCGTTCCGGGTCCGGTAACCCCCGTGGACCAGTTCCTTTTTTCGACGCATATTGAAGTCGTTGCGGGGTTCGTCCGCGGCGCGCGTTAGCGCGCGAGCAGGTCCAATGGACTTGCGAGAGCGGCGAACGCCCGGAGCGAAGCGAAGGGCTCAACGTTGAAACGCTGGACGAAAATCCTGCCGGGGGCCATGGGCGTCATCGTCCTCGGCGTGGGCGCATGGTTTGCCTGGCCGCTGATCAATCCGCCGCCCTCGGAAACGCCCTTCTTCGCCAATTGGGGCGCGGTAATCGTGGCAGGCGACTGGCGCGCCTCGAACGGCCAGCCCTCGGAGGTGTTCGACAATGGCCGCCGCGACCTGGCCCGGAAATTCATTGCCGCCGGCTTCGATCCCAAGAACATCCTGCAATATTCCGTCCGGCCGCAGAATTATCCGCATGAGCAGGTGATGGCCGCCACCGCCGATCAGATCACGGCGGGGCTGAACGCACTGAGCATGGCGACGCCGGGTGGCTGCCTGATCTATCTCACCTCGCATGGCACGGAAGAGGGCATCGTCATCGGCGACCGGCTGGTCGATCCGCCGCCCTTGGCCGAACGCATCGACGCCGCCTGCGGTGACCGGCCGACCGTGGCGATTATTTCGGCCTGCTTTGCCGGCCAGTTCATCAGCGCGCTCAAGGGACCAAAGCGCATCGTCTTCACCGCCGCTCGCCCCGACCGTTCTTCCTTCGGCTGCGGCGAGCAGGATGAATACACCTTCTTCGACGCCTGCGTGCTGTCGGAATTCGACAAGGTGGGCAATTTCTCCGACCTCGCCACCAAGGTGGATGACTGCGTACGGGCGCGCGAAAAAGCCATGCAGGTCGATCCGCCCTCCGAGCCGCAATTCTTCGTCGGGGCGGAAGTGACTTACACACTGAACTGGAAGTAACCGCTCCACTGTCACGGCCCGCGAATGCGGGCCGCCCAGGGTGTTACTTGCACCAATGGTGGCAGCGTCGGTCTGGGTGGCCCGCATTCGCGGGCCATGACAAAAGAGCTCTAGCCTACTTGTCCACGGTGCCTGAGCGCCGCATCCGCCAGCACGCACGCCATCATCGCTTCACCCACCGGTACGGCGCGGATGCCGACGCAGGGGTCGTGCCGGCCCTTGGTGACGATGTCGGTCTCGGCCCCCTTCACATCGATGGTCTTGCGCGGGGACAGGATGGATGAGGTCGGCTTGACCGCGAAGCGCGCCACCACCGGCTGGCCTGAGGAAATCCCGCCCAGGATGCCGCCGGCATGGTTGGCGAGAAACCGTGGGCGGCCTTTGGGGCCCTTGCGCATCTCGTCGGCATTTTCCTCGCCCGACAGGCGCGCCGCCGCAAAGCCGTCGCCGATTTCCACGCCCTTGACGGCATTGATGCTCATCAGCGCCGAGGCCAGCTCGCTGTCCAGCTTGCCATAGATCGGCGCCCCCAGCCCGGCGGGCACGCCCTCGGCCACCAGTTCGATCACCGCACCGCAGGACGAGCCCTTCTTGCGCAGCGCTTCCAGATATTTCGTCCAGCCCGGCACCGCCTTGGGATCGGGGCAGAAGAAATCATTCTTCGCCACTTCCGCCCAGTTCCAGTTGCCGCGGTCCAGCTCCTTGATACCCATCGAGACAAGCGCGCCGCGCACCGTGACCTTGCCATAAAGGGCGTCCAGCACCTTGCGCGCCACCGCGCCGGCCGCGACGCGGGTCGCGGTCTCGCGGGCGCTGGACCGGCCGCCGCCGCGATAGTCGCGCAGGCCATATTTGGCCCAATAGGTGTAATCGGCATGGCCGGGACGGAATTTGTCGCGGATCTCGCCATAATCCTTGGAGCGCTGGTTAACATTCTCGATCAGGAGCGCGATCGGCGCGCCGGTGGTGAGTTGTTTCTTCATCCGCTCGTCCTGGAAGACGCCGGAAAGAATTTTCACCGTGTCGGGTTCTCTGCGCTGGGTGACGAATTTGCTCTGGCCGGGGCGGCGCTTGTCCAGCCAGGGCTGGATATCGGCCTCGGTCAGGGCAATGCCCGGCGGACAGCCATCGACGACGCAACCGATCACCGGCCCATGGCTTTCGCCGAAGCTGGTGACGCGGAACAGGTGGCCGAAGCTGTTGTGGCTCATTCCTTGATCACGCTGATGTCGGGCGCGTCCACCGCCTTCATGCCCACCACATGATATCCGGCATCGACATGCAGGTTTTCGCCGGTGACGGCGCTGCTGAGGTCGGACAGGAGGTAGAGGGCGGAATTGCCGACTTCGGTCTGGGTGACATTGCGGCGCAGCGGCGAATTATACTCGTTCCATTTCAGGATATAGCGGAAGTCGCCGATGCCGCTGGCGGCCAGGGTCTTGATCGGGCCGGCCGAGATCGAATTGACGCGAATCTTCTTCTTGCCCAGGTCTTCGGCCATGTATTTGACCGAGGCTTCCAGCGCCGCCTTGGCCACGCCCATCACATTGTAGTGCGGCATCACCTGCTCGGCGCCGTAATAGCTCAGGGTCACCATGCTGCCGCCATGCGGCATCAGTTTTTCCGCCCGCTGCGCCACCGCCGTGAAGGAGTAGCAGCTGATGTCCATGGTCATGCGGAAATTCTCGGCCGTGGTGTCCACATAGCGGCCCTTGAGCTGCTCCTTGTCGGAGAAGGCGATGGCATGGACCACGAAATCGATCGAATCCCAGACCTTGGCCAGCTCGGCGAAGCCGGCATCCAGCGAGCGGGGATCGGTAACGTCGCAATCGATCAGGGCGGCCGGCTTCATCGGCTCGACCAGCGGCACGACCCGCTTCTTGAACAGGTCGCCCTGGTAGGAAAAGGCCAGCTCGGCCCCGGCCTCGTGCAAAGCCTGGGCGATGCCCCAGGCAATCGAGTGCTGGTTGGCGACCCCCATGACGAGCCCGCGCTTGCCCTTCATCAGGCCGTCAAACGCCATAATCCTGTATCTCCGCGTGAATGCCCGCGATCCTAGTCATTCGGGCGTGATTCGCCACCAAAATGTCAGGAATTAGCGGAGCTTGGCTCGCGGGTCATAGTCGGCGGACCAGTTATCCACAAAGCCTCTAAGGGGTTGGTCCGGCTTGTCGGGCAGGGTCACCACCAGACGGACAAAGAGGTCGCCGGCCTCGTCCTTGCCATGGGCGGGCACGCCCTTGCCCTTGAGCCGCAAGGTGGTGCCGGTGTTGGAGCCTTCCGGCACCGTTAGGGACAGGGTTCCGGCAAGGGTCGGCACCGGAACCTTGCCGCCAGCCACCGCCTCTTTCAGGGTCACCGGCAGGTCCATGCGCAGATGGACGCCGTCGCGGACGATGAAGGGGTGGGGCGCCACCGCGATCTGCAACAGCACATCGCCATTGGGAGCGCCGCCACGGCCGGCGCCGCCGCGGCCCTTGATGCGGATGGTCTGTCCGTCCTTCACGCCGGCGGGAATCTTTACATCGATCTGTTCGCCATTCTGCATCACGATACGGCGCGTGCCGCCGGCCACGGCTTCCGCCAGGCTGACAGTGACGGCGGCGCTGAAATCGCCGCCCTTGGCCGCGCGCGCTCCACCTTGAGAACCGCGGCGCGCCCTGCCGCCCATCATGCTGGCGAAGATATCCTCGAAGGTCGAACCGCCGCCCCCCGCATCGTCGAACGAGAAATGAAAATCGCGATTACCGCCGCCGCCTGCGCTGCCCCCGCCAAAACTAAATGGTGAGCCCTGGCGGAAGCCACCGCCCCCGGCGCCGGAGGCGCCCTGACCAAAACCGAAGCCCCTGGGATTGCCGTCGGGGCCGATGGCGCCGCCATCGAACTGGGCGCGCTTGTCCTTGTCGCCCAGAATGTCGTAGGCGGCGGAAATCTCCTGAAACTTCTTCTGCGCCGCCGCGTCCCCCGCATGCTTGTCGGGATGATGCTTCTTGGCCAGGGTCCGGAAAGCCTTTTTGATATCGGCTTCGCCGGCATTCCTGGGGACGCCCAAAATTTCGTACGGATCGCGCATGCCTCATCCTTGCGCCGAATCTGGACGGCGCCACCCTCAATATAGGAACGCGGGGAGGTTAAGGGGAGGTGGCTGACACCGCCTGCTGCCCGGTATTGGGGCGGCGCGTGG
>DATFFI010000069.1:0-8082 GCA_035250225.1 Rhizomicrobium sp. | reverse complement strand
CCTCCTGCCCAGCCAGCAGCTTGAATCACGATTCGCCAATCCCGGGAATCCCGGCCGATTCAATCAGATCGGATTTTGCTCTAGGGCCGGGTTCGGACCGGCGTCTCCGTACTTGCAAAGCCACGGCGCATTACCACTCTGCCACCTAGCCATACGAGGCCGATCCGAAAGGGTCGGCCTCGTCACTTTGGGGGCCCACCAAAGTCTTGCTAGCCCCAAAATGCGACGGTGCCGAAATGGATCGGTTCGCATATTTGGTGGTGATTTGGCCTATACGGTCAAGCCAACTTTTTTGTCCCTAAGGGCCATTTTCCCCTTGGGGACAAGAGTGTTAACCCGGGCGAATCTTCCAATAGCGGCAACACTAAATCTGCTTTGGACGCATTGTGGATAAGTTCTTCTGTGAGCGTCTTTGTGTCTGAAGCAAGGCGGCCATCCACAAGCTTGATGATGCGCGTGGCACCCTAAGACCGCAGGCTAGCGCCCGTCGCCTTCGTCACCTGCGCCACTACCGCGGTGGCGATGGCTTCAATCTCGACATCGGTGAGCGTCTTGTCCTTGGGCTGGATGCGTACTGTCACCGCGACCGACTTCATCCCTTCGGCCACGCCCTTGCCCTCATAGACATCGAAGATCGCGACATGGTCGATCAGGTTGCGCTCGGCCAGCTTGACCGCCTTGACGATATCGCCCGCTGCCACGTCGCGCTTCACCACAAAGGCAAAGTCGCGCTCGATGGCCTGGTAGGGCGAGGGCGCGAAGAGCGGCCGCGCCTTGCCCTTGGCTTTGGCGTCGGGCAGGGCGTCGAGAATGATTTCAAAAGCGGCCGCCGGCACTTTGATGTCGAACGCGGCCAACACCCTGGGATGCAGTTCGCCGAAACGGGCGATGACATTTTTTCCCAAGGCAATCACGCCGCTGCGGCCCGGGTGATACCAGCCGGGTGCGCCGCGCGTGATCGGCGCCGCCATCGGCGTGCCGGTGATGGCTTCCAGCGCCGCCAGCATGTCGGCCTTCACATCGAAGGCGTCGGCGTGGTGGCTGGATTTGCTCCAGTCGCGCGTGGCGTTGCCGGTGCGCAGACCGGCCGCCACCGTCGCTTGCGCTTCCGGCATGCCGGTCTGGAAGGCCGGGCCGATTTCGAACAGTTGCAACGAAGAATTGCCGCGTGCCGCATTGCGTCCGGCCGCCGCCAGCAGCGAGGGCAAGGGCGTCGGCCGCAGGGCATCGAGATCGGAGGCGATGGGATTGGAAAGCTGGCGCGCCTCGTCGCCGCCGCCGAACAGGGCGGCGTGATCGCGCGCGATGAAAGAGAAGCTCACCGCCTCGTTGAAACCGCGGCCGGCAATGGCGCGACGGGCGGCCTTGGCGCGGCGCTGCGCCTTGGTCAGCACCGGCTTGGCGACACCGGCCTCGCGCGGCAGCGGCACCGAGGCGACCGAGGAAAGGCCGTAAATGCGGACGACTTCCTCGACCAGATCGGCGGGACCATCGATGTCATGACGCCAAGACGGCGGCACCACCTGCAAGGTGCCATGATCTTCGACCACAAAGCCCAGTGACTGCAGGATGCGGATGATCTCGTCGCGCGGCACCTGGATGCCGCCCAGCTTTTCAACAAAGGCCGGGTCGAAGGCGATGGGCGCATTGGGCGGCGGCAGGGCGCCGGCAATCACCACATCGGAAGCCTCGCCGCCGCACCATTCCAGGATCAGGCTTGTGGCAAGCTCGAGGCCGGGCAGCACGAATTGCGGATCGACGCCGCGCTCGAAACGGTACCGCGCGTCACTGATGATGCCCTGCTTCCTGCCGGCGCGGGCGATATGGCCCGGATCGAACCAGGCCGACTCGATGAAGACGTTGACGGTGTCGTCATAGCTGCCGGATTCCTTGCCGCCCATGATGCCGGCAATGCCCAGCGCCCGCGTCTCATCGGCGATGACGATGGTGTTGCCGGTCAGGGTATAGGTGGCGTCGTCCAGCGCCAGCACCTGCTCGCCTTCGGTTGCCATGCGCGCCTTCAGATTGCCGATTTTGTCGGCATCGAAGACATGCAGCGGACGGCCGCGATCCTGACTGACGAAATTGGTGGCATCGACCAGGGCGGAGATGGATTTCAGGCCGACGGCCTTGAAGCGTTCCTGCACCCATTTGGGGGCGGGCCCATTTTTGACGCCGCGGATCAGCCGGCCGGCGAAGATCGGGCAGGCGTGGCTGTTTTCGGGCGCAAATTCCAGGGTGATGGTCTTGGGCGACGGGAATTTGCCCGCCACCGGCGTGACCTTCTCGCTCTTCAGCGTGCCCAGACCGGCCGCCGCCAGGTCGCGCGCCACGCCCCAGACCGAGGCGGCGTCGCCGCGATTGGGGGTGATGGAGACATCGATCACCGGATCGTTGGACAAAAGGCCGATATCCTCCAGCGCCGCCGCCACCGGCGTGCCGACCTTGGCGTCGGCTTTCAGTTCGATGATGCCATCATGGTCTTCGCCCAGCAGCAGCTCCCGAGCGCTGCACACCATGCCGCGGGATTCGACCCCGCGAATGGCGCCGATCTTCAGCGCTTCCCCGGTCGCGGGAATGACGGTGCCCGGCCGCGCCAGCACCACCTTGATGCCGTCGCGGGCATTGGGGGCGCCGCAAACGATCTGCAGGTTTTCGCTTCCGGTGGAGACGGTGCAGAGCCGCAGCTTGTCGGCATTGGGATGTTTTCCGGCGGTGATGACCTCGCCGACGATGAAATCCTTCAGCGCCGCGCCGGGATCGGAAATGCTTTCGACTTCCAGCCCGATGCTGTTGAGCTTGGCGGCAATCTGCTCGACCGTCGCATCCGTATCCAGATGCTCCTTCAACCAGGAAAGGGTGAACTTCACCGTGAAAGCCCTCCCTCAAGCGAGGGAATGTCCAGCGCGGCAAAGCCGTAATGCTTCAGCCAGCGCAGATCGCTTTCAAAGAAGCTGCGAATGTCGGGGATGCCGTATTTCAGCATCGCCATCCGGTCCAGGCCGAAGCCCAGCGCAAAGCCGGAATAGCGCGTGGAGTCGATGCCGCAATTTTCCAGCACCTTGCGATGCACCATGCCCGAGCCGCCCAGCTCCAGCCAGTCATTGCCCTGGCCGAACACGATCTTGCCCGGCGTGGAACGGTCGCAGCGCATGTCCCATTCGAGGCTGGGCTCGGTGAAGGGGAAGAAGCTGGGACGGGCGCGCAGTTCAATCGAGTCGATCTCGAAGAAGGCCTTGCAGAATTCCTCGATGGTCCATTTGAGATGGCCCAGATGCAGGCCTTGATCGATCGCCAGCGCTTCCACCTGATGGAACATGGGCGAATGGGTGGCGTCGCTGTCGACGCGATAGGTGCGGCCCGGCGAGATGATGTGGATGGGCGGTTTGCCGGTCAGCATGGTGCGCACCTGCACCGGCGAGGTGTGGGTGCGAAGGACATGCGACGTGCCGTCCGCCTGCGGCGACACATAGAAAGTGTCCTGCATCTGACGGGCGGGATGATCCGGCGGGATGTTCAGCTTGGTGAAGTTGTAATCGTCATATTCGACATCCGGCCCTTCGGCGACGGCAAAGCCCAGCCCGGCGAAGATGGCGGTGACTTCTTCCAGCACCTGGGAAATCGGATGCACCGTGCCGGCATTCTCGGGCCGCGGCGGCAGGGTGACGTCAATGGCCTCCGACGCCAGGCGCAGCTCCAGCGCGGCATCGCCCAGGGAGGATTTCTTCCGCGCGATGGCTTCGGTGACGGCATCGCGCAAGCCGTTGAGCAGCGGGCCTTGCGTCTTTTTCTCTTCCGGGCTCATGCCGCCCAGGGTCTTCATCAGCTCGCTGATCGAACCCTTCTTGCCCAGCGCGGCAACGCGCACGGCCTCGAGCGCAGCCTCGTCGCCGGCGGCGGCGATCTGCGCCAGAAGGTCGGACTGAAGTGAGCTTACGTCGGTCAAAGCGGACTCCGGGTGGGACGATGGCGGGCCCCTTGCGGGACCCGCCGAATCTCCGGTGGAGTTTGCTTAGGCCTTGGACGCCTGTTCCACCAGAGCCTTGAAGGCGGCGGGCTCATGGACGGCGAGATCGCTCAGCACCTTGCGGTCGATCGCGATGCCCGCACCCGCGAGCCCGGCGATAAATCGGCTGTAGGTGAGGCCATGCTCGCGCACGGCGGCGTTGATGCGCTGGATCCACAGGGCGCGGAAGTTACGCTTGCGCTCCTTGCGGCCAATATAGTTGTGCTGCAGCGACTTATCGACCGCGGCATTGGCCGTGGTGATGTTGTTCTTGCGGCGGCCGGTAAAGCCCTTGGCCTGCTTCAGGACCTTGTTGCGGCGGGCGCGGCTGGGGACGGAACGGGGAGAACGGGACATGGCTTACAGACCTCCGCCATAGGGCATCCAGCGCTTGACGCGGCGCGTCTCGCTTTCGCTGAGAAGCGCGGTGCCGCGCAGGTTGCGGGTGCGCTCGGGCGAGTTGTTGATCAACCGGTGGCGCTTGCCGACCTGGTGGGTCTTGATCTTGCCCTTGGCGGTGAATTTGAAGCGCTTTTTGGCGCCCGACTTGGTCTTCATCTTGGACATTTCGCTTTTCCTTTTATGCCCTTGTGGGAACAGCCTTCTTTGATGAGAAGAATGGGCTGTCCCGGGCGGTCGCATTAAGAGCCGCCACGGCATGTCCGGCCGGGCCACTCGAAGGCGCGCGTTTAAGAGGAAAATGTCCTGAAAAGCAAGGCGGAATTATTCGGCCGGCTCGTCCTTGCCACCGGAGCGGGGGCTGCCGGTCACCCCGAAATCCTGTGAGCGGGAGCCGCCATCGGCGGTCGAAAAGCCTTCCGCGGTCAGGCCGCGCTTCAACAATTCACGAATTGCTGCGGCCCGGCTGGGCATGCGGCGGCTGAAGCGCCAGCTGTCCAGCGCTTCCAGTTCTTCCTTGGTGAGCATGATCTGAAGACGCTCACCGCGCGTCAAATCATTCATCATGGCAGACCTCGAACTCCTTGATAGTGCTAGTGTTTTTATACGAATGAGTAAGTGGCTTATAGTACGCCAGGTACTCATAACAACGAGTATAGGAACTTCCAGTTCCTTGCGGCAAGGAAGTAGTTGGTACAGAACCCGCCAAACACTCAATAACTAATTGATTTTCATAATAAATTTGTTTGCTGGGCCATGAAAAAAGGCGCATCATTCCACCCAATGAAAGGAGGGTGCTTTCATGGATGCTATCCTCGCTCCCGCTGCCGCCCCTGATCATGCCGCCAAAGATCTTGTGGCGGAAGCCAACCACCGGATCGCCAACAGCCTGACCCTTCTGGTCAGCATGGTTCGGATGCAGGCGTCAGCGGCCGCCAAGCGGGCCGACATCCTGACCAGTGCCGAGGTCCGGCTGATGCTGGAGGCGGTCGCCGCCCGCATCAGCACCATCGGCCAGTTGCATCGCCTGCTCAGCCACGTTCCCCATGACGGCTGCACCAGCCTGCAGCCGCATCTGCGCGATGTCAGCGACGCCATGGTGGCGGCCCTGTCCTCGCCCGAGCAGAGTGTTTCGGTCGAACATACCGGCAGCGACTGCCTGGTGCTGACGCGCCAGGTTCAGCCCATCATCCTGATCATCTGCGAGGTCTTCATCAATGCGATGAAATATGCCCACCCGGCGGGTGTTCCGCTGGTGATGCGGATCGATTGCGCCCCGTCCGCCGATGGCCGGCTGGTGCTCACCCTCAGCGATGACGGTGTCGGCCTGCCGGAAGGCTTTGACCCCATCAAGGACGGCGGCCTGGGCTTCCGCGTGATCCGTTCGCTGGCCAGCGAGATCGGCGCCACGCTGGAAATCACCTCGACCGGGCTGGGCCTGTCCTTCCGGCTTTCGGTGCCGGGGTCGGCCATGCCCAGCGGCAGGCCGTCTTAGATAAATCGTTGCTTTGACTTTCGGGTGCTCTTTCGGGAAAGAAAGAGCGATGACCGAACAACAGAAATTTGCCGCGCTTTGGCGCGCGCGCATCAAGCGCGCAGCCTTCTGGCTGTTCTGGCCGGCGGTCGCCGTGGTCGCCTGGGGTGAGTTGGCGGGCCCGCCGCAGGAGGACTTTCCCCCATTCCTGCTCTGGGACAAGGCGCAGCATTTTATCGCCTATTTCGGGCTGGCGCTGCTGGCGACGCTGGGTTGGGGCCGGCGCATCCGCGCGCGCGTCATCCTGGGCGCGGTGCTGCTGCTGGGCGGGTTGCTGGAAATCCTGCAGGCCTATGTCGGCCGCGACGCCCAATGGGCCGATATGGCCGCCAACACGATTGGCGCGGTTACCGGCCTGGGCCTTGGCTTTTTGCTGTTGCGGGCCGCGAGGCTTGTTGACACCAAACGGGGCGACTAACCTCAACCTCGATTTTCGGTGGGGACTTTCATGTTCGAGGAATTCAAAAAATTCGCCATGCGCGGCAACGTCATCGACCTGGCGGTCGGTGTCGTGATCGGCGCGGCTTTCACCGGCATCGTCAATTCGCTGGTCAAGGACATCATCATGCCGCCGATCGGCTGGGCCATGGGCGGCATCGATTTTTCCAACTTCTTCTTCACGGTCAAAGGCGAGGCTTTCAACACCCTGGCCGATGCCCAGAAGGCGGGCGCGGTCACCATCAATTACGGCGTCTTCGTCAACGCCCTGATCAATTTCCTGGTGGTGGCGCTGGCGCTCTTCATGCTGATCCGCGCCATCAACAAGGTGCAGGCGCCATCGCCAGCCCCGGCCGATGTGCCGCCGCCGCCGGAAGACACTCTGCTGCTGCGGGAAATCCGCGACTCGCTCAAGAAATGAAGCGGATCGCCGCCGGTCTCCTCTTCCTGTTCGCGGCCACTCCGGCTTTGGCCCAGGATGCGGCTGCCGTGGCGGCGGCGAACAATTTCTACACCGCTTATCGGGCGCTGCCGCGCGCCGCCGGCATTCCGGCGCCGTCGGCACAGGCGCGGTTGCAGCCGTTGCTGAGCGTCAGGCTGGCGCGCCTGATAGCTGAGGCCGCGTCCGCCCAGGCCCGCTTCCGCGCCCGCGTTCCTTTCGCGCCGCCGCTGCTGGAAGGCGATCTGTTTTCCTCGGCGCTGGAAGGGCCCACCGGCTTTCGGGCGGGTGGATGCACGGGCACGCCGGCAGCACAGCGGTGCCGGATCGAGTTTACGCGCCCATCCGTCCCGAACCCCCGCGGACCTTCACAAGCCCTGCCTCAGCCCACCAACTGGAATGACGATCTGCTGCTGGTCAATGAAGGCGGGGTCTGGAAGGTCGATGATGTCGATTACCGGGGTGGGTTCGCGTACGGAAATACGGGGTTGCTGAGCCAGAGCTTGGCCATGGTGATAAGATCGGCATCGTAATTCTTTTTTACTCAACCCCTCCGGCCTTCGCACGCTCGAGAGCGTGCTACGGCCACCTCCCCTTTAGGCGCGCTTCGCGCGCAAAGGGGAGGAAGGCCTCTGGAATTCCTATATAGGGCGAAAGGAAGCTTTTATGACCGACCGCACCCTGACCCCGGAACAGCATCGTGTCCTGCGTGAGCATGGCACCGAAAGGCCCGGTTCCAGCCCTCTGCTCCAGGAAAAACGTCCGGGCGAATTTGAATGTGCGGGTTGCGGCGCCCAGCTCTTTGACGCCAGCACCAAGTTTGAAAGCGGTACCGGCTGGCCCAGTTTCTATGCCGCCCTGCCGGGTGCGGTCGAAACCACCACCGATAGCAGTCATGGCATGGTGCGCACCGAATTCCATTGCGCCCGCTGCGGCGGCCATCTGGGCCATGTCTTTCCCGATGGCCCGGCGCCCACCGGGCTGCGCTATTGCACCAATGGGTGCGCCTTGGATTTTAAGCCGGGGGAGAAGGCATAGAGCGCGTCGATCCGCGGCCGCTCGCTCAAGCTCGCGGCGTTGGCTTAGCTTTTCTTGTCCGAGCGTAGCGAGACTGGAAAAGCTTGCCCTAGAGCAAAATCCGATCATGTTGACGCGTATCCTGCTTTTTTGAAGTAGCCTTGGCAGTCGGTAGGCTTGCAGAGTGGGATTGCCCTTCCGATTTCATTGATGACGTCCGGGACTGATCGTTTTGCGGCTTTGCGCAGA
>DATFFI010000068.1:0-4178 GCA_035250225.1 Rhizomicrobium sp. | reverse complement strand
CCAGAACAGGAAGAGCGGCCAGGATTCGACATGGGTGGCGTTGAAAAACAGGCCCATGACCATGATGCCGATGCCGGTCGCGGTGGCACGCAGCACCACGACCGAAAGATGGCCCACGATCATCTCGGCATAGGAGAGCGGCGCCACCAGCGTCTCCTCGATGAATTTGATGAAGCGGGAGAAATAGATCGCCGAGGAGGATTGCAGAAAGGCGGCGTTGACCACATTCATCATCACGATGCCGGGCAGCACGAATTCCAGATAGCGCCTCCCACCGATGGACTCGATCCGTCCGCCCACCACGTAGCCGAAAATGAAAATGAAGAGCAGGGCCGAAATCCAGGGTGCGATGAAAGCCTGAATCGGCACTCGCGCCATGCGCGACATTTCCCGCCGCACCATGGTGCCCAGGCCGATCCAATTGACGCCCATGGGCGCCCCTCCAGGCAGAGACTCAGGAAGAGACATGATCGGCCTCCGCCCCGGTGGCGACCAGATAGGCCTGTTCCAGACCGCCCGGCCCGCCCACCATCTCGGTCTTGCTGCCCTGACGCACGATCTTGCCGTTCGCCACGATGGCGATGTCGCGGCAGAGCCGCTCCACTTCTTCCAGGTAGTGCGAGGTCAGCAGGATGGTGCGGCCGTCGCCGTTGATCTCGGCAAGATAACGCCACAACACCCGCCGCAGCTCGACATCGACGCCGGCCGTGGGCTCGTCCAGGATGATCAGCTTGGGGTCATGCACCAGCGCCCGCGCCAGCATGACACGGCGCCTGAGGCCTCCGGACAATTCGCGGAACTGCTTTTTGGTGTGGCTCGTCAGGTCGAAGCGCTCCATCAGGCCATCGACGCTGCGCTTGCGCTGGGCCGCGCCCATGCCGAAATAGCCGCCCATCCAGTCCACGATCTGCCAGGGCGTGGCGAAAGGATCGACATTGAATTCCTGGGGACAGAGCCCGACCAGGCGGCGCGCCTCGCGGTAATGTTTCACCACATCCAGACCGAAAATCTCGATGCTGCCCGCGGTCGGCTCGGCAATGCCGGTGATGCAATGGATGGTGGTGGATTTGCCGGCGCCATTGGGACCCAGGAAGCCGTAGAAAGCGCCTTCCGCAATGGTCAGCGACAGGTCATCGACCGCAACATTGCCGCGGGACCTATAGACCTTGCGAAGATTGCTGATTTTGAGCGCGGGCGCGGGCATCTGGTGTTTCTTTATAAGACCGGAATATGTGTCAGCCGCGCGGTTTTGCCAATGGCGCGCCCCAGGTGTGCGGCGGGGGCGGCTGGCCGCCCTTCCCGCCCGCCTTCACCGGCCGGTCGCCGAAACCACCCATTGTCAACATACGGTCATACAGCACGATGGCGCCGGCCATGCCGACATTGATGGAAAAGCGGGTGGGAATTTTCACCACGAACTCGCAGGCCGCCAGCACGTCCGGCGAGAGCGAGAAACGCTCGGCTCCGAACACATAGGCGGCGCGGGTGGGATGGCGGAAGCGCGGCAGTTCGACCGCATCATCGGTGATTTCCACGCCCACCAGGCGGCAGCCCAGCGGCAGGCGGAAGTCGGCCGATTTCTCGAAATGATAGAAAGGCAGAACGCCTTCCGCCCGGCTGGTGTCGCTGGCCTGGTCCGACAGTTTCAGGCGCGGCGCGATGGAAAAGAAAAAGCTGGCATCGAAGGCGTGGGAAATCCGGACCAGATTGCCCAGATTCATCGGCTTGGAAATACCGTCGACCCCAACTCCAAAATATCCTCGCACAGCTCTTTATGTACCCCCCTCTGTCTGCCTCGCGGCGCTACGCGCCTGCCGGCAGACATCTCCCGCCGCAAGATGCTTCGCATCGGCGGGCGAGAAAGCCTGCTGTGCTAAACCAGACTGGAGATTCGCGCTAGGGGCTAGCGGCGATAAGAGTCGCGGTCATAGTCGCGGCGGTCAGCCTGCTCCATCGCCGGGGTGTAACGTTCCACCTGGGTGATGACGCAGCGGTCGCGCCAGCCGGCGAAGCTGCGGCTGATCACGCGGTCGCCCCGCTCGACGCAGGACAGGCCGAAGTTCGAATTGGTGCGGATCTGGATCGCGCCGTTAAAATCGATATCCTGGCACACCCTATTGAACGAGACCTTGTACTTCTTGCGGAATTTGTCGATCACGACCATGGCGCGTTGATTGCCGCGAATCGGCGAGAAACTGTCGATCTGGTTGACGCGCAGGCAATCGCGGCGCGGCTGGGCGCCGGCCGGGGTCACCGCGGTCAGGGCGGCAGCGGACACCAGAGCGGCAGCGGCCAAGGCGGCGTTGCGGGTGAACTTCTTCATGATGACCTCCATGAGGACGTGGCTATAATACGCGCAATTGCGCCAGTTTGATCCTTTTTCGCGTTACAGACTGCCCCCTCCTCGCTGAACCCTGCATGAACAAAACCCCGGAAAACGGCCTTTCCGTCCGGCTGCGTACCGGACCGCTCGCCAAGCTGGGCCCCGGCCTGATCACCGGCGCGGCCGACGACGATCCCAGCGGCATCGCCACCTATTCCCAGGCGGGCGCCCAGTTCGGCTTTCACCTGCTCTGGACCATGGTTCTCACCTTCCCCCTGATGGTGGCGGTGCAGATGATCAGCGCCCGGATCGGGCGTGTCACGGGCCGCGGCCTGGCCGCCAACATGTGCAAGGTGATGCCGCGCCGGCTGGTGCTGGGCCTGATCGCCCTGCTCTTCCTGGCCAACACCATCAATATCGGGGCCGACCTGGCGGCGATGGGCGAAGCCGCCGAGCTGGTGCTGGGCAGCAATTCCCCCTGGGTGGGACACGGTTTCACCGTCTTCTTCGCCCTGTTCTCGTTCACCCTGCAATTGCTGGTGCCCTACAAACGCTATGCCCGTTTCCTGACCGTGCTCACCTTCAGCCTGCTGACCTATGCCGCAGTGCTGCTGTTGCTGGAGCTGGACTGGGGCGCCATTGCCGCCGGCCTGGCCGGCATCGATGCGGCCCTCACGCCCGCCGCGGCCACCGTGATCGTGGCCGTGTTCGGCACCACCATCAGTCCCTACCTGTTTTTCTGGCAGAGCGCCCAGGAAGTGGAAGAGATCGCGCATGACGACGCCCAACATCCGCTGGAGAAGGCGCCGCGCGAGGCGCCGCAGGCCCTGGCCGACATCCGCATCGACACCATGGCCGGCATGTTCGCCTCCAACGCCATCGCCCTGGCGATCATGATCGCCACGGCGGCGACCCTGCATCAGGCCGGCATCACCCGGATCGAAACCGCGGCCCAGGCGGCAGACGCCTTGCGCCCCATCGCCGGCGATTTTGCCTTCCTGCTTTTTGCGCTGGGCATTATCGGCACCGGCCTGCTGGCGGTGCCGGTGCTGGCGGGCTCCGTCGCCTATGCCGTGGGCGAGATCGAAGGGTGGCGCACCGGCCTGGACAACATGCCCTGGCAGGCCAAAGGCTTTTACGGCGTGATCGGGGCGGCGGTTCTGCTGGGCATCGGCATCGATTTCTCGCCGATCGATCCTTTCCAGGCGCTTTATTGGAGCGCGGTGCTCAACGGGTTGATCGCGGTGCCGATGATGGCGGCGATGATGTTCGTGGCCCATCACCGCTGCATGGGGAAATTCCATCCCGGGCCCGGACTGACGGCACTGGGCTGGCTGTCCACCGCCGTGATGGCGGCGGCGGCCCTGGCGATGCTATACTTCACCCTCTTTTGAGGGCGGGCGCATGCATATTCTGGGCTGGATCATCGTCGGTGCCCTGGCGGGATGGATCGCCAGCCTGGTGGTACAGAGCAAGGGCCAGGGCTGCATCGTCAATATCGCTCTGGGCCTGGTCGGCGCCGTGGTGGGTGGCTTTCTGTTCCGCCAGCTTGGCGGCTTTTCCTATGACGGCACCGGCTTTGTCGCCTCGACCTTCGTGGCGGTGATCGGCGCCGTCATCGTGCTGCTGCTCTGGAACGCCATTCGCCGGCGCTAAAGCGCAATCCGAAAAGTGTGGAGCGGTTTTCGGAAAAATTGCGCGACAAAACAAAAGACTAGAGCAAAATCCGATCATGTTGACGCGTATCCTGCTTTTTTGAAGTAGCCTTGGCAGTCGGTAGGCTTGCAGAGTGGGATTGCCCTTCCGATTTCATTGATGACGTCCGGGACTGATCGTTTTGCGGCTTTGCGCAGAT
>DATFFI010000067.1:0-31628 GCA_035250225.1 Rhizomicrobium sp. | reverse complement strand
GTTGCCGGCACGGCAGCGCGTCAAAAGGCTGGAACGCGGCAGGCCGCGGTCGGCATGATCGGCCCACCAGACCGGGCCGTCGCTGCCCGGCTCATACAGGTCCGCCGCGCCGCCGGCATTGGCGAAGCGGACATTCAGCGCGACCTGGCGCGGCGCGATCAGTGGCCTGATGCCGTCAAAAATGATCCGGCCATCCTCGGCGGCGTTGAAACCCAGATGCACCATGCTGCGCAGGAAATTGCCGGACTGGGAGCTGCCGCTGGCCAGGGCCCAGCGCATCCGTTCCGCCAGCGGATTGGGATCGCCCGCCACGGTCCGGGTGCCGTAGCGCAGAAAGGCGATCAAATCGCGGGTGGCGGCGAAGCCGATACCCAGCACCTTGGGACCCTGGGCACGGAAAGAGAGTTGGTAGGAGAATTTGGGGTCGAAGCCGTTCTTCAGGCACAATTTGGAAAGATCGGGCGTGCCCGGAAATGGCCGCGCGGTGCAATCGGCCAATGCCCAGTCGGCGCGCGGTACCTCCACCGGCCTGGCGGTGTTGCTGGTGGTGCGGAACAGGCGGGCGTCCTGTGCCGTGGCAGGCTGGAAATTGCGCCCGCCTTCGGCGCCGACATTGCCGGCGATCGTGACGGTGGAGGCCCCGGCGGGCATGTTCATCAAGCGTGCATAGGCCGACCCGATCACGGCAGAGCCGTCACGATTGCGCGCCACCGGCACCTTGATGGTGACGATGCCCGGGCGCTCGACCACATCACCCTGCCAACCGCTGGTCAGGCCGATATGGCCCTCCGGAAAATAGCCGGGCGCGCCATTGCCGCGATTGACCACCTGGTAGAACAGAAGGCCGCTGGCCCGGCCGGCCTCGACCGGCTTGATCATCTGGAACGTGGCCGAATACTCCACCTGCCCCCGGGCATCGCGCGGCGCCAGCGCAATGTCGGTGATGATGCGGTTTCCCGCATGCGCGGGATCGAGCGCCCCCTCGAAGCGGCCGGTGAGGGTCTCGAAGGCAGAATTTTGCGGATGGGGCGTGCGGCTCTCGATCACAAACCGAGTAACGGCAGCTTCGGCCGGCGCCACGGCCGCCAGCAGCAGCGCAACACTGGCGAGCTTCTCATTTCTCATCCAGTTTCAGGGCCTGGGCCGGACGCATGCGGAAGGTCAGCGACATGCCAATCAGCATCAGGATCATGCTGCCCACGAAAGGGAGTTCCCAGTTGCCGGTCACGTCGATCAGATAACCGGACACCACCGGACTGATGATGGCCGCCGCCGCCGAACCCGAATTCATCATGCCGCTGGCCGTACCCGATAATTTGTGAGCGATGTCCATCGGCACGGACCACATCGGGCCGATCGTCAGTTCGGCGAAGAAGAAGCCGGCCGAAAGGCAGGCGAGCGAGACATACAGGTCCCGGGTGAACATCAACGGGATCAGCACCAGGAAGGTCATGAACATGCAGACCGACACCATCCAGCTGCGGGCCCGATTGAGGTCGCCGGTGCGTTTCAGTATCCAGTCGGTGATCAAGCCGCCCAGCGAGTCACCCACCACGCCGGCAAAGAAGACACAGGCGGCGAAGAGCGCGCTTTTTTTCAGGTCGAGGTCGTGGTGCAGGAAATATTGCGGAACCCAGGTGAGGAACAGCCACAGGGTCCAGCCATAGCAGAAATAGACAATAGTGACCGGCCACATGCGTTTGAACAACGGCACCCAGGGCACCGACTGCGTGCGCGGCCGCGGCGGCGGTAACCGATCCAGCTCTTCCCGCGTAATACGCGGATGATCGGCGGGATTTTCCCGGAAGGCCAACATCCACAAGATCACCCAGACGAAACTGAGGATGGCGCAGAAAAAGAAGGATGCACGCCATCCGTGATCAACCATGACATAGGCGATGATAATGGGCGCCACAGCATTGCCTACCCGGGCGCCAGCATGCGTTACGCCCTGGGCCCAGCCTTGCTGGCTCTTGGGCACCCAGCGCGACATGGCCGAGGTAGCGGCGGGGAACGTCGCGCCCTCGCCCAGTCCCAGTAGCACGCGCGCGATCAGCATCGACACCAGCCCGGTGGTCAGTCCGGAGAGCGCCGTCGCCGCCGCCCAGACCAGGCCGCAAATGATCAGGGTGCGGCGCGTGCCGAAGCGGTCGCTGACCCAGCCGCCGATGATCTGGAAGACCAGATAGGGATAGGCGAAGGCCGAGAAGACCAAACCGATTTCGGTCTTGCTGAGACCGAATTCCTTGCCGAAGCCGAGAGCGCTACCGGATGCGGTGCTGACATTCACCCGGTCGAGATAGGTGATGAAATACATCAGGCAGAGCAGCGCCAGGATCACATTGGTCGCGCGGAAAACCTTGGTCATGCACCCCCCAAAAGGACGCCTGGAAGCGTCTGTTCCGATATTCAGTCCCCTATGCGGCCAGGCTCCCTGACGGATGCGTGGCGAAATATTCCATCGCGGATTCGACGCCGCTGCCGGCCAGATTGACGCCCGCCAGCTTCAGTCCCATCTCGCAGCCGGCCAGGGTCGCCAGCAGGGTCAGGTCGTTGCTGTTGCCCAGATGACCGATACGGAAGGTGCGGCCCTTCAGCTTGGAAAGGCCCGCGCCCAGCGAAAGGTCGAAGCGTTCCAGTATCCGTTTGCGGAAGAGGTCGGCATCGATGCCGGCCGGCAGGATCACGCCGGTCAGGACCGGCGAATGCAGATCGTCGTCGGCGCATTGCACCGGCAGGCCCCAGGCATCCACCGCGCCGCGCACACCGGCGGACCAGCGTTTATGGCGGGCAAAAACATTGTCCAGCCCTTCGGCTTCCAGCATCTCGATCGCCTCGGACAGGCCATAGAGAAGATTGGTGCTGGGCGTGTAGGGGAAATAACCGGTCTTGTTGGTCTCGAGAATCTCGTCCCAGGCCCAGAAGGATTTGGGCAGCTTGGCGCTCTTCGAGGCGTCGATGGCGCGTTTGGACAGGGCATTGAAGCTCAGGCCGGGCGGCAGCATCAGGCCCTTCTGGGAGCCGCTGATGGTGACATCGACGCCCCATTCGTCATGGCGGTAATCGGCAGACGCCAGGCCCGAAATACTGTCCACCAGCAATAGCGCCGGATGCCTGGCCGCATCGATGGCGCGGCGTACCGCCACAATATTGGAGGTAACGCCGGTCGAGGTTTCGTTATGGACGACGCACACCGCCTTGATGCGATGTTCCTTGTCGGCGGCCAGGCGCGCTTCGATCAGGTCGGCCTGTACGCCATGACGCCAACCCGGCGCATTGGGCAGATGCGGGTCGCTGCCCTGCCAGCCCAATATCTCGGTCGAAAGCCCCAGCCGTCCCGCCAGCTTCGCCCACAGGGCGGCGAAATGGCCGGTCTCATACATTGCAATATGGTCACCGGGACTGAAGAGATTGGCCAGCGCCGCTTCCCAGGCGCCGGTGCCCGACGCGGGATAGATCATCACCGGCTGCGCCGTCTTGAAGATGCGCTGGATGCCGGACAACAGCTTGAGGCCCAAGGCGCCGAATTCCGGACCGCGATGATCGATGGTCGGCAGGCTGATGGCGCGCAGGATGCGATCCGGTACCGGACTGGGACCGGGGATCTGAAGAAAGTGGTTTCCGACAGGGTGAAAATCCAGGGTAAGCATCAGGCGCCCGCTTCAATTCAGGGGCAAAAATGCTATGAAAGACGGCCACATACAAGACAGCCTTTTTTATGCTGCACCTGCGTCTTGAAAGAGCGCCATGCTGACCCGGGCCGCACCGGCCGCCACTGAGACAAGCCTGCTGCTGGAAAAGCGCCTTGCCGCCGAGACTGGGGGCGAGGTCCTGTTCGATGACGGCGCGCGCGGCCGCTATGCCACCGATGCGTCCATCTACCAGATCATGCCGACCGGCGTGTTCGTGCCGCGCCGCCAAGCCGACGTGGCGCTGGCCATCGCTATTGCGCGCGACCTGAAAGTGCCGGTGCTGCCGCGCGGCGCCGGCACCAGCCAATGCGGCCAGACCACGGGCGCGGCACTGGTGATCGATACCAGCAAGCATCTGCGCCGCATCCTGGCGGTCGATGCCGAAAGGCACACCGCCCGGGTCGAACCCGGCCTGGTACTGGATCATCTCAATGCGGCGCTGAAGAGCCACGGCCTCTGGTATGCGGTTGACGTTTCCACCAGCGCCCAGGCGACGCTGGGCGGCATGGCCGGCAACAATAGCTGCGGCTCGCGCTCCATCGCCTATGGCAACATGGTGCACAATGTCCTGGGCATCGATGCCTGGCTGTCGGACGGCACCGAGGTTTCGTTCGGCCCGGTCGACACGCTGGGCGGACGCGCAGCACAGATCGCAGACGTCGTGCGCGGCCTCGCAGCCAGCCACCGCGCCGAGATCGAGGCGCATTGGCCCAAGGTGCTGCGGCGGGTGGCGGGCTACAATCTGGACATCTTCCACAACCAGAATGAACGGCCCTACACCACCGACAACAGCGTCAACCTTGCCCATCTGCTGGTGGGCGCGGAAGGCACGCTGGCTTTCACCCGCGAAATGACACTGAAACTGATGCCCCTGCCCCGCGCCAAGGTGCTGGGCGTGGTCAATTTCACCAGCTTCCATGCCGCAATGGATGCGGCCCAGCATATCGTCCGCCTGGGCCCCAGCGCGGTGGAACTGGTCGATCGCATCATGATCGAACTCAGCCTTGCCAACCCGGCCTTCCGCCCCACCATCGAGACCGCGCTGATCGGCCGGCCCGATGCCATCCTGCTGGTGGAATTTTCCGGCGACGACAAGCCGGCGCTGGTGAAAAAGCTGAAGGACCTGTCAGCCCTGATGGGCGATCTGGGGCTGCCGGGCAGCGTGGTGGAAATGGCCGAGGATGCGCCGCAGAAAAATCTGTGGGAGGTGCGCAAGGCCGGCCTCAACATCATGATGAGCCTGAAGGGCGACGGCAAACCGGTGAGCTTCATCGAGGATTGCGCCGTTCACCTGCCCCATCTGGCCGAATACACGGCGGCGCTGACCGAGGTGTTCGAACGCCATGGCACGCATGGGACCTGGTATGCCCATGCCTCGGTCGGGACGCTGCATGTGCGCCCGATCCTGGACATGCGCCGGGGCGGCGCGGCCAAGATGCGCGCCATCGCCGAGGAAGCCAGCGCCCTGGTGCGCAAATACAAGGGTGCCTATAGCGGCGAGCATGGCGATGGCCTTTGCCGTGGCGAATGGGTGGCCTGGCAGTTCGGGCCCAAACTCAATGACGCGTTCCGCGCCATCAAGCGGGAGCTGGATCCCATCGGCCTCTTCAACCCCGGCAGGATCATCGACCCGCCGAAAATGGATGACGGCGAGCTGTTCCGCACCCCGCCGCCGGGCACGCGTCATCCCTATACGGTCATACCTTACAAGCCGGCGCTCGATTGGTCGGACTGGGACGTCCAGAACGATCCGGTGACGGAAAAAACCTCCGCGCCGGGCAGCGGCGGCGATCCGGCACATGGCTTCGCCAAGGCGGCCGAGATCTGCAACAATAACGGCCATTGCCGCAAATTCGACGCCGGCACCATGTGCCCCAGCTACCGGGTGACGCGCGACGAACGGCACACCACGCGCGGCCGCGCCAATACACTTCGTCTTGCTTTGTCGGGCCAGCTGGGACCGGACTATCTCACCGGCCCGGCCATGCATGAGACGCTGGAGCTTTGCGTTTCCTGCAAGGGCTGCCGCCGAGAATGTCCCACCGGCATCGACATGGCCAAGATGAAGGTGGAATTCCTTTCGGCCTACAAGGCCCGGCATGGCTTCACCTGGAAAGACCGGCTGGTCGC
This sequence comes from Rhizomicrobium sp., assembly GCA_035250225.1. Taxonomy (GTDB): domain Bacteria; phylum Pseudomonadota; class Alphaproteobacteria; order Micropepsales; family Micropepsaceae; genus Rhizomicrobium. The sequence goes on along the minus strand of DATFFI010000067.1, from coordinate 25,806 downwards.
GCATTTGCCCGACTATGCCGAAAAGATCGGCCGCGCCGCGGGTTTCGCCAATCTGCGCGACCGGCTGCCCGGCGCGGCGCGGTTCAGCCAGTGGCTGACTGGTTTTTCCGCCAGACGCTCTTTGCCCAAATGGCGGCGCGACAATTTCTGGCGGGGAAAAAACGATTTCATCGGCCGCGATGACGCGCTGGCGCTGGCGCAATCCGGCGCCAAGGTCGCGGTTTTGTTCGTCGACACGTTCAACGGTCATTTCGAGAGCGAGAATGCGGCCGCGGCGGCAAGGGTGCTGCAGCGCGCCGGCTATGCCCTGCATCTGGCGGGCAAGGAAGACGGCAGCCAGTGCTGCGGCCGCACTTTCCTGGCGGCCGGCATGGTGGACAAGGCACGAACGAAATTGTCGGCGCTGCTGGAGCATCTGCTGCCGCTGGCGCAAGCCGGCATCGCCATTGTCGGTCTCGAACCATCCTGCCTGCTGACCTTGCGCGATGAAGCCCTGTCCCTGGGTCTGGGCGACAAGGCGCGTACGGTGTCGCGCCAGGCCCTGCTGTTCGAGGAATTCCTGGCCCGCGAGGCGAAGGCCGGACGTTTCCAGCCGAAGCTGAAGCCGGCCAGTAAGCCCATCCTGGTGCATGGCCATTGCCACCAGAAAGCCTTTGGCGTGATGCCGTCGGTGATGGCGGCGCTGAAACTCATTCCCGGCGCCGCGCCGGAGCTGATCGAAACCTCCTGCTGCGGCATGGCCGGCAGCTTCGGCTATGACCATTATGATGTCTCGATGCAGATGGCGGAGCTGAACCTGCTGCCCGCCATCCGCCGCCGTCCTGATGCCATCATCGTGGCGGCCGGCACCTCCTGCCGTCATCAGATCGCGGACGGCGCAGGCAGAGAGTCGATTCATCTAGCCTTACTGCTGGATACATTGGCTGCTGGATAGATTGGCGTGAAGGATGAAGGGAACCTTCGATCAACTCCTTGTAAACATTTGATAATATGAAGTTATTGGCGAAACCGGCGCAAGCCTGGCCAATCGCGAGCTGCTCGATCTGGGCACTTCCGGTGATGGCGACAGCGCCTCGATCGGCCCGGGCCAACTCGCCTTAGAGCAGCGTCGCCGCCGGCAGCCGGACAGGCTCCAGTGACAACGCAGCCGGATTCTCGCAGTAGGATTGGATCGCCTTAGCTTATATCGTCTCCGAGTTCGATCCAGCCAAAGAGGACTTCATGAAGATTTATCGGGGCGTAGGGATTTGGATGGCGTTGGCCATTTTGCCCGCGGCGGCGGATTCTCGCGATTTGGTGCTGGATCGCCTATCGCGCTGTTATACGCTCGCCGATACCCGGCAGTACCTGGAATGTCTGTATGGCGCTGCTCAGCCGCTGCGCAGCGAGCTGGGCCTGCCGCCGGCGCCGCAAGCCGCCCAGTTTTCGAGCCTGTTCGCGCGCCCCGCGCAGCAACCGCCCTATGCCGCAGCGACGCCGGCCAGTGCTTCAACACCCATGCTCCTCGCAACACGGCAGCCGGAAAGACAACCCGGGATCGCCTCTTCCGTGCTTTCCACCGTGATGGGCATTGAAACAAAAAGGGTGGCGCCGGAGCAGTTCGGCCTCAGCAACGCCCGGCCTGGACCGGGCGTGAACGTGAACCAGATCAGGGCGCGGATGGCCGAATATGCTTTCGATCGCACGACCGGCCTTTTCACGGTAAAGCTGGAAAACGGCCAAGTCTGGCGACAGCAGCGCGGCGACGAATATACGCCGAATTGGAGCAAAGCGGCATCTTCCTATTCCGTGACCATCCGCTATGGCGCCATGGGATCATACAATCTTTCTGTTGCCGGCGAACGGCAACATTACAAGGTTGAACGCATTGAACAAAAATGAAAACTCCGGATCTTTCGACCCGGAGTTTCAATTGCTTCGAGTTGGAACCTGAAGCAAACGCATTCAATGAAAGAAAAAACACCGGGTCTCTCGACCCGGTGTTTCTTTTAGTTGCTGTTAGAACCTGAAGCGCGCACCGACGCGATAGGTCTTGCCGCTGGTGCCGGCGCCGGCGCCGCCGTCGAAGGCGGTGCTGCCCGGGAAGACGCGATCCATGTTGGCATAAAGCTGGATTGAATCCGACAAACGATACTGGATGCGGAAGCCGATATCGGCCAGCCAACTCCGGTAGTTCGAAGGCAGGAAGCCCTCGCCGGCATTGCCGCCATTCACCAGCGTGCCTTCGTCCAAACCATTGGGGAACCTCCTGAAGGTCACGGTCGTCGCGGTAAGGCCAGCCCGCCCTTGCGTACCGTCGTTACGCACGGCATCGCCAACCACATGGATGTTCGCACCGAATGTCCATGCGTCCAGGCTATAGGTGAGATTGATGGTCGAGCGGAAGTTGGGACCGCCGGAATGGAAGCCACCGGTTGTGCCAGCGCCTTGATAATAGATTCCCTGACTCAAACGGAAGATAGACCAGTCGTACATGTAGCTGGCATTTACGCCGACGCCGACATTTCCGCTCCAAAGGTCAAAGCGGTAATCAATATTGGCATCAAAGCCCGCCGTGGTTTGCCGGTCGGCATTGATCGGGCCCGTCAGAACCTCGATGATTTGAGGAACGACGGTACCAGCCGCTTGAGAGTAACTGCAGATGTTGCTTCCATCGCTCGTGATAAGAACACTGCAATACTGCGTATGACCCTGCTTCGCCAGACTGATGAGCGTTCCTCTGCCGATCGAACCGATCGCGCCATGCATGCGCAGGTCATACCAATCCAGCGATGCGGTAAGGCCCTCAATGAAAGTGGGGGTGAAGACCACGCCCAACGCCACCGTGTGCGCCTTTTCCGGCACCAGGTTGGTATTGCCGCCACTCCTATCGAGGCAGGTATTCGCAGGCCCGCCGTCAACCCAGGAGGCGCAGCCATTCGGCTGCTGCGCGGGAGAGCCTGGGGCGAAAAAGTCCCAGATGTGCGGCGCGCGGATATCCGCCGAATAGAAGCCGCGGACCCGGAAGTCATCGTTGATCTGGCTGTTGAAGCCGATCTTCCAGGTCTGCACGTCGCCGCTGATGGAATAGCTGGTGAAGCGCCCCGCCAGGTTGATGTCAAAAGTGTCGACGAGCATATTCTTCAGGATGGGCAGGTTCACTTCAAGGAAGCCTTCCTTGACGTTGTAATGACCTGTAAAATTCCTCCAATTGCCGGCGACCATGATGCCGCGCCCGGAGAAGGCCGGCGCATCATACTGACCGCCATGTTCCAGGCGATAGTCAAAGCCGGTGGCGACCAGGATTTCGCCGGCCGGAAGCTGCCAGGGCAGAACGCCGTTAAGCTCGCCGCCTATCGCGGTTTGTCCGGTCTTGGTGGTTACCTGATTCAGATAGGGGTTCGGCCCCGGATTGACGCCTGGGCTGATCCATTGATAGGCCGCCTGGCTGACATTGCCAAAGCCAAAATGGTTGATCGGGACGCAGCCGGCCAGGTCATCCTGAGCGGTCGCACCGGCCAGGGCGGCGGCATTCAAAAGTCCGCGGCACTGGATCGAGCCAATCGGCAGTCCCGAGGTGCCCTGGTTACCGGACGTGATGCGCACGGCGTCGAGGGCATTGTTCAGGCGGGTGAGCATCGCATTGTTCGGCGTCGTCTGCCGCTGGCGCAGGCCGCTCCAGGCGATATAGGCACTCCAGTTCCAACTGTCGGCCAGAGTGCCGTCCAGCTGCGCCGAGAAGCGGTTGTAGACGCGGGCATAATTGCCACAAGCCTCGCCGATGGCGCTGCACACATTTGCCATCGTCCAGATGTTGGGGTTCGCTGACAGCCCAAAGTGGCCTGACCCGTTGACGGGGGCCGTGCCTTGGTAGGGCCCAACGCGGTTGTTGCTGAAATCGAAGCCCATAATCAGGCGCTGCGCCGGGGTAGCCTGGCGTTCGGGCAGCGTGTCGTAGCTGGATCCTACCGCCCCGATCTCATTTTGACCGGTGAACGGGTTATAGCCGTTCGACAGCACGGTGGTTCCAGCCGCGCAAGGCGCGCCAGTTCCGGCCTGGCCAAGAGCCGGGTTACAGACAAAGCGCTGTGCAATCGCCGAATCAAGATAGGCGTTGTCGGCATAAATCGTCTTGCTGTTGCTGCTGTTGGTCGAGCCTTTGACGAGGGTGGAATAGCGGCTCTGCCCTGCCTGAATGCCAAGCTTGATGTCCGGCGTCAGCTGGTAGCTGGTGTAGGTGAAAAGCGTACTGGAATGATAGGGGAGGTTGGAAATGCGGAAGCCTTCGTTGCCGCGCGTGAGTTCGTTGTTGGTGCAGCCATTGTAGCAGGTCGTGCCGTACTGTGTGCCATATCTGAACGCAGTCGGCTCGGCCGCCTGACCGGCAAACATGAGACCCTGCAGTCCCGAAAGTCCCGCATTCACGTTCGGTGTCCCCGATGTCGATGCGAGGCCCGAGCCTGACGTACCGGCGGTGTGGCTATTGATGATGCCACCCTGGGTTATATTGGTCACACTCGATGTACCGTAAGCATACATCAGCGCGCGCGCGCCGGTGGGCGAGGTACAGGTACCGCCGACCGTCGCACCCGGGGCATAAGTCACGCCACCGATGGCGCAATAGGCAGGATTGTAGACGTTGGCGCGGAGCCGCTCCCAAGGCGCATTCTGGCCTCTGAAGGTGGGCGTATTGCTGATGGTCCAGGTGACGCCGGCGACGAAATGGCCCTTACCGCCAAGGAACGACGTGCCCCAGGCAGCTTCAAGGTCATAGCGCGGCGTGGAAATCCGCAGATTGTCAGAAAAGCCCACATTCAACTTGGCGCCGGTGAAATTCTTGTTGATCACGACGTTGATGACGCCGGTGACGGCATCGGAGCCCCAGGCGGCAGAGGCGCCGCCCGTCACCACATCGACACGCTGAACCAGCGCGGACGGTATGGTGCTGAGGTCAACCTCGCCTTCGCGGATAGAGGAGATCGCCGAGCGCTGACCGTCGAACAGAACCAGGTTGCGGTTGGCGCCCAGACCGCGGAGGTTGAGCGTGTCGATGCCGGCATTGGACTGGAGAATATTTGTGGTACTGCGCGTCTCGGTAGAATCGCCACGAACCTGGGGGATGTCGCGGATTTCGTCGCCGAGATTGATATGCGCGTTGCGCTCGATCGACTCGATTCCGATGACCGTCACAGGCGTGGGCGACTGAAAGCCGGACAGGTTGATGCGCGAACCCGAAACCTCGACGATTTCGGCACCGGGCTCCTGCGCGCGGGCGGAAATGGCGGCGGCCGTAACGGCCAGCACAGAACTACCCAGCAGCATCCGTTTTACAAGTGTGTTCATTGGCAGAGGCTTCCCCTTTGTATTTATTCCGACCGCCTGAGCGGCTTTTATTTTTCGAATCTGAGATCCGCGACCCTTATATCTCCGGAAAAATCATATATGCCAAGATGCAATTTCTTAAGATATGATATATGATACCGCCGGTCGTGCATTTCACCGCGGTAGGCCAAGCCTGAAAAAAGCGTCTTTCCGCCCTGAGCGCCTGCGCCAAGGCCCTGGAGCGGAATGCGATCGTACCCAGGTTCTTTGTCATGCCCGCGAGTTCATAGCGACAGCGTATGAACGGGCATCCTTGAGAAGCGACCGGCAAAGCCGGGCAAATCGGTCCGTCGTTAGCGACAGCGTAGTGCGACACCGATTTGAGCGACGCGCCTTCGGCTAGGGCAAACTTTTCTAGCCTCGCTACGCTCGGACAAGGAAAGCTAAGCCAACGCCGCGAGCACAGGCGAGCAGCAGGCCTACCCCCAAAATCGCGCCTGTGCCTCTGGATTCCCGTTTCCGCGGGAATGACAAAAGGGGTCTGGGGCGATTCAACCTGAACGCATCTTGCCCTGGGTCAATCGCTTGCAAGCGCCGCCTATGAAGACGAGAAGACGATAGGAGGAATGCAGGCTGTATTGCTTTCTACTTGCAACTTGAAGCGCGACGGTGCGCCGTTGCGCGCATCTTGACGCAGTTATGGCGCAGGACTACTCACCCTTTGATCGTATGTTTCTTGCCGTTGCGATCGCGCACGCGTGTCCTCAAAGAGGCTTGCGGTCGATCAATGAGGGTTCGATGATAATGTCAGATGACGAGACGATGATGGCCGGAAAAAACTCTCCCGCGGGAAGGACGACGCGCCGCCAGGCTCTCGGCGTGATGGGGACGGCCGTCTCCGCCGGCATGGCGGGCGCGACGTTGTTGTCTGCGCCGGGCGCGCAGGCGCAAACCATGGCGCCGCTTCGCATCCCGACGCCGCCGCCCGTCCTGGTACCACGCGCAGACCTTGTGAATGTGCTCCAGTACGAAACCCAGGCGCGCCTCGTGCTGGGACCGACACGGGTGGCCCCGATTTTGGGCAGCGACCGCACCATCACCGATCGCATCACGCTGCGGCCACGGATGAATATCCCGACCCGGAATCTGGACTTGACCAGCACCTTGTTCGGCGACCAGCATTTCACGCCGATCATCGTCGGCCCGATTGCCAATCAGAGGCGCTTCCATGCCGATGGTGAACTTGCCATGGCGCGCGGCGCCTCCGCGGCCAAGGCCGCGATGGTCGTCAGCAGCGATTCCAGCGTGCCTCTGGCGGCGATCGCCCAGGCCGCCACGACGCCCTTGTACGTGCAGGTCTTTGCCAACAGTCCCAAGTTGAAGGACGTGCTTGCCGAGGCGGGCACGGCGAAGGCCAAGGCGGTGTTCGTGACGGTCAACGCCGGCGCCTCCGCCACGGCGCCCGCGACATCGGCCTCGGCGCCCACCGATTGGGCCGCCGTCGACGCCGTGGTCAAGGGCACATCCCTGCCCGTGATTGTGAAGGGCATCACGCGTCCGGCGGACGCGCGGGAAGCTGTCGCTCGCGGCGCCAAGGGCGTGGTGGTGTCGAATTATCGCGGCGGCAATGCGGCGTCACTTCCGGGCACGCTGCTTCTGGTCGCGCCGGTCGTTCAAGCCGTTGGCGCGCAGGTCCCCGTGCTCGTCGACAGCAGTTTCCGCCGCGGGACGGATATTCTCAAGGCGCTCGGCCTTGGTGCCAAGGGCGTGCTGATCGGCCGTCCCGTGATGTGGGGCCTGGCGGCCTATGGCGCCGATGGCGTGCAGGGCGTGGTCGAAATGCTGCAGACCGAACTGGCACGATATATGTGCATGTGCGGCCGGCCGTCGCTCGCGTCGCTCAATGCCGGCGTGGTGCGCATTCACGGAATCCTTCCCGCGGTGAGGAACAACAATGGGTGATATCGAGCGTTCCTGGCTCACCAATCCTTCGCGGCGCAATGCGCTGGCCCGCATGGCGGCGCTTGTGGCGGGCTCGCCCATTGCCGCGGCGGTGGCGCAGATCGACCCGAGGCCCCTTTACGATCATCGCCGTGCGCTAAGCCTGGCCGAGATGCAGACGGCCTTCGACTTCGAGCCGGTCTTCTTCGGCAATGTTCCCCAGACGGTGTACGACTATACGGCGCATGGCGACGGCTCGGAGTTTACGCTTCGGCGCAATCGCCAGGCCTTTGGCTGGGTCGACATCCTGGCGCCGCGCGCCCCTGTCCCGGCCTCGCAGGTCGACCTCTCATCCACGTTGCTCGGGGTGAACCTGAAATACCCCATCATCGTCGCGCCGACGGCGGCGATGGTGCCTCTGCATCCGGACGGCGAGATCGGGATGTTCAAGGCGGCGGCCGCGGCCTCGAACACGCTGATGATGCTGAGCGGCAATACCAGCGTGCCGGTGGAACAGGTCCGGCCTGCCGTACCCGAGGGTACGCTGTGGGCGCAGTATTATCCGCAGGAGAATCTGACCACCGCCCAGACGTCGATGAACAGGCTGCAGAATGCCGGTTGCGAGGGCATCATCGTCACCGTCGATCAGACAGCCTCCTTCTACGAACGGACGCAGCAGAACCGCAATTTGGGCGGACGCGTTGCGGCTGGCCGTGGTGCGGGTGCCGGAGGGGCGGCCGCGGCGCTTACCGGTTCGCAACGATACCGGATCGGCGGCGGACGCTGCTGGTACACTTGGGAATATATCGACGCGGTGCGGAAAATGATCAAAGGTCCGCTGCTCATCAAAGGTATCGTGGAAGCGGAAGACGCCCTGCTGGCGATTGAGCACGGCGCGGACGCGATCATCGTGTCCAATCATGGCGGACGCTCGATGGATTACGGTCCGTCTACGCTAGAGGTGCTGCCGGAGATCGCGGCGGCAGTGAATAATCGAATTCCCATTCTGTTCGATAGCGGCATCCGCCGCGGTTTCGACATCTTCAAGGCGCTTGCTTTGGGCGCCGACGCCGTGCTGCTCGGACGCACCGCGCGGTGGGGCCTTGGGGCCTTCGGCCAGGCCGGCGCACAGCGCATGATCGAGATGCTGCAGCAGGAACTGGTCCAGGCCGCGGCCGCCGCCGGATGCGCCAAGCTGTCGGATATCAACAAGGCAAGGATCAAGACCAACTTCGTGTAGCGCGGCACAAGCGTTGGCGCGTGGGCAGACCTGGTTTTTCATGGTCGGTCGCGACAACGTACGGTCGCGGATTGGAAAGCCGGTCCTCACCGCGATTCTGCAGTCCGTAAAATGTTCTAAAGCATGGACCCAAGATTGTTGGCCCAATGAGCGCTGACGGCCGGCCACAGGCTGCCACTGCGCGAACGGAGCCAACCGCAAACCAACCCCAGCAGAAAGACGGAGGCGACAACAACCGCGTCGATCGGAATTGAGAGCATGATCCATCCGGGAACGTGGATCGCCAGAAACAGGGTGGCTGATACGGTGATCGTGACGGAGGCAGAAAGATGTTCTGCCAGGCGTGTCTGGACCACGCCGCGGAAGAACAATTCTTCAACAAAGACGCCGACGACACCCCAAAAGTATCCGCCGACAGGCAGCGCCCGCAGACCGCCAACGGCCGCGTCGATGAGTTGCACACGCAGGATATTCCAGGTGAAGATAACCGCGAAGGAAACAACCGAAACGGCAAGTATCTTCGCTGAAAGCGGTGTCAGACCCAGCCAGGCCAGCGGCCGGCGAGGTTTTTGCCACCAGACCCAGATGACGGCGGCGAGGCACCAGACAAGCGTGCGAAACCATGGGCGCGCCTCTTCGGCAAGGCCCTCAAGCCTCCATACGAAAATCACGCATCCGATCCAAACGATCCCGAAAATCGCGACAAACAAAGCGAGGTCGCCAAGCGGCCCCGCGATGGAACGCGCTTCCTTGCGACCAGGCCCATCTTCCGCTGGCGCCGGGGCGCCGTGCTTTTTGATCATCCCGCGACTTAACCGCGGCCGTGCGGCAAGGCAATAAGCCGGCTGGCCAAGAGACAGCGCGCAAAAATCGAACGGCCAGACAACTTCTGGTTATAGGCAATGCCGCGATGCAAGCGTCTTCAATGCTCGCGGAAGACCGCGCGCACGGCCCGCAAGAGGTATCGGCGTGGGATAACACCAAGGCCAACATGTTCGACGGCATCGAACGCGCTCTGCAATCCAAAACGGCGGCACCAGTCTATCAGATATACGATCCCAATGCGCTTCGAGGAAGGCGGGTTTGGCTTGCGCGCGTGCGGGCCAGACGGAGGCAAGAGGATTTGAAGTCGCGCGAAGGCCGCATCCATTGAAGCGTTCGCGGGAATGATGCTACGTTTTCAGTTAATGGGCCGACGTGTCCGAAAATCAGGGAAGAGCAGATGACCGACAAGAAAGACAAGAACGACAAGAAACTCAATCTCTCGCGCCGAGGCATGTTTGGCGCGATAGCGGGCGCGGCGGCCAGCCTGCCGCTCGTAGCCCAAGGTCAACCGCAGCCGGCGCCAGCGCCCGCCGCTCCGGCTAGCGGCGGTGGAAGCAAGAGGCAGGGGGGCGCTGGCCCACTCCAGGTGCTATTCATGAGCAAGCACCACAGCTATGACCGCGAAAAGCTTTTTATCGCCCTGGATTCCTTGGGCGACAGCATCACCTGGACCCAGGTAGATCACCCGGCGGCGGAAGCTTTCTACGATCCGCGCCTGATCGAGCCCTATGACGTGGTGCTATCCTATGATGCGTATGCCGGCCGAAAATTCACGCGGAACCCTGACGGCACCGTTACCGGTGTAGACACCCCTCCTTCCGCCCAGACCCAGGCCAATCTCAAGGCGCTGCTGCAAGCGGGCAACAAGGGCTTCGTATTCTTCCATCATGCTCTGTCGTCGTGGGCCCAGACCTGGCCCGCCGGTCTCAATGGCTCCAATGCCTATTCCGAGGTGATGGGGGGCGCTGCCGACTGGGGCAAGCCGCTCCAAAACATCCGAGGCCGCACCTATCAGGCGTCGGGTGCGCTCGGAAACACCCAACAGCACATCACCGTGGTCGACAAGAACCACCCGGTGACCCAGGGCATCGAGGATTTCGACATTGTGGACGAAGCCTATCTGTGTCCGATCTTCGAAGATTCGGTACATCCGCTGCTGCGCACCGACTTCAAGCCCGTAGATACGGCCTTTGTTGGCCGTGCGCGGACGCAAGGGCATCCTCCCGGGAGCAACCTCACCGGTTGGGTGAAGGTCGCGGAGCGTTCGCCGGTGGTTTACATCCAACACGGCCATAGCGCGAGCGCTTGGGAAAATCCCGTCTGGCGCAAGTTGATGCTCAATGCCATCCGCTGGGCGGCCTCTCCGGAGGCCAAGGCCTGGGCCAAGGCCAACGAAAAACGCATCTTCCGCTAAGAAAGCGAGGGCGGCGGCTCCGAGAGCCGCCGCCTTTGCACGACCGGATGTTTTAGCGACATCACAGGCACGACGAACGCTCAGTCATAGTGGCTGCTTGCTTTGGTCACGCGCCTGCGCTTCTACAATCTGCCGCCTTCGGCGGTAATACAGACCACGACGCCGTTTGAGGTGCGGATGTATCCGCCGCCGTGAGCATTCGCGGGAAGGGCCGGTACTCAACATGCTACTTCGCATTTGGAAGCGAGAACATGAGGAGGCTGTCACCGCCCGGAGGGCTGTACAGGTAACTGCCGCCTGTCGCAACAATTCCGACATACTGCCGTCCGTTCTTGCCCATAAACGTCATAGGCGTGGAGTGCGCGGAATATTCCAGTTTGTACGTCCACAGCTCTTTGCCTGAACGCGAATCGAACGCGCGGAACCGTGCATCGTCCGTGGCGCCGATAAACGCTAACCCGCTGGCCGTCAGCGTGGGTCCGGCATTGCTGGGACGCCCGGTGTTCTTCCTGCCTTCCGGTGCCTGGTCGGAAATGCCCAGGGTGACACGCCAGGCGATATCACCTGTCGAAACATTCACAGCTATCAGCTCACCCCATGGCGGCTCCTGGCACATCATATTCGTGGCGGGATCACGAAAATGAGCACTGGTGAACCCCCAAGAGCCATCGGGCCGCTCAAAAAGCTTTTCGACATAGCCCAAGGCATTTTGCGCAACAATGTAAACACCCTGCTTGGGATCGAACGCGCCCCCGCCCCATTCGGGGCCGCCTTCCGCACCGGGAAACCGAATGATCGGTGTGTCGGAAGGAATGGTCTCGAAGGCCATACTCGGTTGAAGTTTGTCACGGTCGATCCAGGCTTTGCAGTTTGCCGTGAGCTCGGGCGTCACGGTTGCGATCTCGCTGAACGCAAAGCTGTTACGCGTCAGCTGGATCGGCTTTTCCGGTATCGGTTGTGTCGGCGCGATGACCTCGCCCTTGACCTTCGAGGGCGGTGTCGCAACCTCGTTGATCTTGAACAGAGGCTCGCCGGTGACGCGATTGAGAATGAACATGATGCCGGTCTTGTTCATCGCGACGACCGCGGGGATTGTTCGGCCATTCCGCTTGACGTCGACGAGCGTGGGCGGCAGATGCAGATCGAAATCCCAGATATCGTGCCGTGTAACCTGATAGTGCCAGATATACTTTCCCGTCCGTGCGTTTACCGCGACCAGGCTGTCGCTATAAAGATTGTCGCCTAGCCGATCGCCACCATAGCGGTCCATGGTCGGCGCACCGAACGGGAGATAGACGATTCCCCGCCGGTCATCGACGGTCATCAAGTTCCAGACATTGACACCCGAACGCTGACGCGCGCTGTCGCCCTGCCAGGTTTCGCTTCCTTTGGTTCCGGCAGGCGGAATGGCGTTAAAGGTCCAGAGCAGCTTTCCTGAAATGGCGTCATAGGCGCGGACATCGCCGGACGGACCTTTTACGGGCTGCTCCTGCACGCGCGCACCAACGATGACAATGTTTTTGTAGATGCTGGGCGGAGCGGTCAGGCCATAGGCTCCGTTTGGAAAGCCATTCATGATTTCCGGTGTCTTCAGGTTGACGACGCCATTCTCGCCGAAGCCCTGCACCAGCTTTCCCGTCTTCGCATCCAATGCAATCAGGCGGCCCTGCACCGTGCCAAAGATGATGCGCGCACCGATCCGCCCCGAGCCAGGCCACCAGGCAACGCCGCGGGTGGAGGCATTGTCCTGACCAGGTAGCTGGTGGACCCAGATTTCCTTCCCGGTGATGGCGTCAAGGGCAACGACACGATGGTAGGGCGTGGATAGGTAGAGAACGCCCTCAATCTCTAGCGGCGTGGCCTGCGAGGTCTGGTTTCGCACCCTGCCGCCGCTGGTGACAGGCATGTCAGCCGGCCGCATGTGATATTCCCAGGCGGGCCTTAGCTGGTGGACATTGGCGGGATTGATTTGGGTGAGCGGGGAATAACGCGTACCCCCATTGTCAAGACCATAGGTGGGCCAACCCGGCGTGGCGGCATTGGCAGCCGCAAACATGGTGGTGGCCGCAATCGTGCAAATGACAAACCTCTGCATACTCTTCGCATTCCCTGGATCGCTGCCTGAGGAAGGGGCATTGCTTACCCTTCACCCCACCACTTCTCACCTATAGCCAAATGGGCTTCGACGACCTGGCGGTTGAGCTCCGCGCCGGTGCCCGGCTTGTTGCTGACCTTGACATGGCCCTTCTGGATATAGGGGCCATCGAGTATGAGAACTTCGTCCATCCAGCCGCCCCTACCCGTCACGGTTTCGGTGATCACAAAGTCGCGTATCGACGATGCCCACTGACACATCTGATAGGTATGAAGCTGGCTGGCGGTGTTGTGGGTCGTGATGGAAATCCCGTAGAGCGACGCCAGATCGGCAATGCGCTTGGTTTCCAGGAAACCGCCGCTGTTGCGAAGATCCGGATTGATCATATGGCAAGCGACGTTTGTGAGGAACGGCGCGAAACCTTCCCTGCGGGCCAGATTCTCACCGGTCAGGATCGGGACCGGAGAGCGATCCGCCAACCGCTTCCAGGATTCGGAATAATCGACACCGAGGGGATCTTCCAGCCATAACGGCTTCATCGGCGCTATGGCTTTCGCCAGTTCGATCGAGGACGCAAGATCGAGTTCCCAATGACAATGGACCATGATGTCGTGATCCCAGCCGATGGCCTCGCGGACGTTTTCAAAACCCTGCGCGATATTGACCAGTTCCTTGGTCGTCATTTTTCGGTTGCCGGGGTCTTTGCCGTTGTCCTGGTACGGCGCCAGCCCGCCGCCGGGCGGCGGAGGCGCAGCACCCTCGCCGCCACGTGGCGGGCTCCAGATACCGAGCGTGCGCGGAATGTCCATTTTATGCGCCGTAAAGCCGCTGGGGTGCTTTTGCACCTGATCCGCCCATTCCCGACAGGAGGCCTTGCTCAGAAAATCGCGCGGACGCGAGTGGTCATAGATGCGGACATACTCGCGGAATTGGCCGCCCAACAACACGGATGTCGGCGTGTTCAGCATCCGGCCGGCCAAATCCCAAAGCGCCATCTCGATCCCGCTGGCGGCGCGGAGCAAATTATGGGCCGAGCCGTCAGTACGCGTGCCGGCGAGCGTCCCCGCGCCCATAAATGTGTATAGCTTGTCGATTTCGAGCGGGTTTTTGCCGACCAGTGCCGGTTTCAAAGCGAGGATTTGTTCAGCCACCGCCACGCCAGGCGAGCCATAGGCCTCGCCGATACCGAAATGGCCGTCGTTGGTCGTAATCTTGACGAAAACATAAGTCCGACCACCCCGGATTGTCATGGTCTGGATGTCCTTGATCGTCGCACGGCTCGTTTGAGCAGCAGCCTCGAGCATGCTCATGCCACCCACTATTCCGGCACCCGCCAAAAGCGACGCGGGGGCCGCTTTCAAAAGCTGTCGACGAGACAATCCACTGTCAGCCTGTTGATACATTCCTAGCCCTCCCCTGACGAACTTCTCTTGTTCAAGCAACAAACCCGGCTCCGCGAGCCACGGAACATTCCCAGTATGGCACGAGGTCATCGTGCCCGTATCCACGCTTTTACGGCGCAGCGCCCTGGTGGTACGGTTATCGGAATGGTTGCGGCGAGGGCAACCCCCAAGGGCCTTAGCCGTGCGCGCGGTCGTTGCTTCGACAGCGCAACCTGGCCGCCTGAGCAAACGCTTGGGCGGCCCTTTCTCCTTGTGACGGGAAAAGGCTTCCACACCCCCGGAAAAGATTACCTATCAGATATATGATCGCCAATGGCCCTGGCGATGCCTTCGGTCCAAGCCGTGCCTAGGTAGTTTTACCGAGAGATGGCCCGCGGAGATGTGAAATCACTGGTTTTTCAAGCACGCAAGCCGGGCCGAATGCTTAACGTCGACGCCAGCCAAACCTGGTTTTTAAGCAGATCATCAACCTTTGCGCCTAACTTTGCGACCGTCGCCTTTTGCGCCGGACGCCATGAAACGCACCCAGTCAATCAGCGTGCTGCTGTCGGCCACCACCTGCGTTCTGGTGGTGCTGCTGGTTTCTGTCTTCGCCGTTCTGGCCAAGCGCGCTTATGACGAGCGCAAGGCCGCACAGAGCGTTGCCGAGAATGTCGACATGGCGCGCCGGCTTCTATCGGTGCGCGCTATCATACGCGACGCATCTGCAATCATCACCGCCAACTACGATTCGGAAGAAATTTTCTCGCAAGCCAAAGCGGACGTCTTGCTGGCAAACCAGCGCCTGCTGCAGGCTAAAATCCATGACATCACGGCCGAACTGCGTCACAGAGGGGGCGGCGAGGCGAAGAAGGTGGCCAAGATCGTCAGATTGGCGGCGGCCTATGACAAGTTTATGCCGCAGATCGTACGCGCCCTGCGGCTACCCCGGGCGCAGCGCCCCACCGACCTCTTGAGCCGCCGGCGCGAAGCTTCCCGGCCGCTTCTGGCGGCTATCGCCACCCAAGGCGAGACCGTAAGTTCGCGCGTCACCAACTCGGACGCCTTTGTCAATGAGATGATGAAGATCAGCGATCTGACCTGGCGCGCGCGCGAGGGCGGCAGTTCCGACCGGCTGCGGGTGTCCCAGGCGATCTTTGGCGGCATCAAACCCACGACGGAGAGACACGCGCCGCTCGCTGAAAATGCCGGGCGGATGATCGCCTATTGGGAGGGGGTCAAGGCCGATATCGAGCTTCACAACCTGCCGGCGCGCCTGCGCCAGGCGATCAGCAAGGCCGACCGGACTTATTTCAAGGAGCATACGGCACGACGGCGGGCGGCAATCGAGCGCTGGCTGAAGGGATTGCCGCCCGATCAAACCCACAAGCAATGGTTCGATCGTTCCACCCCGGCGCTGAACGACATCATAGCCGTGTCGCAGGTGGCGCTCGAACTGGCGGAACGTCGCGCGTCGGCCCAAGCGGCACAGGCCGAACGCAATCTCTATATCGCTCTTGCGCTGATGCTGCTGTCGCTCTGCCTGGCGTCGATCACCACCGCCATCATCCTCTGGCGTGTGGTGCGCCCCCTCACCCTGATCACGCGCCGGATGGAAAGCGTGGTGGGCGGCCATCTGGAACTGGAAATTCCGTACAAAGACCGCCACGACGAGATCGGGCGCTTCGCGCAAGCGCTACGCCTCTTCCGGGATGGCGCCTTGGAACGGCAGCGCCTGGCCTCCGAGCTGATGGCGAACCAGGTGGCCAAGGAAACTGCGGAAGCCTCCAGCCGGATCAAGTCGGAGTTCCTGGCCAATATGAGCCATGAGATCCGCACGCCCATGAACGGCGTTCTGGGCATGGCGCATCTTTTGGAAGACACACTTGAGACCGACGAACAGCGCCGCTATTTGCACGTTATCCAGGAATCGGGCGAAGCGCTGTTGACGGTGCTCAACGACATATTGGATATCTCCAAGCTCGAAGCCGGAAAGCTCGAGATCGAAAGCATCGAGTTCGACTTGGGCACCACCGTGGAAGGCGCCACCGACCTGATGCTGCCCAGGGCGCGGGAAAAAGGCATCGACCTGGCACTGTTCATCGAACCCACGGTATGCGGACTCTATCGCGGCGATCCTACCCGGCTGCGCCAAGTCCTGCTCAATCTCCTCGGCAATGCGGTGAAGTTCACGGAAGCAGGTGCTGTGGCACTCGAGGTCACGGTGCGGTCGCAAGACGGCGCTATCCACTTTGAAATCACCGACACCGGCATCGGTATGGATGAAAACGCGACTTCGCGCATGTTCCAGAAATTCGTCCAGGCTGACACCTCCATCACCCGCAAGTTCGGCGGCACGGGTTTGGGGCTTGCTATCAGCAGGCAGTTGGTGGAGCGGATGGGCGGCGAGATCGGCGTGCGTAGCAAACCGGGCGAGGGCTCGACCTTCTGGTTCACAATTCCCTTCACAAGGATCGAGCGCCGCCAGCGGGAACGGCAGGTTGCGCGCCCCAGCTTCCTGGGCTTGAAGGCGCTGGTGGTGGACGATATCCCGATCAATATCGAGATCATGCATCGCTATCTGGAATCCCTTGGCTTCGCTGTCGAAAGTGCCAAGGATGGTTTTGCCGGAATGGCGGTGCTGGAACGCGCCGAGCATAGCGGCCGGCCTTTCGACCTGGCAGTGATAGACTATATGATGCCCGGCATGTCCGGCGATGAGCTGGCGCGGCGCATTCGCGCCCATCCGCTATTGGCACGCACCCGGGTGGTGATCGCCTCCTCGGGTGGGCGGCTCACCCCGTCGGGGCTGCAAGTCGACGCCATGATGGACAAGCCCATCCGCCACGCAGACCTGCGCGCCACGCTGACCGGCATCTTCCGCGGCCAGGCGCCCGCACCGGCAGCCCAAGCGCCCATATGCGCGCCAACGGCCTTGCCCGATTGCGGCGGACTGAAGGTGTTGTTGGCCGAGGACAACAAGGTCAACCAGCAATTCGCCTCGCTTTTCCTGCGCAAGGCAGGCTGCAGTGTCACCGTCGTGGAGAACGGCCTTGAAGCTGTGGAGGCGGTGCGGGATGGCACCTTCGATGTGGTTCTGATGGACGTACAGATGCCCGAAATGGACGGTCCGGCGGCGACACGGGCGATCCGAGCCCTTCCTCAGCCGCAATGCGGCATCCGCATCATCGCCATGACCGCCCATGCCATGAGCGGAGCGAAGGAAGAGTATCTTGGCGTCGGTATGGACGACTACATCGCCAAGCCGATCCAGCCAGCGCTGCTCCTGAGCAAGCTAGCGGCCTGCGCTGCTGCCATGCATGGCGACAAGCCGACGCCGCAGCGTGCCATGGGCGGGACGTAACGGCCTCAGGGCTTGTCTCCGCGCCAATAGTCACATTCGGGGCGCCTGGCGCTGAAGGGTCCTGTGCGGCGCCCCCACAACCCGTGTCCAGACAGCTCCTGCCTCGGCATTGCTCTGCGCCATGACGTTATCGGCTGCCTCGCTTGACCATACGCGATGCTGCACCATTGGAGCGCTTTATCTATATAATGCATACTATCAGGTGCAGGATAAGGCGCTTGGGTGTTGGCGTCTCAGGAAATAACCGCTATCCGTTTCTTCGCCGGTGCGGGTTCTGCATGCGGGAGAGAAGCCAGGATAGGGCGTAAGGGGAGGTTTCATGGCAAATGTTGATCGACGCAAATTCGTTGGCTTGGCCGCAATGGCGCCCACACTGGCGTGGGCGCAGACCCCCAACAATGTGGGAAACAAGCCGGCGCTCGGCACGCCCCGTTCCGTGATCACCGAGCCTCAGCGCGATTTTTCGCCTGGCGTAGCCACATCGACACCGGATCCTGACATCGTGCGCCTCGACCCGGCCTTCGGCTCGCTCCTGATTGGACAGGCCACCATACGGCGCATCGCCACCGGCTTTCATTTCCTCGAAGGACCGGCCTGGAGCAGTCAGGGCCACTACACCGTCTTCAGCGACGTAAAGATGGATGTGCTCTACCGCCATATCTGGGAGACAGGAGCCGTCACGACTTTCCGCAGTCCGTCCTTCACCACGAACGGAAACACCTTCGACTTCCAGGGGCGGCAAATCTCCACGCAGGATTTCTTTCGCCGTCTCGTGCGCTGGGAGATGGATGGCAGCATGACGGTGCTCGCGGATAAGTTCGACGGCAAGCCGCTCAATTCTCCAAATGACGTGGCCCCGCACAAGGACGGAAGCGTCTGGTTCACCGATCCGAAAAACGGAGCGGCACTGGCGGAAGGTCATCCCGATGAAGGCGGACTGCGCAATCCCGCTATCGGTAATAGCGGGGTCGGTATCGGACTGGCGGGCAGTATGAAGCAAGTGCTTCCTGCCAACGTCTATCGCTGGGACCCCTCCGGTAGAGTTGATCTCGTCGTACCGTTTGAAACGGGGCTGTCGGCCAATGGCATCTGCTTCTCCCCGGACTACACCAAGATTTACCTGGTGCGTGGCGGAACGCTTTGGGTCGGCGACGTCGCCGGCCAACGCATCGCCAATCTCCGTCAGCTCACAGACAATATGATTGACGGCGTGCGTTGCGGCTCCGATGGCATGCGCTGCGATATCGCAGGCAATATTTGGTCAGGCGCTTCCGGACCGCTGGGCTATGCCGGCGTCACTGTCTGGAATCCAGAGGGCAAGGCTATCGGGCGCATCCGCTTGCCTGAGCCCTGTGCCAATGTCTGCTTCGCCGGTCCCAAGCGGGACTGGCTGTTTATGGCCGCGACGTCTTCTGTGTACCTGCTAAGGACCAACATTCAAGGTGCTTCGCCCGGATAGAAGGTGCCGCCGAAGTCAAACCTCGGCGGCACAGCGGTCTGGAATATTGGACGGATCAGAGCCGCGGCGGATGCACCGGCTCTTCGAAGATCGGACACAGATTAAGTGTCATCCGGGATCTCGAAGAGATTGCACTTTGGCGAAGTGCGTAAAGCGATCATATGACCGCTGGATGTGGGTCCGCATCGCCTTTTCTGCCTTTGCCGCATCGCGCTGCTCCAACGCCTTCATCACCGCCACATGTTCGTCATGGGCCTGGCTGGTGATGCAACTGCGATAGCACAGGCGGAAAATGTGCAAATGGATGTGCATGCGGGCCAGCGAATCTGCGATCATGGAGTTGCCGGTGGCCTCGGCGATCCGCGCGTGGAATTCCGTATCCAGCTCGGCGAACTGCTCAAAGGTGGCATGGGAATCGTCTTTATTCATCTGCATTTTTGACAGCAGCCGGCTCAACTCGGCGATGCCGTCGTCGCTCATCTTCTTGGCCGCCTGCCGCGCGGCATAAGGCTCGATGAGCAGTCGAAATTCGCGGATGTCATCGAACTGGGCGCGGGTGAGGACGGGCGCGGTGCAATAGCCGATCAGGTGCTGCTTGACGACCAGGCCCTTGGCTTCCAGCATCGAGAGGGCTTCACGGACCGGGGTCTGCGACACGCCCAGGCTACGCTCCAGGCTTTCGATGGTGATGCGGGTACCGGGCGGGATCTTGAGCGACATGATGTCCGCCCGCACCCGGTTATAGACTTCGTCCACCAGGCCGGCCGGGCGCTGGATAGGCTTGGGGGTGCCCGGCTCACCGGGGACCGCCTTGGGGCGGCTGGAGTATTTGGGAGGGGCCATGCCGTCATCCATCTAGTGCAAACTCCCTGCCGGTCAAAAGCGGAACTTGTGAGATGATACCGGCATACAGAGGGCTATCGATTGCTTCCGATCCCCCTCCCAGCAGGCACAAGTCCGGCTTCATTCATGCCGACTTCGCCGCCAGCATCCGAAATCCACATACCATATATGTTATACAGAACTCCCTCCCCCAGCGCAATTGCCGGGCGCAGCCTTTGCTGGCGTTCTCTGTGGTCTTAGAGGCCGAAATTATACTGCAGGTTGAGGCCGAACATGGCGATGTTTCGTGAGCGCGGCACTGTGCTGGAAGTCGAACTGGAGAGCGATGACGGAACGCTCATCTACCAGATCGAATTGCTCAGCGAAGCCGGACGCAAGGTCAAAATGTGGATCAACGCCCGCACCGGCGAACTGCGGCGCGTCCGTTACCCCTGATGCGCGCCTTGGTCGTCGAGGATGCTCCAGATGTCACCGCACATGTGGCGCAGTCCGGGAAACTGCTCGCCGACTGAACCTTGGCGGCGCGGTTGAGCTATTCGATACCAACCGTCACCGGCGCTTCAAAGCCTTTGAGGCCGATGCGCGAGACCGTTGCATTTCTATTTGTCCTACAATATAATTTATTGTCCTACAAATCCAGTGTCTGAATGCCGATGCATGGCATTGCGTCTCAATGCCGGAAGTATCATAAATACATTGACGTAATCTATGATGAACTGCCGCCCCTCGGCGCACACTGTATACCAAATTACACCTTACAAGACTGACTACACCGCGATGAGAGACCGGAACCGCATTGGGGCGGCGCCGATCGTTTTTCTCGCGACGAGCCAGCAGAAGGCCTCATGTTTGAAAGCTTCCTAAGCGCCATAACGCACGAAAAGCTCAAAGGACTCGCGGTCCATTGGAATCAAGCCCGCGGTCTCCGGCCGATGCCAAGCTGGAAAGACATCAACCCCAGAGACATTGCCGCTCAGTTGCCGATAGCCTGGTCCTTCGCCTACCACGCGAGCGACAACACATTCATCGGACGTCTCGCCGGCACAAGAATAGAGTCCGTGGTCGGCAAAAGTTTTCGCGGCAAGAATATGAGCGAGCTGTTTTCCGGTGACGAGTATCAGTGGCTTCATCTCACTTGTCTGCGCGTTGTGATTACCAAAGCCCTGCATTGCGGCTCCGGATCGCCTTTGTCAGGACATCTCATGCCGATGTTTGGCGAGCGCATCATCATGCCCCTTTCAACGGATGGATTTCTGGTGGATGGCCTTCTGGGTGGCACGGTGTATCCAGACCTGGGCCCGACGCATAAGAGTCCAGTCAATTTCTACGAACGGGAAAGCTGGTTTCCTATTCCTATAAGGCGCTGAGTACGCCTCGGGCCATTGGGATACCCCATGCGCCCGCATCCTTGCCCCCGCCGAAACAGAAACCTTCTATTAACCGATTGGGCGACCTTTCTATTCACCTATTGGTAAGACGGGAACTTGGCGAGCCCCTTTTCCTTAAACCTATGCACACCACCGGCACGATAGCATTCCCGGCTGGGATGGGCCTTGGCGTACGGGAACGCTTTCGTGAAGAACTCGCACTCGATCCGAATACTGCTTTCGGCGGTCACCGGCTTTCTGGTCGTGGTCCTGGTGTCGGTCTTCGCGCTTTTCGCCAAGGATGCTCTGGATCGCAAGCAGCAAGCCGAACGCATCGCCTCGCTGGTTGAAATCGCGCGCAGCGTACAGGCGTCGCGCGGCGGACTTCGCGCCGAGGGCGGCTACATCGATCCGGATTCCTGGAAGCCGGAACCGGTGAGCCCGGCGAGACTTCGATTACTCACCGACATGCACGCCGAACTGCGCCAATCGCTGGCCAATTTGATCCGGCAATTGGGCGACAGCCCTTCGGGAAAGTCGCGCGGCCTTGCAGAGATCGTACGGCGATCCGATCATTACGACGCGGTGTTCCAGAGGAACCTGCGGGCGGTACAGTTGCCGCTGGCCAAGCGTCCTCTCAACCTGATGGCGCATAGAACAAAAGCGGCCAATGCTTTGGTGGACGCGATCGACGAAGAAACCGGCCATTTTTCCAAACGCATTGCCGGGGCCGATTCCTACATCAACCAGATGATGCGAATAAGCAACGCCGCTTGGCAGATGCGGGCCAATGCGGGCACCGACCGTCACGATGTCGTTGTGGCATTCCAAGAGGGCAAGCCGACAATGTTCAGCTTGGCCGTATTTGCCGAGAATATGGGGAAGATCAAGGCGCATTGGTCGGAAATTGAAACAGATGCCAAACGATCCGTGCTTCCCGCAACGCTTCGGGCCGCTATCGACAACGCCAACAGAGTCTATTTCGGTCAATCTCTTCGCACACGCAACGACCTGATCGGGGCCTGGATAAAAGGCCGGCCATTGCCCTTTACCATTGAGGAAGGGATCGCGCGCTGGAACCCCGGTCTGGACAGTATTCTGACCATATCGAGCGTGGCCCTGGATCTGACCGAAGCCCATGCCACGGTCCAAGCGCAGGACGCCCAGGAAAACCTGTATGTCGCAATCGGCCTGCTGCTGCTGTCGATCGGACTTTCCTCTTTCACGGCGTTGCTTGTGATGGCGCGGGTCATTCGGCCGCTCAGGGGCATCACCCACACCCTGACCTCCATCGCCGGCGGCGACATGGCGGCACCCATTCCCTATGAACACCGCTCCGACGAAATCGGCCAGTTCGCCCGCGCCTTGCAGATGTTCCGCGACAGCGCCTCGGAGCGCGAGCGCCTCAAGATTGAAGTGCTGGAAAACCGGGTCGCCAAGGACACCGCCGAGGCCTCCAACAAAGCCAAGTCCGAATTCCTCGCCAATATGAGCCACGAGATTCGCACGCCGATGAACGGCATATTGGGCATGACCGGACTTTTGCTGGACACCCCGCTTGACCCGGAACAGCAACGTTTCGCGATGATTGTGCAGGAATCGGGTGAGAGCCTGCTCGCCATCCTCAACGATATTCTTGACGTCGCGAAGCTGGAAGCCGGCAAGCTGGAAATTGAATATACGGATTTCGACCTGATGGCGACGGTGGAAAGCGCCGCGGCCCTCATGGCCTCGAAAGCGCGTGAGAAGAGCATCGACTTGGTCACGGATGTGGAGCCCGATGCGCGCGGAATCTATCGTGGCGATCCTACCAGACTGCGCCAAGTTCTGCTCAATCTGCTCAGCAACGGCATCAAATTCACGGAAAAAGGCGGTGTGGCGCTTCAGGTGGCCGTCAAACTGGGGGCGGTGAATGCGGACGGCAAGGTGCCGCTGCATTTCCAGGTCACCGACACCGGGATCGGCATGGCCGAAGAGGTGCGTGAGCGCATGTTCCAGAAATTCTCGCAGGCCGATTCTTCGGTGACGCGGCGCTTCGGCGGTACCGGGCTGGGCTTGGCCATTTGCAAGCAGCTGGTGGAGCGCATGGGGGGCGAGATCGGTGTCGAAAACCAGGTGGGCAAGGGCTCGACCTTCTGGTTCAGCCTCCCACTGGAACGCTCCAGCGCCGACCTGACCGACCGCGATGCCCTGACAGCCCATTTCAAGAATCTACGTGCCCTGGTGGTGGATGATATCGAGATCAATCGGGAAATCCTGAGCCGCCAGCTCAGGGGTTTCGGGATGCATGCCAAGGCCGTCCATGACGGCTATGGCGCCATGGAGGAACTGGAACGCGCTTGGCACCGCAAGCAGCCCTATGACATTGTGCTGCTCGACCAGATGATGCCAGCGATCTCTGGCGATCAGGTCGCGGATCGCATTCGCAAGCATGCGTTCCTCTCGGATACGCGCCTGATCATCGTTTCATCCGTGGGACGCGATTTCATCCGGCAACTGGACGACCTGAAACTGCAAGCGGTGCTGGAAAAACCGGTGCGCCACCAGGAACTGCTCGACACATTGGTCAACATCTATGGCGTTCCCAGCGAAATGCCCCAGCCCCCCGCGGCGATCGCACCCGCGGCGACCAACGAGGTCACTCTCGCCAATCCGGCCGAGGCGCGGCTCCGCATCCTTCTGGCCGAAGACAACAAGATCAACCAACAGTATGCCATAGTGGTTCTGAACAAGGCGGGCTTCCACGTCACCGTCGCCGAGAATGGCCGTCAGGCGGTGGCGGCGGTGCAGAGCGCCGATTTCGACTTGGTGCTGATGGATATTCAGATGCCGGAGATGGATGGCGTTGAAGCCACCCACCGGATACGCGCATTGCCCGCACCCAAAAATGCAATACCGATTTTTGCCATGACCGCCCATGCCATGCGCGGCGCCAGCGAGGAATATATGGCGGCGGGCATGGACGACTATATCACCAAGCCCTTCCAGCCCGCCTTGCTGCTGGCCAAGCTCGATCAGCTGGCCAAGGATCTCTCGCCCGCATGTTCAGTCCCGAGGACAAGCAGACCGGATCGAGCTTGAACTCGCTCGTAGACTTCCGTCTCTCCATGACCCACCTCCCGGTTCCATGAAAGCGCCTAACTCAGTGTCTTCAAAACCGGGAGCAGGCCAGACCCCCTACCCTGGGCTGCCTTGGGCGTGCCCGGTGTAGTCCTGAACAAGGAGGCAGTTTCCAGGCCCTGTCAGAGGCAAGAATGGTATTGGTCCCACAATACGAAGTTCTAGCTGCAACCCCTGCCGTTCCTCGAAAAAATCGCAGGCCCGTCTTTCTTGCGGCTATGGTATGCTGCTCACGGCGGGGCGAGCATGTCTGCGAGCGGCGACACAAAGCGTCAAAGAGAGTTGTTTGAGGACCTGGACGCCCGGTTCCGCGCGCCTCTTATGGCGTTTTTTCTCAGGCGTGTCGGGAACAGGAGCGACGCCGAGGACCTGACCCAACAGACCTTCGAGCGCCTGGCCCGGTCGGAAAGCTTCGACCCCAACGGGCGGGTGGCCGGATACATTTTCCGGATCGCGGTCAATCTGCTGCGAGACCGTAAGAAAGAGGCTGGATACAGGAAGATACTGCCCTTTGCGTCCTTCGACCCGGCTCTGATAGAGCGGATTTCGGAAGAAATTTCGGAGGATCGCGAGCCCGAACGCGTATTACTTGGACGAGAGTGCTTGCTGGAGGTGCTCAAGTGTCTCAACGACCTTGGGGACCGGACTAGAAACGTGTTTGTCCTCTACCGGCTGGAGGGAATGAAACAAAAAGACATTGCTGAGTTATTGGGCATAGGTCTTTCAACTGTCGAGAAGGATGTCATGGTGGCGATGAACTGTCTTGTCGCCCGGTTTGGGCGGATGTCACGATGATCGTTAAGGCCGACTCCGATCGGATGGCGCAACGGATTGCCGAAGCGGTGGCTTGGCATACGCGCATGCATGAAGCGGACCTCTCCACCACCCCTGAATTTGAGGCATGGCTTAAGTATCCGGAAAATTCTCACATATGGGAACAGACAATCGCTGTCTGGGACTTTCTTGGGAGCCAAGCCAAGCAGCCGGAAACCGTGGCGGTTCGAACGGCGGCCCTGACAGCGGTACAGCGCGCCATGACGCAGCGCCGGCCGTCTTGGAACTGGCGCCGGCCAGCCCTTGCAGCCGCAGCGGCCATTCTGTTCATGATAGCAGGGCTGCAGGGCTACAGCTGGCTTCAGCGCCCCGTGGAATTTGCGACCGGCTTCGGGGAGCGCAGGATCGTCCGTCTGGAGGATGGGTCTCGTGTCTCGCTGGATTCCGATAGCGAGGTCACGGTGCGGTATTCCCGCCACGCGCGCGAACTCCATCTTTTGAAAGGCCAGGCGCGCTTCGATGTTGCGCGCGATGTCGAGCGGCCTTTCTCGGTCATTGCCAGGGATCGGAAAGTCGTCGCGACCGGTACGGCCTTCAATATCGATCTTACCCAACCGAAAGTAGCGGTAACCCTCATTGAGGGGCATGTTGTCGTATTGGATGCGCGCGGGGATGTCGAAC
>DATFFI010000066.1:0-22650 GCA_035250225.1 Rhizomicrobium sp. | reverse complement strand
TTTCCGGCGGCACCGACATTATCGAGTTCGGCAAGACCAAGATCAATTCCCGCGCCTATGCCGGCGCCTTCGCCTTCAAGGGCGGTGACCAGCAGAAGAAAGTGGGCCAGCTTTCGGGCGGTGAGCGCAACCGCGTCCATCTTGCCAAGATGCTGAAGTCCGGCGCCAATCTGCTGCTGCTCGACGAACCGACCAACGATCTGGACGTCGACACGCTACGCGCCCTGGAAACGGCGCTGGAGGATTTCGCCGGCTGTGCCCTGATCATCAGCCATGACCGCTGGTTCCTGGACCGCATCGCCACCCACATGCTGGCCTTCGAGGGCGACAGCCATGTCGAATGGTTCGAGGGCAATTTTCAGGACTACGAGGCCGACAAGAAGCGCCGCCTGGGCGTCGATGCCGACCAGCCGCATAAAATCAAATACAAAAGGTTCACCCGCGCCTGAGAGCGTAGAATGGAGGGCATTGTGTTGCGTTCGTTCTGCCGCGTTTGGCTGTCGTGCGTATCGTTGCTCTCAGCCGTTCCGGCTTGGGCGCAGGCGCCCATGGTGTTGCCGCCCAGTCCCATCGGCGACGGGATTCATGATGTTTTCGATCACGAGTCCGGTTGCTGGGTATGGGACGGTGAAGCCCGCAAAGCGCAGGGCTCCCCATATCCCTTCACCACCAGCCACAAATGCGATGGCAAAGCGCTGGACGGCGACGCGGAATTGACTTGGACCCATGGGCCGCATCGGGGCGAAAGCTGGAAGGGTGTCTTTCATGCGGGCCGCCTGACCGGGCAGTCATCCAGTCCTTACGTCGAGATCGGTTATGCGAACGGGTTGCGTAACGGACCGGCGATTTTTCGATACGGCGATGGCGGACGGACGGAACTCATCTATGCTGCCGGGCACAAGGATGGCCCGCAGCGGGACTTCTATTCCGAGGGAACGCGTGTGGAAGCCGCCTTCACGCAAGACGTCCCGTCATCGACCTGGATTCGGCATCTGCGTGACGGCAGCCGTTTCGAGTTTCCAGGGTCGCTCGATGCCGTCGGCCTGCGTGGAACCTATTTTATGCCCGATGGCAGCGCGCTGCCTGGAACCTATGTTGTCCCCCGCGTGAATGCCGCCTTGTCGCCACCGGTTGCATACCCGCCGATAGCCCAGCGACTCGAGGAGGAGGGCGACGTTACGGTGACGCTGAAAGTCGAGGCCGACGGAACGGTGAGCGATGTCAGGCTGGCTCGCTCCAGCGGGTACCAGCGCCTGGATGAAGCCGCGCTGGAATGGTTCGCCGCTTGCCGGTATTTTCCGGGCACGGTGGAGGGCAAGCCGGTCGCGTCTTACACCTTCACCCAGCAGAGTTACAGGCTGCTTGATCCCGAATAACCTGGAAAGAACGGCACGCTGACCTATCTTCTGCTGAAAATCGCGCATGTCCTGGGCGCCATCATCATTCTCGGCACCGGCACGGGCATCGCTTTCTTCATGCTGATGGCGCATCGCAGTGGTGACGCGGCCTTCATAGGGCGCACCGCCGGCGTGGTGGTGATCGCCGATATGATCTTCACGGCGACGGCCGTGCTGTTGCAGCCCGTCACCGGCTGGCTCTTGATGCGGCAGGCCGGACTGGGTTTCGCGGAAAGCTGGATCATCGCCTCGCTGGCGTTCTATGTCCTGGCCGGGGCCTTCTGGTTGCCGGTGGTGTGGATGCAGGCGCGGATGCGTGATCTGGCGCTGGCCGCGGCGGCGGCGAAAACGCCTCTGCCGGATGCCTATCACCGCCTTTTCCGGCTCTGGTTCCTGTTCGGCTTTCCCGGTTTCGGGGCGGTGCTAACCATCATCGTGCTGATGGTGGCCAAACCGGTATTGTGGTGATGGCGCCCAAGGTCGCGATCCTGGGGGCCGGCGGCCTGATCGGCCAAGCTTTGGCGCTGGACCTGATGCGCCGCGGTTTCGCCATTTCCGCATTTGCCCGCCATTTTTCGTCCAGCCAGCGCGTTGCTCTGCAAGGGACGGCGCGGCAAACCCCTCTCGTTTCGCTGGACGATGGCGCCCTGGCGGGGCTGCTGGCCGACGCCGATATCGTGGTCAATTGCCTGGGCGTGCTGCAGGGCGCGCAGAGCGAAGAGATGCACCATGCCTTTGTGACCCGCCTGGCCGCTTGTTGTGTCCATGGCGGCAAGCTGTTGGTCCATCTTTCGGTGCCGGGAAAGGAAGCGGAGGATCGCACGCCCTTCAGCCTGACCAAGCGCGCGGGCGAACAGGCCATCGCCGCCAGCGGTGCGGCTTTTGTGATTCTTCGTCCCGGTTTTGTTGTCGGGCAGGCGGCCTATGGCGGCAGCGCGCTGATGCGCGCGCTGCATCGCTGCCGCTGGACCTGCCGGCGCGCGAGAGCCGGTCGTCCTTCGCCGCCACCGCCATGTCCGATATCTGCGAGACCGTGATCCAGCTTGTGGCGCGCTGGCGCGGTGGTGAGAAAGCCTGGCGCAAGACCTGGCATGTGATGGAAGAACGGCCCGGAACGGTAGGCGATATCGTGGCGCATTTCCGCACGCATCTCGGCGGACCGCGGCCCTGGCTGCGTTTGCCCTCCTGGCTGATGACGTCCGGCGTCCTGCTTGGCGATGCGGTGGCGCTGCTGGGTTGGCGTCCGCCCCTGCGCCGTACCGCCATCGCCGAAATGCGCCGCGGCGTGCGCGGCGACCCCGCAGGCTGGATGGCGGATACCGGCATCACCCCGCTTTCTGCCCGTCAGGCGGTGGAGGCGGTCACCGCCACGGTGCAGGAGAAATGGTTCGCCCGGCTTTATCTGCTCAAGGGGCTGGCGCTGGCCGTGCTGGTGACCTTCTGGTGCCTGTCCGGCCTGATTGCGCTGACGGTCGCTTTCGATGTTGCCCGGGCCATGCTGCTGGCACACCATTGGCCTTTTGGCCTGGCGCATGGCGTCACCATCGGCAGCAGCCTGCTGGATATTTCCGTCGGTGTTCTCATCGCCATCCGGCGCAGCAATCGGCTGGGCCTGATGGCGGGTATTGCCGTCTCTCTCGGCTATATGGCGGGCGCGGCGGTTCTGACGCCGGAATTGTGGATCGAGCCTTTGGGGGCGCTGATCAAGACCGGGCCCGCTATCGTGCTGATGCTGTTCTGCCTGGCGATGGCGGATGATCGCTGATGGCCAAAGCCAATGTCATGCCCATCGACTGGCCCGATGACGGCATCATTCTCTATGACGGTGTCTGTGTTCTCTGCTCCGGCTGGGTGCGCTTCATTGTCGAAAGAGACCGGGCGCGCCGTTTCCGCTTCACGCCGATACAGTCGTCCTATGGGCGCGCCCTGGCGCTGGCGCTTCAGATCGATCCCGACAATCCCGATACCAATGCCGTGATCCTGGACGGCAGGGCCTGGCGCCGGTCCGATGCGGCGATCCGTGTGATAGCCACCCTGCCGCGCTGGGGCTGGGTTCGCTGGTTGCGGTTGGTTCCCCGTCCGTTGCGCGACGTTGTCTACCGTCTGGTTGCGCGTACCCGTTATCGCGTCTTTGGCCGCCATGCCGTATGCGATCTCGGCGTGTCTTCCCATGCCGACCGGGTGATTACCGTGACGCCCAATTCATTTGGATAACTGGTCCATCCTGATATCCGTGGCGTGCGGCGGATAAGGCGCGGGGTCCGCATCCGACGGATGGCCCGCCAGGGTACTGGCCAGGCCGTGATTGACGTCGCGGTGATGGGCTTCATCGGCCCGTACCACCAGCACGACATCGCGCAGGGTGGCGGTTTCGGGCAACTGCCAGTAATGCCGCGCGATGGCGGGAGCGGCCACATTGGCGGCGCGGCCTTCATCGATCTCCTTGAGGTACAGCGTATAGCTCACCACCGCCTCTTCCTCGAAATAGCCCACCACCCGGTGCGCCGTGCGGCGCGACACCAGGTAGAGCAGGAAGAAGCCGAGCCAGAACACCCACTGCACCCCCAGGATCACCAACCGTTCGAACAGATTGGGGCGGGCGATCTCGATGAAGGTCATCAGGTGCATGCGCTCATTCTCCGCCTCCTCCAGCAGGATGCGGATCCAGCCGCCATCGTCCTGCATCCGGCGCAGCGCGGTGAGATGGGTGAGCATGGCGCCGACCATGCCCGGCACCGCTGCCACGGTTTCCAGTACGATGGCGCGATGGCCATAGCGCTTGGCGAAGAAGGTATCAGCGCAGAAGCGCATCAGCTTGGTGAAGCCGAGAGCCAGGAAATCGGAAAAGTCACCGGCCTTGTGGTGGTGAACCGGGTCGGTAGCGGCCTCTTCGGCGTGGGCCTTCGCATCGGGTGCGAGAAGCTTGTTGACCATGGCCGCAGTTTATCGACTTATCCCGGACGGGAATACCGCAAAGGCGCCTTTGTTTCCGCGCCCGTTTGACGCGCCGCGGGCGGGACCCGTGCAGATGCGAGCCTGCGCCTGACGCGGCTTACGACTTGAACTGCTTGGCGAGTTCGCTGAGATGCGTGACGAGCAGGCGAATATTGCCGTTGTTCTGGCCCAGGAAGGCGACGAACTGGTCGCGCTGCTGCAGCGAGAGCCACACCCCTTCCACCGAAACGTCCGTCACCACCGGCCGCGCCCCGTCGGTGCGGACGCGGAAACTGACCTCCAGCGGCTGGGGCTTGGTGGGATCGAGCAGCTGGGTGGCAACGATATAGTCGGTGGCCGCCCGCTGGGTTGAGCCGGTGACTTTCAGCGTCTGCCCGGAATAGCGCGAAAAGTAATACTGGTAGACCGCGACGGCGTAATTCTGGAACGCCACTTCAAAGGCCTGCAGGTCGGCGGGCGAGGCGCTGCGGCGATAATTGCCCAGCGTGAAGTCGGCAATGCGCTTCAGGTCGGTGAGGCCGGTCAGGAACTGCTCGAACTGGTCGCGCCTCTGAACGGGGGTCAGGGTCTTGTTGTTGAGCAGCGCCAGGCCCCGCTGGATGTTCTGCGAGACGAAGGTCTCGGCCGGGTCGGCGGCCTGCGCCTGCGCCGCTAGGAAGGGCGCGGCCCCCATGCCAATCAAACCGCCGACAAGGACGGCGCGGCGGGCCAGGGAGAAGGGCTTGCTCATATGTATGTCTCTTGCGGTGTGGCCCGGAGAATTGCGGTTTGCGGCGGCAGTTTCAAGGCAGACGGGAAAGGTTTTTCCTCAGAAATCGGGCAAATCTGCCGGTTCTGCCGCCTGGCCATTGCGAATCTCGTTAGCGCGGTTCTGCCGGTAAAGGTTGCGCAGTGCCGCATAATAATCGACGGAGCTGCGTTCGATGCCCTTCAGGGTCTCATAGGTCTGGGCCTTGAGGTCCAGAACGACCAGATACTGCCGGCCTGCCGCCCACCAGAGATGATGCTTGAAATGGATATGGTTGGTGGGATCGAGCAGGAAGACATCCATCGCCAGGCCGGTAACGTCGCGCGGATTGGATGGACCCAGCAGCGGCAGCATCAGGAAGGGGCCTTCGCCGGCGCCCCACTTCCCCAGGGTCTGTCCGAAATCCTCGCCATGGCCGGGAATTCCGATGGGAGTCGCCGGATCGAAAATACCCCCAATTCCAACGCTGGAATTGAGCACGAAACGGCCCAGGGTCTGGCTGGCCCGTTCGGGTTCGCCCTGCAGCACGTCATTCACGAAGATGGTGGGTGCCGCCAGGTTGCGCAGGAAATTGTGCACCCCGCGCCGTATTCCTTCCGGCAGCTTCAGATAGCGTTCGACGGTATGATGCAGGAGAATGTCATCCAGGCGCTTGTTCAGCACCAGCATGTCGCGGTTGGTGGCCTCGAAGGGGTCATTTGCCGCCAGGGCGTCGGGCGAGCGGCTGCTGGCGCAGGCCGTCAGCGCCAGACCGCAAAGCCCCAACAAAAGCGCCCGAAGCGCGACCATCGCCTGTCCCTTGAAAGTGGCGGGTTTCTGCCGCTTTTTACCCTAGGAGCGCAATCCGAAAAGTGTGACGCGGTTTTCGGATAAATTGCGCGACAAAACAAAAGACTATCCAGCTTTTTGAGGAAGCCACCGGCGCCCCTTGCATAGCATCTTTCCCTGAGCATATAAAGATATGTTTATATGTTTTTGGAGGAAGTTTGGACCGGTTGGTGGCCATGCTGCGTGCGGCGGGGGATCCGACCCGCTTGCGGCTGCTGCTGCTGTTGCGGGAGGCCGAACTGACCGTGAGCGAGCTGGTCGACATTGTCGGCCAGTCCCAGCCCCGGGTTTCCCGCCATCTCAAGCTTCTGGGCGAGGCGGGCCTGCTGGAGCGTTTCAAGGAAGGCAGTTGGGTCTTCTATCGCGCCGCGGATCGCGGCGTCGGTGCGACCCTGGGCGGGACGCTGGCGGAACTTTCCGGTGGGTATCCTGCCGACCTGGCGCGCCTGGCGCATGTGCGCGCCCAGCGCGCTGCCCGCGCTGCCGCCTATTTCAAGGCCAATGCGGCGCAATGGGCCCGTATCCGCAGCCACCACGCACCGGAAAAGGACGTCGAGGCAGTGATCCTGCGCCGCCTGCCGGAAAAAATCGGCAACCTGCTGGATATCGGCACCGGCACCGGCCGGATGCTGGAATTGCTGGCGCCGCGCGCCGCCCGTGCGATCGGTCTGGATGTCAGCCCGGAAATGCTGGCGATTGCCCGCGACAAGCTGCTGACGGTGCCGCATGCCCAGGTGCGGCTGGGTGATCTTTATCGCCTGCCTTTTGCCAATGCCAACTCGGGCGACAATGCGGCCGGCTTCGACGCGGTGCTGTTTCACCAGGTGCTGCACTATCTCGACGATCCGGGCGCCGCGGTGATGGAAGCGTCCCGGGTGATGGCAAAAGGCGGTCGGCTGGTGATCGCCGATTTCGCGCCGCATGCGCTGGAATTCCTGCGCGAGGAATATGCCCATCACCGATTGGGTTTTGCCGACCGCGACGTGCAAACCTGGCTCGCCGCCGCCGGCCTGACGCTGAGCCACACGGATATCATCGCGCCGCCCGACGCCGGTGGCGACAAACTCACCGTCAAAGTGTGGCTCGCCACGCTGGACGGCAAAAGCGAGGCCGCATGAGCCTGAAAGACCTGATCGCCAACGCAACGCCGCCCAGCGTCTCGTTCGAATTTTCACCGCCCAAGACAGATGAAGCGGAAGCTGCGCTCTGGGCCGCGATCAAGCGGCTGGAACCACTCTCGCCCAGCTTCGTCTCGGTCACCTATGGCGCGGGCGGTTCCACCCGCGAGCGCACCCATGCCACGGTGAAGCGGATTGTCGAGGAAACCTCGCTCAAGCCGGCCGCGCACCTGACCTGCGTCGCCCATAGCAAGGGCGAGATCGAGGAGGTCGTGCGCGGCTATTGGGACGCCGGCATCCGCCATATCGTGGCCCTGCGCGGCGACATGCCCGGCATGAGCGGCGCCTATTGCGCCCACCCGGGCGGTTACCAGTCGACGCCGGACCTGATCGCGGGCCTGCGCCAGATCGCGCCATTCGAGATCAGTGTCTCCTTCTACCCCGAGCGGCATCCGGATTCGCCCAATCACGGGCATGATATCGAGCTTTTGAAGAAGAAGATGGAGGCGGGCGCCACCCGTGCGCTGGGCCAGTTCTGCTTCGACAATGACGCCACGGCGCGCTTCCGCGACGATGCGCTTAAAGCCGGCATCGCCATTCCGGTCATTCCCGGCATCATGCCCACCACCAATTTCCGCGGCGTCGCGCGCATGGCGGAAAAGGCCGGCGCCTCGATCCCGGCCTGGCTTTCCAATGCCTATGACGGGCTGGACGAGGATGTGGAAAGCCGCCGCATCGTCGCCGCCGCCGTGCTGGCCGACCAGGTGCAGCAGCTGCGTGCCCGCGGCTTCGACCAGTTTCATTTCTATACGCTCAACCAGGCCAATCTCAGCTATGCGGCATGCCGACTGCTGGGGCTGCGTCCCAAGGACATGACATGAGTTCTGCTTCTTTGAATGAGGGGCGCAGTGCCCGCATCGACTGGATGAAGCAGGAGGCAAAAAAGCGCCTGCTGCTGCTGGACGGTTCCTGGGGCGTGATGATCCAGGGTTTCAAGCTGGGCGAGGATGATTTCCGTGGTGCGCGCTTCGGCAACCATCCCTCCGAGCTGAAGGGCAATAACGATCTTCTGACGCTGACCAAGCCGGAGATCATCCGGAATATCGGGCGCATGTATCTGGAGGCCGGCGTCGATTTCATCGAGACCAACACCTTCAACTCCAATTTCACCAGCCAGGAAGATTACGGCCTGGGCCATCTGGTGGGCGAGCTGAACGAAGCTGGCGCCCGGCTGGCGCGCGAGCTGTGCGACGAATACAGCACCGCCAACCGCCCGCGCCTGGTGGCGGGCGTGCTGGGCCCGGCCAATCGCACCGCGACGATCTCGCCGGACGTCAACGATCCGGCCTTCCGCAACATCACCTTCGACCAGCTGCGCGAGACCTATCGCGAGGGCGCCCGCGGCCTGATCCGGGGCGGCAGCGACGTGCTGATGATCGAGACGGTGTTCGACACGCTGAATTGCAAGGCGGCGATCTACGCCATCGAGGAAGTCTATGAAGAGATGGGTGTGCGCCTGCCGGTTTGGATTTCCGGTACCATCACCGATCTGTCCGGCCGCACCCTCACCGGCCAGACGCCGGAAGCCTTCTGGCATTCGGTGCGTCATGCCAATCCCTTCGCCATAGGCCTCAATTGCGCCCTGGGCGCCAGGGAATTGCGCCCCTATATCGCCGAGCTGGCGGGGGCCTGCGACACGCTGGTCTCGGCCCATCCCAATGCCGGCCTGCCCAACGAATTCGGCGGTTATGACGAGACGCCGGAACAGATGGCGGAGATGATCCGCGAATTCGCCACCTCCGGCCTGGTCAATATCGTGGGCGGCTGCTGCGGCACCAAGCCCGAGCACATCGCCGCCTTCGGCAAGGCCATCAAGGATGTCACGCCGCGCCCCATTCCGGAAAAGCCGAAATATATGCGCCTGTCGGGGCTGGAGCCGTTCACGCTCACGCCGGACCTGAATTTCGTCAATGTCGGCGAGCGCACCAACATCACCGGCAGCGCCAAATTCCGCAAGCTGATCGTCGCCAATGATTACGAGACGGCGCTGAGCGTGGCGCGCGACCAGGTCGAGAACGGCGCCCAGATCATCGACATCAACATGGACGAGGGCATGATCGACGGCGAGGCGGCGATGACCCGCTTCGTCAACATGATGGCGGGCGAACCGGACATTTCCAAGGTCCCGCTGATGATCGACAGCTCCAAATGGAATGTGATCCAGGCCGGCCTGAAATGCTGCCAGGGCAAGGTCATCGTCAATTCGATTTCGCTCAAGGAAGGCGAGGAGACTTTCCTCCGCCACGCCCGCGAGGTGATGCGCTTCGGCGCCGCTGTGGTGGTGATGGCGTTCGACGAAGTCGGCCAGGCCGATACCAAGGAACGCAAGATCGAGATCTGCAACCGGGCCTATCGCCTGCTGGTGGAGAAGCTGAACTTCCCGCCGGAAGACATCGTCTTCGACCCCAATATCTTCGCCGTCGCCACCGGCCTGGAAGAGCATAACGAATATGGCAAGGCGTTCGTCGAGGCCTGCGCGGTCATCCGCCGCGAGAATCCGCACGCGCATATCTCGGGCGGCGTCTCCAATTTCTCCTTCTCCTTCCGCGGCAATGAGAAGGTGCGCGAGGCGATGCATTCGGTATTCCTGTTCCACGCCATCAAGGCGGGGATGGATATGGGTATCGTCAATGCCGGCCAGCTCACCGTCTATCAGGATATCCCGACGCCGCTGCGCGAGGGTATCGAGGATGTGTTCTTCAACCGTCGCGCCGACGCCACCGAGCGGCTGCTGGAACTGGCCCAGCAATATCGCGGCGACGGCAAGACCGCCGCGGTCGAAGATGCCGCCTGGCGCAGCCTGCCGGTGAATGAGCGCATTGCCCATGCCATGGTGCAGGGCATTGACGCTTTCATCGTCGAGGATACCGAGGAAGCACGCCTGGCGGCGGAACGGCCGCTGCATGTCATCGAAGGCCCGTTGATGGCCGGCATGAATGTGGTCGGCGACCTGTTCGGTTCGGGCAAGATGTTCCTGCCCCAGGTGGTCAAGTCGGCCCGGGTGATGAAGAAGGCGGTGGCCTATCTGTTGCCCTTCATGGAAGACGACAAGGCGGCCGTGAAGGAGCCGGCAGGCAAGATCGTCATGGCTACCGTCAAGGGCGATGTCCATGACATCGGCAAAAACATTGTCGGCGTGGTGTTGCAGTGCAATGGCTATGAAGTGATCGACATGGGCGTGATGGTGCCCATGCAGAAAATTCTGGATGCCGCCAGGGAGCACAAGGCCAACATCATCGGCCTGTCCGGCCTGATCACGCCGTCGCTGGACGAGATGGTGACGGTGGCCTCCGAAATGGAGCGCCAGGGCTTCGACATTCCGCTGCTGATCGGCGGCGCCACCACCTCCAAGGTCCATACGGCGGTGAAGATCGATCCCAGTTACCGGCGCGGCCAGACCGTCTATGTCACCGACGCTTCGCGCGCCGTGGGTGTGGCTTCCAGCCTGTTGCAAAAGGAAACCGGGGCGCAATACGCCGCCGGCGTCCGAGCCGAGTATGAAAAGATGGCCGCTGGCCATGCCAGCCAGCGTTCCACCGTCAAACGCCTGGCGCTGGCTGATGCGCGCGCCAATCGCGCCAGGCCGGACTTCTCCAAAGTCGCGCCGGCGCCGAAATTCTTCGGCACCCGGGTCTACAAGGAATATGACCTGGCCGAACTGGCGAAGTACATCGACTGGACGCCCTTCTTCCAGACCTGGGAGCTGGCCGGACGCTTCCCCGACATCCTCACCGACGACAAGGTGGGCAAGGCCGCCAGCGATCTTTATCGCGACGCCCAGGCGATGCTGAAGAAGATCATCGACGAAAAGTGGCTGGAAGCCCGCGCCGTGATCGGCTTCTGGCCCGCCAACAGCGATCCGGAGAATGTCGATGATATCCTGGTCTATGGCGATAAGGCCCGCAAATTCCCCATCGCCACGCTGCATACGCTGCGCCAGCAGATGACGCGCGAGCAGGGCCGGCCCAACCTGGCGCTGTCCGACTTCATCGCGCCCGCCGCCCCGCAGGGAGAAAAAACCACCGAAGACTATATCGGCGGCTTCGCGGTCACGGCCGGCATCGGCGAGGAAAAGCATCTGGAGGCCTTCCGCGCCGCCAAGGATGATTATTCCGCCATCCTGCTCAGCGCCCTGGCCGACCGCCTGGCCGAAGCCTTTGCCGAGCGCCTGCACGAAAAGGTGCGAAAGGAGTATTGGGGCTATGCCGCGGACGAGGCTTTCAGCAATGACGATCTGATCAAGGAAGCCTATCAGGGCATCCGCCCCGCGCCGGGCTATCCCGCCCAGCCCGAGCACAGCGAGAAGGGCACGCTCTTCAAGCTGCTGGATGCCGAAGACAAGATCGGCATCAAGCTGACGGAAAGCTTTGCCATGTGGCCGGGCTCGTCGGTCTCGGGTTTCTACTATGCCCATCCCGAAAGCCGCTATTTCGGTGTCGGCAAGATCGAGCGCGACCAGGTGGAAGATTACGCCCGCCGCAAGGGTTGGGACATGGCGACGGCCGAGCGTTGGCTGGCGCCGCTTCTCAACTATAATCCGCGGGCCGTCGACGCCGCATAGTCAGGAAATCATGGTCTCCATCTGGGGCAAGGTGAGTGGCTTGGGCGCCGGCTTTCTGGTCGGCGGCCCGATTGGTGCATTGGTGGGCGCCGTCGCCGGTCACTTCATCTTCGACCGCGAGGCCGATCCGGGCATCGTCTTCACCATCGCCATCATCGCCCTGGCCGGCAAGATGGCCCGCGCCGATGGTTCGGTTTCGGATGCCGAACTCCAGGCCTTCACCCGTGTCTTCCAGGTGCCGCCGCAGGAAGAGGCGCATGTGCGGCGCATCTTCAACTTGGCGCGCCAGGACGTGGCGGGCTACGAGGCCTATGCCGGCCAGATCGCCCGGCTGTTCGTCGGCCGGCCCGACCTCTTGGAAGACGTGCTGGACGGACTGTTCGAGATCGCCAAGGCCGATGGCGTATTGCATCCCGGCGAAGCCTATTTCCTGGAGCGGGTGGGCGAGATATTCGGCTTCGCGCCCAATGAATTCCGCCGTATCCGCGCCAGCCATTTCGCGCCGGAATTCACCGATCCCTATGTCATCCTGGGCGTCTCCTACACGGCGGGCGACGAGGAAATCCGCCAGACTTATCGCCGCCTGGTGCGGGAAAACCATCCCGACAGCCTGATCGCCCGCGGCGTGCCCGAAGAGTTCATCAAGCTTGCCAATGACAAGCTGGCGGCCATCAATGGCGCCTATGAGAAGATCCAGTCCGAACGGGGCCTGAAATGAGGCGCGTCGAACGGCCCTCGCCCAACCAGGACGATCGCGGCGGCGCCGTCATCGACATGCTGGTGCTGCACTATACCGGCATGCAGAGCGCGCAAGCGGCCCTGTCGCGCCTGACCGACCCGGCGGCCCGTGTCTCCGCGCATTACACCATCGACGAGGACGGCACGGTCTATGTCCATGTGCCCGAAGCGCGGCGCGCCTGGCATGCCGGTCTGTCGCACTGGGCGGGCACCGCCAACGTCAATGCCAACGCCATCGGCATCGAACTGGTCAATCCCGGCCATGAATGGGGCTATCGGCCCTTTCCCGAGGCGCAGATTTCCGCGTTGATCCCGCTCTGCCATTCCATCCTGATGCGCCATCCCATTCCGTCGGCGCGGGTGCTGGGCCATAGCGATGTCGCCCCGGCGCGAAAGGATGATCCGGGCGAACTTTTTCCTTGGGCGCGGCTGGCCGAAGCCGGCATCGGCCTGTGGCCGCAAAAGCGCGCGCCCGGCCAGGGCCCCGAAGCGCTGGCACAGTTCGGCTACGATCCCAGCGTGCCGCAGGACAAGGTCATCACCGCCTTCCAGCGCCATTTCCGTCCGCGAAAACTGGGCGGCATCTGGGACGAAGAGTGCGGGCAATTGTTGGCAGGCTTGTTGGCGTCATCGCCACAAGGGTGAAAGTGCCAGATGGCCTGTAAGCCGGGTTCTGTCCTTCTTGCGAAGGGATGACCATTCCTCTGGGACGTTCGTTACCGAACGCCTCACGCGACCGACCCGGACGGCGATGCGGAAAACATCACGTGCCGTCCCTATTTGGTCTTGCTCCCGGTGGGGCTTGCCTTGCCACTTCTGTTACCAGAAGCGCGGTGCGCTCTTACCGCACCATTTCAACCTTGCCGGGCCTTTAGGGCCAAAACCCAAAAGATCTGTGGCGGTGTCATTTCTGTGGCGCTATCCCTGGGGTCGCCCCCGCCGGCCGTTAACCGGCACCGTCTTTCCGTGGAGCCCGGACTTTCCTCGAACGGTTGCCCGCCCGCGGCCATCCAGCCATCTGGCAAACGTAGAATACGGTATTCGACTGTGTGGAGCAATCAGCCAGGTAAAGCGAAAGCGTAAAGCATATTTCCCGCCGTGACGGCGAGAAACTGCTTGCCATCAATCGCATAGGTCACGGGCGATGCCGCAATGGGGCCGGCGGCGCTGAAGCTCCATAGAAGCTTGCCACCTGCCATGTCCAACGCCAGCAGCTGGCCATTCTCCAGGCTGACAAAGACCGCGCCGCCGCGTGCCGCCAGCACGCCCCGCACCTGCGCCACCATCGGCGCGCGCCACAGCAGCTTGCCGGTGCGCGTATCGACCGCGCCGACGCTGCGGCTTAAGCCGGCATACGCAATGGCGCTGGTGCGGTCGAAGGACAAAGCAGGATATTCGACGCGTTCCTGGCTTAGCGCCCATTGCCGCACGACACTGCCATTGCCGCGATCCAGCACGGTGAAAGTTCCATCACGGCCCAGATGCAGCAGCAGCGCCCGCTGCCGTCCGTTGGTCGTCTGCTCCGCCAGTACCACGCCATCGCCACCGGCGCCGGGCTTCAGTTTGTGCTGCCAGGCGATTTCGGCGCTGTTGCCGTTCAGGGCCAGGATGCTGTCGCCATGCGCGCCGTCATCGCTGGCGCGGGTGGTGCTCCAGTACAGCGTCACATTCCGGGGTTCATAGGCGCCGACCGCGCCGGTCATGGCGCCCGCCTGGTTCGGCGTCGCCACGGTGTCCAGGCGCCACAGTTGCGCGCCATTGGCCGGATCATAGGCACCCAGCCAGCCGCGCACCTTGGCGCCGCTGCCATTGACGCCCACCACCACCCGGCTGCGCAAGGCCAGCGGCGTGCCGGTCATGGCGTAGCTTTCCAGCGTGCTGTCCGTCTGTTTTTCCCAGAGTTGCCTTCCGCTATGCGCATCCAGCGCAATCAGCTTGTTGTCGGCGGTGCCGACAAAGAGGCGTCCGTCCAGCAACGCCACACCGCGATTGCCGCTTACCGGCCCGCTATTCTGCAATACCGGCTGGCGCGCAAAGCGCCAGATCGGCAGGCCGCTTGCGGCATCGAAGGCCAGCACATGGCCCACCGCGCTGGTGACATAGAGCACGCCATCCACCACCAGCGGGGCGGTGGCGCCGTCACCCAGGCTGGCGGTCCAGCGCGCCTGCAGGCCGCCGGCATTGCGGGCTGAGATCTGCGTCAGGGCAGAGAAGTTGGCGCCGTCCAGCGTGCCGCGGTGGGTGGGCCAGTTGCGCGTCTCCGGTATGGCGATGCGCGGGAAGGGCAGCAGGGCAGGCGGAATCAGCTTGGCGGTCTCGGCCAGGTTGCGCGCCTTGCGCGTCATCAGATAGGTGAGGATATCGTCCTTTTCCCCGTCTTCGATCGGGGGCGGTGACAATGGATTGGCGGCATCGCCGATGCTGCGCACCGACGCTTTTGCCAATATCACAAGTTCGCCGTCCCGCTGCTTCAGGTGCAGCGTGGCAATATCCTCGGCCCGGACCACGCCGCTGAGGCGTGTGCCCTGCGTCGTCACCACCGTGACGGTACGCATGGCAAGGCCGGGATGGGCCATGCCCTCGCGGACGGTCAGCTGCGGCTTCCGTCCGATGGCGGACAGGTCAGAGGCGAAGTCGCGGCCCAGCCCGTCGACCTCATGGCAGGCAGTGCAGCCGCCGCGGCCGAAGAAAAGCTGTTCACCGCGCCCGACATTGGCCGCCACCAGCGGTGTCGAGGGATTGGAAATGCCGCGCACATAGGTCGCGACGCGCCAGCTATTGTCTTCCGAAAGGGCCGGGAAGGCGGGCATGGCGGTGCCTTCGATGCCGTCCCGGATGATGCGGAAGATGGCGCTGTCGCTGTCGCCCCGCTTCAGCGTCCGATCGAGCGGCGGCGCGGTGCCGCCCACGCCGGCCGGGCCATGGCAGCCGGCGCAGGTGGAGGCGAAAATCACGCCGCCCGCCGCCGCGGCGGCCTCGTCCCTGACAAAAGGATTGCCTTCCTGCGCCAGCACCATGGTGCCGGCCAGCAAGGAAACAGCCGCGAGAGGAAGGGTGAATCTCAGCATGAAGAGGTGCTACAGGCCCGCTTTCTTGTAAGGCACTTCGCCGATGGCGGACCAATCCTTGTCCTGCCAGCCCCAGCATACTGCCTGGTCGTAATTGCTCTTGAGCAGGGTTGCCGTGGGCAATTCCATGCCCAGGCCGGCAAAACCCATCTTCATGTCCAGCCCCTGATCGTCTCGAATCATGATGCCGCCATGGCGGCGCGTCATTCCATAGCCTGTTTTGGACGGGGCCCTCGGCCTTTACCCTTCGTTTACGAAAGTCACCACAGTATTACCGCGTTTCGTTTTTGTTCCCGGTGCCCCCACCCCTTGGGGGTTCGGTTCCTCTCGAGACTAGCCAAGCCCCTCAAAAATATGGGTTTTTGGTTTGACCGCTGCTCCTGTCCCATGATATCCCATACTGTCCCATGGGCCTGAAAAGTCCGCCTTAGCCGCCGCCGGGGGTCCGGTTGCCTGGGGTCATGGGATGAAGGGGTAGCAGCTGGCCATGACCGTCACGGTCCAGCATTTCATTACTGCGTTTGCCGGATCGCTCGATGCCAAGGGCCGGGTCTGCATTCCCGCGGCCTATCGCCAGGTTCTGACGGCCCAGAACACCCCCGGTGTCTATGTCTGCCCCAGCTTCATCGATCCGGTGCTGGACTGTTTCGGCCAGACGCTGATGGATGCCACCACCGCGCGTCTCGCCACCCAGGATCCTTTCCTCTCGCCGTCCTTCGACGACGAAGCCACCACGCTGATCGCGCGCACCCACATCCTCAGCCCCGACGAGAACGGCCGCGTGCGCCTGCCCGATGCGCTGATCGAACATGCCGGCCTGAAGGAGCGCGTGCTCTTCGCCGGCAAGGTGCAGAAATTCCAGATCTGGGATGCCGATCGCTATGCCGCGCTGGAAGCCGAAGCCGTGGCGCGCATGCGCGCCCGCTATGCGGAAGGGCGCGGCTCATGAGCGGTCCCCATCTTGGAAATCACATTCCGGTCATGCTGAACGAAGTGCTGGAAACACTGGCCCCGCGTGACGGCGCCCATTACATCGACGGCACGTTCGGCGGCGGCGGTTACAGCAAGGCGATCCTGGAAGCCGCCGATTGCCG
This sequence comes from Rhizomicrobium sp., assembly GCA_035250225.1. GTDB lineage: Bacteria > Pseudomonadota > Alphaproteobacteria > Micropepsales > Micropepsaceae > Rhizomicrobium. The sequence goes on along the minus strand of DATFFI010000066.1, from coordinate 6,083 downwards.
CGTGCTGGGCATCGACCGCGATCCCGCCGCCATCGCCCGCGGCCAGGAATTGGTGAAGCGCTTCGAGGGTCGCCTGACCCTGGTCGAAGGCGAGTTCTCGCGCCTGAATGAATTTGCTGACGCCACCGCCCCCTCTGCCGACGGCGTGGTGCTGGATCTTGGTGTTTCCTCCTTCCAGTTCGACCAGCCGGAACGCGGCTTTTCCTTCCGCGAGGATGGTCCGCTCGATATGCGCATGAGCCTGTCGGGCATGAGCGCCGCCGATTTCGTCAACAGCGCCGAGCCCGGCGAACTCATCCGCGTCATCGCCCAGTATGGCGAGGAGAAGAACGCCCGCCGCATCGTCCGCGCCATCATCGCCGCACGCCCTATCACCGGCACCACCCAGCTTGCCGCCATCGTCTCCGAGGCGCAGGGTCCCGCCGCGCTGCGCTTCGCCATCCATCCCGCCACCCGCACCTTCCAGGCGCTGCGCATTCACGTGAATGACGAACTGGGCGAACTGACGCGCGGCCTGGAAGCGGCGCTGGAGATCTTGAGGCCGCAGGGCCGGCTGGTGGTGGTCTCGTTCCACAGCCTGGAAGACCGCATCGTCAAGCAGTTCCTCAATTCTCGCGCCACCACCGCGCCGCGGGCTTCGCGCCATGCGCCGGCGGCGGCCGCGCCTGCGCCGCTGTTCCGGTTGATTACCCAAAAGGCCCGGGCTCCGGGCGAGCATGAAATCGCAAGCAATCCGCGCGCCCGTTCCGCCAAGTTGCGGGCCGGCGAAAAACTGGCGGCATAGGAGGCGGCATGGTTCGCATTCTCAACATCGCATGCGTGGTCCTGATCGGGCTGACCATCCTGAGTCTTTACCAGGTATCGGAAAAGACCCGCGTGACGCAGCTGGAACTCAGCCGCGCCCAACAGCATATCGCCCGGCAGCGCCGCGCCATTTCGGTGCTGGAAACCGAATGGCAGCACGTCGCTTCGCCGTCCCGGGTGCAGCATTTCGCCGGCCTGCAGGGCATGAACGACGCCGCCTCGGTGCAGCTCTCCGCCTTCGACCAGCTGCCGCAACGCGGCGAGAATGCACCGCTGAACGGCAGCCCGGTCCGCAAGGCCAGCGCCGAAGCCCCGGCAGCACCGGACACCGCCCACGGATTCTAGGACTTCGATGCGAGAGACTCCCACCGTTTATCAGCGGCGTATCGTCATCGGTGCGGGAGTCTGTGTCGTCGCCTTCATGCTGGTGGGCCTCAGGCTCATCGACGTCACCCTGCTCAGCGGCGGCGGCACCGGCCAGGCCGGCGGCCGCGAAGCGGTCGCGCGCGCCGATCTCACCGACCGCAACGGCGAACTCCTGGCCCGTGACCTGCCGGTCAAGGACCTCTATGCCAAGCCCAGGGAATTCTGGGATAAGGCGGAAGCGGCGCGCGACTTGTCGAAAGCCACCGGCGCCGATGAAGGCCGGCTCTATCGCGGCTTCACCACCGCCAAGAGCCCCTATGTGCTGGTGGCGCGGCGCATCACGCCGGACATCGAGGCCAGGGTGATGCGGCTGGGCCTGCCGGGCCTGGAATTCGAGAACACGGCCAAGCGCTACTATCCCGACGCGCGCATGACGGCGCAGGTGGTCGGCGTCACCGATCCCGACGGCAACGGCGTGTCGGGGCTGGAGCTGGGGCTGGAGCAGGAGCTGCGCCGTGCGCCCGGCGGTGCCGTCGCCACCTCGCTGGATGCGCGGGTGCAGTTCATCCTGGCGCATGAAGTCGCCGAAGCGCGCAAGACCTTCAGCGCCAAGGCCGCCGGCGGCATCGTGATGGACGTGAAGACGGGCGAGATCATCGCCATGACGTCGCAGCCGGATTTCGATCCCAACCAGCGCGGCCTGTCCGAAGGCGACTCGCGCCGCAACATGATGGCCCAGGACGTTTATGAGCTGGGCTCGATCTTCAAGATCTTCGCCTTCGCCCTGGCGGTCGAGGACCGGACCATCCAACTCGACGAAGTTCTCAGCATCGGCAACAGCTACAAGATCGGCAAGCACACCATCGGCGAAGCCCATCGCATGCCTGCCGCCATGGCGGCGCGCGATATCCTGGCGCAATCTTCCAATATCGGCACGGCGCAGATCGCGCTGCGCTCCGGCGGCCAGCGCCAGCGCGAGTTCCTGACGCGGCTGGGCCTGCTGGGGCCGGTGCAGGGCGAATTGCCGGAAACCGCCCGTCCGCTATTCCCACGCACCCAATGGGGCGCGATCGAGACCGCCACGGTGGGCTTCGGCCATGGCATCGGCGTCAGCCCTTTGAGTTTCGTCACCGCCATGGCGACCGTCGTCAATGGCGGCCGCCGCATCCATCCCACCTTCGTGCGCCAGGAATCGGGCGCCGACAATCGCGGCGAGCAGGTGATCAAGCCGGAAACCAGCACTACCATGCGCGCGTTGCTGCGTTACGTCGTTACCAACGGCACCGGCCGCTCGGCCGATGCCATCGGCTATGAGGTGGGCGGCAAGACCGGCACAGCAGAAGTTCCCGGACCCCGCGGCGGCTATATCCGCAATGCGCTGATGACCTCCTTCGCCGCCGTCTTTCCGGCGCATCAGCCGCGCTACATTGTGATGGTGCTGATGAACCAGCCCAAAGCCACCAAGGAAACCTACGGCTTCGCCACCGCCGGCTATACCGCGGCCCCCCAGACCGGCCGCGTCATTGCCCGCATCGCCCCGTTGCTGGGCGTTCCCAATGTCCTGCCCCCCGCCCGGCTCGCCGAGCGTTCGCTATGACGCCACAATCGGATGCCAGCATCGGCCTGATGATCCGGGATTTTTCCGGCCTCACCAGCGACAGCCGCAAGGTGGCGCCGGGTTATCTTTTTGCCGCGCTTTCCGGCAGCAGAACCGATGGCGCGCGCTTTCTGAAAGATGCGGTGGCGCGCGGCGCCCGCGCTGTGCTGGGCGCCCCGGAAATCGCCGATGAAGCCGCTGCGCTGGGCGTGCATTTCATTCCCGCCGACAACCCCAGAGCCGCGCTGGCGCATTTTGCCGCCGCTTTCTATGGCAAGCAGCCCGATGTGATCGCCGCCGTCACCGGCACCAAGGGCAAATCCTCCATCGTCGCTTTCCTGCGGGAAATCTGGAGCCATAACGGCCGCGCCGCCGCCAGCCTGGGCACCGTGGGCGTGATCGGGCCGAAGGGCGCAATCCCGCTGTCGCACACCACGCCGGATCCGGTGGAAATTCATGCCCTGCTGGCGCGGCTGAGCGAAGAAGGCGTCACCCACCTGGCGGTCGAAGCCTCCAGCCATGGCCTGGACCAGCACCGGCTGGACGGGGTGCATATCCGGGCCTGCGGCTTCACCAACATCACCCGCGACCATATGGATTATCATTCCACCTTCAAGCACTATCTCGCCGCCAAGCTGCGGCTATTCTCCGAAGTGGTGGAAGAAGGCGGCGCGGCGGTGGTCAATGCCGATGCCGAGCACAGCGAAAAATTCATCGCCGCGGCGCAAGTGCGCGGCCTTACCCTGCTGACGGTGGGCGAAAAGGGCGATGCCATCCGTCTGGTGAAACGCCAGAGCCATGGCGACAGCCAGGCGCTGACCCTCATCCATGCCGGCAAGTCTTATGATATCGCGCTGCCGCTGGCGGGCGCCTTCCAGGCTTCCAATGCGCTGGTAGCGGCGGGACTCGCCATCGGCCTAGGCGAGGATGCGGGCAGGACCTTCGCCGCGCTGGCGATATTGAAAGGCGCGCCGGGCCGGATGGAGAAGGTGGCCTTCGCCGCCACGGGCGCGCCCATCTATGTGGACTACGCGCATACGCCGGATTCGCTGGAGAAGGTATTGCAGGCGCTGCGGCCCCACACATCGGGCCGCCTGCATGTCGTGTTCGGTTGCGGTGGCGACCGTGATCGCGGCAAGCGGCCCCTGATGGGCGCCATCGCCGCGAAGCTGGCCGATGACGTGATCATCACGGACGACAATCCCCGGACCGAGGCTGCGGCCGCCATCCGCAAGGAAATCCTGGCCGCCGCGCCTGGTGCACGCGAGATCGGCGACCGCCATGACGCCATCCGCATCGCGGTGACCAGCCTGAAGGACGGCGATGTGCTGGTGCTGGCCGGCAAGGGGCACGAGACCGGCCAGTATATCAACGGCGTCACCTATCCTTTCTCCGACCGCGACGAAGCGATCAAGGCGGCCCTGGCCGCCGGAGGCCGCGCGGCATGACGCTGTGGAGCAACAGCGAGGCGGAAGCGGCGACGCTGGGCAAGGCCAGCGCGCCTTTCTCCGTCAATGGTCTTTCCATCGACACCCGCAGCCTCAAGCCCGGCGATCTCTTCGTGGCGCTGAAGGGCGAGCGTGACGGCCATGACTATGTCGCGGCGGCTTTCAAGGCCGGTGCGGGCGCCGCCTTGGTGTCACGCCCGGTCGAGGGCGGCCCCGTGCTGACTGTGGCGCATACCCAGCGGGGCCTGGAAGATCTGGCCCGCGCCGCGCGCGCCCGCTCTCATGCCAAGGTCATCGCCGTCACCGGCAGCGCGGGCAAGACCACCACCAAGGAAATATTGCGCGTCGCCTTCGATGCCCTGGGCAAAACCTATGCCTCGGCGGCGTCGCACAACAATCATTGGGGCGTGCCGCTGTCGCTGGCCTCGCTGCCGCGCGATACCCAGTATGGGGTCTTCGAAGTCGGGATGAATCATTTCGGAGAGATCCGTTCCTTAGGTGATATGGTACGGCCGCATCTGGCCATGATCACCACCATCGCGCCGGCACACCTGGAATTTTTCGGCACCTGCGAGGCGATTGCCGATGCCAAGTCGGAAATCTTCGAAGGGCTGGAAGCCGGCGGCGGCGCGCTGATCCCGGCCGACAGTCCCTATGCCGAACGGCTGGCCAAGCGCGCCGCTCAGGCCCATATCGCCGTGCTGGCGCGTTTCGGCGCCGCACGGGGCAGCGAGGCGCGATTGCTATCCTTTGCCAATGACGGCGAGCACATACGGCTCAAGGCCGATATTTTCGGCACCGCAGTCGATTGCAAGGTCGGCGCGCCGGGTGCCCATATCGCCGCCAATGTCGTGGGCGCGTTGGGCCTGGTGGCGCTGGCGGGCGGCGATGTCCTCAATGCCGCCGCCGCGCTGAAGAATTTCACCCCCCTGAAAGGCCGCGGCGCCCGCGCCGAGATCAAGGGCATCCAGTTGATCGACGAAAGTTACAACGCCAATCCCGCCTCCATGGCGGCGGCGCTGGCGCTGCTGGGTGACGCCCCCCCCATCAATGGAAAAAGCGGCCGGAAGATCGCCGTGCTGGGCGACATGCTGGAAATGGGCGAGGGCGGTATCGCCCATCATGCCGGCCTGGCCGCGCCCATCGAGGCCAACAAGGTCGATCTGGTATTCGCCGCCGGTCCGCAGATGAAGGCGCTATGGGATAGGATCCCCGCCTCCCGCCGCGGTGCCTATGCCGAAACCGCCGCCGCGCTGGCGCCGCTTGTCGTGGCGGCGCTGGCGCCCGGCGACACCGTCCTGGTCAAGGGTTCCAACGGATCCCGTATGTCCCTCATTGTCGATGCTCTGAAGGTGTAGCCGATGCTTTCCTATCTCGCGCTCCTCACCCATACCGACCAGCTCGCCTTCTTCCGCCTGTTCGGCTACCTCACCTTCCGGGCCGGCGCCGCGGTGCTGACCGCGCTGGTGATCGCTTTCTGGATCAATCCCATCCTGATCCGCTGGCTGAAGGAAAAGCAGGGTAAGGGCCAGCCCATCCGCGCGGATGGGCCGCAGCGCCACATCATCGAAAAGGCCGGTACGCCCACCATGGGCGGCCTCTTGATCCTGATCCCCTGGCTCGCATCCACCCTGCTCTGGGCCAGCCTCTCCAACCGTTATGTCTGGATCGTGCTGCTGGTGACGCTGGCCTTCGGACTGCTCGGCTTCCTGGACGACTACTATAAAGTAACCAAGCGAACCTCGGACGGGTTGTCCGGCCGCTCCCGCCTGGCGATCGAATTCGGCGTCGCGGCACTCGCGACCTGGGCGATCATGCAGATCGAAGCGCCGCATCTTTCCGGCATGCTGGCGGTGCCTTTCCTCAAG
>DATFFI010000065.1:0-4819 GCA_035250225.1 Rhizomicrobium sp. | reverse complement strand
TTGCGTTCGATCTTTTCGTGTTTCATCACGCGGCCTCCGGGACCATGTTGGGTGCAGCAGCCGGAGCGCCTTCGCGCATCGTCGCCGTCTTCCACAAATTGAAGGCCATCAGCAGGGCGCCGATCAGGAACAGCACGCCGCCCAAGGCACGGATCAGATAATAGGGGTGCATCGCCTGGACGCTTTCGACGAAGGAATATTCCAGGAAGCCGAACTCGTTATAGGCGCGCCACATCAGGCCCTGCATGATGCCCGCCACCCACATGGAGGTGATGTAGAGCAGGATGCCCAGGGTCGAGATCCAGAAGTGCCAGTCGACCAGCGCGTTCGAATAGAGCCTGGTCTTCCCCCACAGCCAGGGCACCAGGCAGTAAAGCGCGCCGAAGCTGATATAGGCGACCCAGCCCAGGGCGCCGGAATGGACATGGCCGACGGTCCAGTTGGTATAGTGCGAGAGCGCGTTGACGGTCTTCACGCTCATCACCGGGCCTTCGAAGGTGCTCATGCCGTAGAAGGCGACCGAGACCACCAGCATGCGCAGCACCGGATCGGTGCGCAGCTTGTCCCAGGCGCCTGACAGGGTCATCAGCCCGTTGATCATGCCGCCCCAGCTCGGCATCCAGAGGATGATCGAGAAGGTCATGCCCAGCGTCTGGGCCCATTCGGGCAGCGCCGTGTAAAGCAGGTGATGCGGGCCTGCCCAGATATAGATGAAGATCAGGCTCCAGAAATGGATGATCGAGAGCCGGTAGGAATAGACCGGCCGCTCCGCCCGCTTGGGGATGAAGTAGTACATGATCCCCAGGAAGCCGGCGGTGAGGAAGAAGCCCACGGCATTGTGACCGTACCACCATTGGGTCAGCGCATCCTGAACGCCGGCGAAGAGCGAATAGCTCTTGGCGCTCAGCAGCGACACCGGCATCGCCAGATTGTTGACGACATGCAGCAAGGCGATGGTGACGATGAAGGCGAGATAGAACCAGTTCGCCACATAGATGTGCGGCTCGCGGCGCTTCCAGAGCGTGCCCAGAAAGACCAGCAGGTAGCAGACCCAGACCAGTGTCAGCCAGAGATCGGCATACCATTCCGGCTCGGCATATTCCCGGCCCTGGGTGATGCCCAGCAGGTAACCGGTGCCGGCCAGCACGATGAAGCTGTTGTAGCCCCAAAAGACGAACCAGGCGAGCGAGTCGCCCCAGAGCCGCGCCTTGCAGGTGCGCTGAACGACATAAAAGGACGTCGCGATCAGCACATTGCCGCCAAAGGCGAAGATCACGGCCGAGGTGTGCAGAGGGCGCAGGCGTCCGAAGCTGGTGAAGTCGAAATCGGGCAGGTAGAAAAGACTGGGAAGGGCGAGCTGGAAGGCGATGATGACGCCAACCAGAAAGCCCGCGATGCCCCAGACCATCGACGCGATCACCCCGGCTCGCACCACCGCATTGTTGTAGGGCTCGCGCTCGTCCGGCGGGGTGCGATAGGCGTAGGTACGCATGTACCAGATCAACACCAGCGCCATGCAGGCGGCGAAGGTGGCGCCCTGGATGGACATGGCCGTCTCATGCGACAGGCCCGCTTCCAGGAGGCCGGCGGCGAAGCCCAGCACAAGGATGACGGGTATCAGCAGGAGGTCCAGCCGCCAGCGAGTATCAGTTTGCGCAATCATTCATGCCTCTTGTGCCTGCGTCCGATTCGGTGCGTATGGTTTGAGTTTCTTTCCGGGGCCGCGGCGGCGCATTGATGCGGCTCAAATCGCCACGCCCAGCACCACAAGGCAAAGCGGATGGAACAACGCAAAGCCGGGCAGCAGCAGCCACAGCAGGACCCAGGCGGCCAGCGCGGCGGAAAGCGAAAGACCGAAGGCGAGCGCGCCCGGCAACAGCCAGGCACGGCCGTTGCAGCAGGCGAGCTGCGACGGCCCGATCAGCCAGGCGCCGCCGGGCGCCGCCGCCAGGGCAATGAGAAAGCAACAGAGCATGGCTGCCGTTCTAGCCCATGGCAGCCGCAGGCGACTTGATCCCGCGCAATCGAACCCGGCCAGTTTGCCGCAGCCGGGTTGCGGCGGATCAAGGCGGCGGCGGAAAGCGGCGATTAACAATTGCCGCATGAAGGACGAAAATTCCGGCATCGCCAGGATGTTTGCGGCCAATGTGCCGCGCTACACCAGCTATCCCACCGCACCGCACTTCCATGGCGGCATAGGGGATTCCACCTATCGCGGCTGGCTTGCGGACCTCGATCCCGCAACGCCCCTGTCGCTCTATGCCCATATCCCTTTCTGCGACAGCCTGTGCTGGTTCTGCGCCTGCCACACCACGGCCGTGAACAATTACACGCCGGTGCGCAACTATTGCGACGACCTGCTCCGGGAGATCGACCGCGTCGCCGACAGCCTGCCGGCGCGCATGAAAGTGCGGCACATCCACTGGGGCGGCGGCTCGCCCACCATGCTCGACGCCGGGGATGTCGCGCGGCTCAATGACCGGACGCGGCAGCGTTTCGACGTGGCGCTGGATGCCGAATTCGCGGTCGAGATCGATCCGCGCGGCTTCACCCCCGCCATGGCGGCCGGCCTGGGCCGCGCCGGGGTGACGCGCGCCAGCCTGGGGGCGCAGGATTGCGATCCCAAGGTGCAGCGCGCTATCAACCGCCTGCAGAGCGATGACGAAACGTTCGACGCTATCGCCAATTTGCGCGCCGAAGGTGTTCACAGCATCAATATCGACCTGGTCTATGGCCTGCCGCTGCAGACGCTGGACAGCTGGTCGCGCACCCTGGAGTTCATTTTGTGGCTACGGCCGGATCGTATCGCCGTGTTCGGCTATGCCCATGTCCCGAGCTTCAAGAAACATCAGACACTCATTCCGCCGGAATCTCTTCCTGACCTGGAGACGCGTTTCCATATGGCAGAGCTGGCGCGGATCATATTTGTGGCACGCGGCTATGTCGCGGTCGGCATCGACCATTATGCCCTGCCCCGCGATGGCCTCGCCCGGGCCGCAATTGAAGGCCGCCTGCATCGCAATTTCCAGGGTTACACGACCGACAAGGCGCCGGTGCTGCTGGGCTTCGGCGCCTCTGCCATCTCCGTACTGCCGCAGGGCTATGTCCAGAACAAAGTCGCCGTGCCGGAATATCGCAAACGCCTGGCGGCGGGCGAACTCGCAGTGGCGCGTGGCATAGCGCTGACACCGAACGATTGCTTCCGCCGCGCCGTCATCGAAAGGCTCATGTGTGACCTCACCGTCGACCTTTCAGCGCTGCAACTTCAGTATGCGGCGGCGCTGGGTCTGGAAGAGGTCTTTGCGGAGTTGGCCCATCTCGAGGCGGATGGAATTATCGCGTTGGAAGGCAGCCATATCACCATCCGGCCAAAATGGCGGTCTGCTGCGCGGCTGGTCGTATCGTGCTTCGACCAGTATCTGGAACGCGCTGCGGCCCGTTATTCCTCGGCAGTCTGATCATTGTCGTTTTGCGGAAAATGCCCCGGCCTGACTGGGCCGGGGTGCCGGGCGTGCGGTCGGCCGGACACCCTGCTGCTCACCCAGCGGTTCCGGCCGCAGCGAACAGGATGGCGAGCATGCCAAGGAAATTCCGTAAGCCGGCCTTGATCTGGCGCAAGGCGGGGCCGGGGCCGGCCTGGCAGGCTGGCGCCATGACCAGAGCTAGCGCCCGCCAGACCCTTCGAACCGCCATCGACAGCCTGAAACGCGAAGGCCGCTATCGGGTTTTCGCCGATATCCTACGAGAAAAGGGTGCCTTTCCCGCCGCAACTCATCATTTGGCGGAGGGCATGCGCCCCGTTACCGTCTGGTGCAGCAACGATTATCTCAACATGGGCCAGCATCCCTCCGTGCTGAACGCCATGCATGCGGCGCTGGACAAGGTGGGCGCGGGCGCCGGCGGCACGCGCAACATATCCGGCACCAGCCACTATCACGTCGAACTCGAGCGTGAGTTGGCCAGCTTGCACCGCAAGGACGCGGCCCTGCTCTTCACATCGGGCTATGTCTCCAACGACGCCACGCTCTCTACCCTGGCAAAACTGTTGCCGGGGCTGATCATCTTCTCGGATGCCTGCAACCATGCCTCGATGATCGAAGGTATCCGCAATGGTGGCGGTCAGAAGCGACTCTTCCGCCACAATGACATGATGCACCTGGAAGAATTGCTGGCGGCGGCAGATCCCGCCGCTCCCAAACTCATCGCCTTCGAGGGCGTCTATTCCATGGACGGCGATTTCGGCCCGGCGGCAGCGATCTGCGACCTGGCGGAAAAATACGGCGCCCTCACCTATATCGACGAAGTCCATGCCGTGGGCCTTTACGGCCCCGAGGGCGCGGGCGTTGCGGCCCGTGACAGCGTGATGGACCGCATCGACATCGTCGAGGGCACCCTGGCCAAGGCTTTCGGCGTGATGGGCGGTTATATCGCCGCCTCCGCCGAGATCGTCGATTGCATCCGGTCCTATGCGCCGGGCTTTATTTTCACCACCTCGCTGGCGCCGGTGCTGGCGGCGGGTGCACTGGCCTCCATCCGCCATGTGCGGCAGAGCGCGCAGACCCGACAAGTGCTGCAGGAACGTGCCGCCACACTCAAGCAGCTGATGCGCGAAGCGGCCCTGCCGGTGATGGCCAGTCCCAGCCATATCGTGCCGTTGCTGATTAGCGACGCCGCACGCTGCAAGGCGATTGCGGACCGGCTGTTGGCCGAATACGGGATCTATGCCCAGCCGATCAACTATCCCACCGTAGCGCGCGGCACCGAACGCCTGCGCTTCACCCCGAGCCCGGCGCATAGCGAGACGATGATGCGCGACCTT
>DATFFI010000064.1:0-35352 GCA_035250225.1 Rhizomicrobium sp. | reverse complement strand
AGAGTTCCCTTGAACGCTCCCTCGGCCTTTGCCGCCGCCCATCCCGCGCTCGCCCGCGCGCTCCTCGAGCGCGCCTATCACGAGGCGACGCCCGTGCAGCAGGCGGTGCTGCAACCCGAGGCCAGGGGCCGCGATCTGCTGGTGTCGGCCCAGACCGGATCCGGCAAGACCATCGCTTTCGGCCTGGCGATTGCCGACCTTTTGCTGGAGGCGGCCGATAGCTTCGGGCCGGCCGGCGCGCCGCAAGCGCTCGTCATCGCACCCACTCGCGAACTGGCGCTGCAGGTGCAGCGCGAACTGTCCTGGCTTTATCACTATGCCGGCGCGCGCACGGTCTCCTGTGTCGGCGGCATGGATCCGGGCCGCGAGCGCCGCGAACTCCAGGCCGGCGCGCATATCGTGGTCGGTACGCCCGGCCGTCTGCGCGATCATCTGGAACGCGGTGTCCTGAAAGTCTCTTCCCTGAAGGCCGTCGTGCTGGACGAAGCCGATGAGATGCTGGACATGGGCTTCCGTGAGGACCTGGAATTCATCCTGGAAACCGCGCCGCCCGAGCGTCAGACCCTGCTCTTTTCGGCGACCTTGCCCAAGGCCATCGTCACCCTGGCGCAACATTACCAGCGCAACGCCCTTCGCATCGCAACGCTGGGCGAACGCCAGGGTCATGCCGATATCGAGTATCGCGCCGTGCGCATCCCCCATGCGCGGGTCGAAAGCGCGGTGGTGAATTTCCTGCGCTTCATCGATCCGCCCAGTGCGCTGGTCTTCTGCAATACCCGCAATGCCGTGCGCCACATGGAAGCGATGCTGCTGGAACGCGGCTTTGCCGTGGTCTCCCTGTCGGGCGAACTCAGCCAGCATGAGCGCAATCATGCGCTCCAGGCCTTGCGCGATGGCCGCGCCCGCGTCTGCGTCGCCACCGATGTGGCGGCGCGCGGTATCGACCTGCCCAATCTTAATCTGGTGATCCATGCCGACCTGCCCAACGATGCGGAGGTGCTGCAGCATCGCAGCGGCCGCACCGGCCGGGCAGGGCGCAAGGGCGTCAGTGTGTTGCTGGTGCCGCCGTCGCGCCGCCGCCGCGCCGAGGAAATGCTGGGCCGCGCCCGGGTGCAGGCGGTCTGGGGCAATCCGCCCAGCGCCGATGAGATCCGCGCGCTGGACCGTGAGCGCCTGCTGCAGGACCCGGTGCTGAGCGAAGCGGCGGCCGAGGAAGATTACGCCCTGGGCGACACGCTCTTGGAAAAGCATGGCGTGCGCGAGATTGCCGCCGCCCTGTCGAAAATTTTGCGTGGCCGTCTGCCGCCCCCGGAAGAGATCGAAGAGGAGGCGCCGCATCAGCAGCGCCCGCGTCATGAGCGGCCCTCCAAAGGCGAGCGCGAGCATAGGTCTGATCGGGGTCCCGAGCGGGATAAGCGCCATCACGATGCCCCGCGCCATGAGAACCGGACGCCGCGAGAGCGTGACGACAGACCGCAACAGAAGTTTCGGCCTGCGGAAGGCAGGCCGGGGGCGGCAACCCGCAATACCGAAATGGTCAACGGCGTCTGGTTCCGGGTGAATGTCGGGCGCGAGCGCAATGCCGATCCCAAATGGCTGCTGCCGGAAATCTGCCGCCAGGGCGAGATCACCAAGAAGGAAGTCGGCGCCATCCGCGTCGAGGACGCCCAGACCCTGATCCAGATCGATGCCAGCGTGGCGGAGAGCTTTGCCGAGAAAGTTGCGGCGCGCACCAAGGGCGGCGTGCGCATCATGCCCGGGGCGAGGCCGCCGGAAGCCGCCGCGCCGGCGCGCACGGATTCCCAGCCGGAGGGACGGCCGGGCAAAAAGCCGCTTCACCAGAACAAGGGTAGCAATCCAGGCAAGGACGGCAAGCCGTTCCACAAGTGGAACAAGGGGCCCGGCGCCAGGCCCAAAAAGGGCGGTAAGCCCCCGTTCCGGGGCGCAAAGCCCCCGCAGGGCTGAAAAGCCTGTTTCTGGCCCAGGAGCGGGGTATTTCCGGGTTGCTTGTGGGGATTCCCTGACCTATAAGCCGCGCCATCTCGCACGCGCGGGTGGGTTTCGGTGGGTGTTCCATCGTCCCCGTCCGGTGGCTCCCCTCCTTCCAACAAAGGACCGGGGGTTAACCCGCGCGTCTGGCCAACCGGTAAAGGAGACTGCACATGGCTTTGCCTGATTTTTCCATGCGTCAACTGCTCGAGAGCGGCGCCCATTTCGGTCACCGCCAGCAGCGCTGGAATCCCAAGATGGCGCCCTACATCTATGGCGCCCGCAATGACATCCATATTCTCGATCTCACACAGACCGTCCCGCTGCTGCACCAGGCCCTGGTCGCGCTGCGCGAGACGGCCGCTTCCGGCGGCCGCATCCTCTTTGTCGGCACCAAGCGCCAGGCCCAGGAGCCTATCGCTGCCGCCGCCAAGCGTTGCGCCCAGTACTACATGAACCAGCGCTGGCTGGGCGGCACGCTCACCAACTGGCAGACCATCAGCCATTCGATCAAGCGCCTGCGCACCATCGAGGAAACCCTGACCAGCGCCGGCGAATCCGGCCTGACCAAGAAGGAATTGCTGGGCCTGCTGCGCGAGCAAGACAAGCTGGAAAAGTCGCTGGGCGGCATCAAGGAGATGGGCGGTGTGCCGAACATGCTCTTTGTGATCGACACCAACAAGGAAGCGATCGCGATTTCCGAAGCCAGGAAGCTGGGCATTCCGGTGATGGCGGTGGTTGATTCCAACTCCAATCCGGACGGCATCGCCTTCCCGATCCCGGGCAATGACGACGCCGCCCGCGCCATCGCGCTTTATTGCGACCTGGCCGCCCGTGCCGTGATTGACGGCCTGGGTCAGGGCCAGGTCGAAGCCGGTATCGATGTGGGCGCCGCCGTGGAGATCGAGGATACCTCGAGCCATGTTGCCGCCCCGGCGGAAGCCACGGCTTAAGTCACGTCTTTGAAATGACGGCGCGTCATCCTTGCGCGCCGTCACATACCTATCTGGAGATACCCCATGGCGAGCATCACCGCACAGATGGTGAAGGAACTGCGCGACACGACCGGCGCGGGCATGATGGATTGCAAGAAAGCGCTGAACGAAACCGGCGGCGACATGGAAGCCGCCATCGATTACCTGCGCAAATCCGGCGCCATGAAGGCGGCCAAGAAGGCCAGCCGCGCCGCCGCCGACGGCCTGGTGGGCGTTTCGGTTTTCGGCAACACCGGCGTGCTGGTGGAAGTGAATGCCGAAACCGATTTCGTCGCCCGCAATGACGAGTTCAAGGCCTTCGTGAAGTCGGCCGCGGATATCGCCCTCAAGGAGGGCGGCGATCTTTCCAGGCTGCTGGCCGCGCCGCATGGCGGCTCGACGGTGCAGCAGGTCCTGACCGATCTGGTGGCCAAGATCGGCGAGAACATGTCGGTCCGCCGCACCATCGCCCTCTCGGTCAATCCGGGCGTGGTTGCCTCATACATCCACAACGCCGCCTCGCCCGAACTGGGCAATATCGGCGTGCTGGTAGCGCTGAAGTCGACTGCCGCCGCCGACAAGCTGGCGCCGCTGGCCAAGCAGATCGCCATGCATGTGGCGGCCAAGGCGCCGCTCGCCCTGACCGTGGAGCATCTGGACAAGGCCGTGGTCGATCGCGAATACGCCGTCCAGAAGGATATCGCCCTGCAGTCGGGCAAGCCGGAGGCCGTCGTCGAGAAGATGATGGAAGGCCGGATGCGCAAATATTACGAGGACGTGGTGTTGCTGCAGCAGGTCTTCATCATGGATGACAGCCTGTCCATCGCCAAGCTGCTGGAAAAGGCGTCGAAGGATTTCGGCGTCCCGGTCGAGATCGAAGGCTTTGTCCGCTTCAAGGTGGGCGAGGGAATCGACAAGGGCGGCGATGATTTCGCCGACGAAGTCGCCAAGATGGCCGGCGGCCGCTAAATCGGAGAAGTCACCATGTCATTGACGCCAAAATATCGCCGGGTCCTCGTCAAGGTGTCCGGCGAGGCGTTGATGGGTGACGGCCAGTTCGGCATCGATATCGGCACCGTCGACCGCATCGCCCGCGACGTGAAGGAAGCGGCCGCTACCGGCGCCCAGCTCTGCATGGTGGTGGGCGGCGGGAACATCTTCCGCGGCCTGGCCGGTTCGGCCAAGGGCATCGACCGCGCCACCGCCGACTATATGGGCATGCTGGCGACGGTGATGAACGCCCTGGCGCTGCAGGCCGGGCTGGAGCGGGCAGGGGTTCCCAGCCGGGTCCAGTCCGCCATCGCCATGAACAATGTCTGCGAGCCCTATATCCGCCGCCGGGCCATCCGGCACATGGAAAAAGGCCGGGTGGTGATCTTCGCCGCCGGCACCGGCAATCCCTTCTTCACGACCGATACCGCCGCCGCCCTGCGCGCCGCCGAGATGAACTGCGACGCCATGATGAAGGCGACCCAGGTGGATGGCGTCTACAGCGCCGACCCCAAAAAGGACCCCAAGGCCGTCCGCTATGATTCTCTTAGCTATCACGAGGTCTTAGCGCGGGATCTTAAGGTCATGGATGCAAGTGCTATCTCGGTTTCCCGGGAAAACGGCATTCCGATCCTGGTCTTTTCACTGGGCGACCAGGGTGCCCTGGCCCAGGTGCTGGCCGGCCGTGGCCGGGCCACCATCATTGAAGAAAAGTGAGACTTTCTCGGGCTTTGGCTGGGCGTTTGGGCTAGACTGGCCGCAAAGCAGACCAAAGGGCAGGGTTGGAGCGAAAGATGGCTGACGCCTACAGCAAGGACGAGATGAACCGCCGCATGAACGGGGCGGTTGCCACCCTCAAAAACGAGCTGGCAGGCCTGCGCACCGGCCGCGCCAGCGCCGCCCTGCTCGATCCGGTCAAGGTCGAGGCCTATGGCAACATGGTGCCGGTCAACCAGGTCGGCTCCGTCGCCACGCCCGAGGCGCGCATGATCACGGTGCAGGTCTGGGACAAGGGCCTGGCCAAGGCGGTGGACAAGGCGATCCGCGATGCCGGCCTCGGCCTCAACCCCCAGATGGACGGTCAGTTGCTGCGCATTCCGCTGCCGGAGCTGAACCAGGAGCGGCGCAAGGAACTCTCCAAGCTGGGCGCCAAATATGCCGAAGCTGCCCGCGTGGCGGTGCGCAATGTCCGCCGCGACGGCATGGAGCTGCTCAAGAAGCTGGAGAAGGACAAGAAGATCAGCCAGGACGATCAGCACGCCAAGGGCGAAGAGCTGCAGAAGCTCACCGACAGCCATATTAAAGACATTGACGATGCGCTCCATGCCAAGGAGCAGGAAATCATGCAGGTCTGATTTGGCAGAGACACCAGCCCTTCTTCCGCGTCATGTCGCCATTATCATGGCCCCGGAGCATTTTCATGGAAAATGCGACAAGGAGAGATCATGACTGGCGCTGACGTCCGCCATTTGCCGCGCCATGTCGCCATTATCATGGATGGCAATGGACGCTGGGCGCGCAAGCGGCATCTGCCGCGCGAGGCCGGCCATGTTGCCGGCGTCGCCGCCGTGCGCGAGACGGTACGGGCCGCGGTCGATATGGGCCTGGAAAATCTGACCCTCTTCGCCTTTTCGTCGGAAAACTGGAAGCGGCCCAAGACGGAAGTCGGCGCCCTGATGGGACTGTTCCGCGCCTATTTCAAAAGCGACATGGACGAGCTGGTCGCCAAGGGTTGCCGGGTGCGCATCATCGGCCATCGCGGCCGCGTCGCGGACGATATTCATGGCATGATCGAGGATGCCGAGCGCCGGTCGGTCAACAACAAGGGGCTCAACCTGACCTTCGCCTTCGACTATGGCGCGCAGGAGGAAATCGCCGGCGCCGCCCGCGAACTGGCGCGCGCCGCCCGTGACGGCCGGCTCGATCCCGAGACCATCACGCCGGAACTGTTCGCCAGCCGTCTCTTCACCAGCGCGCTGCCCGAACCGGACCTGATCATCCGCACCTCGGGCGAGCATCGCCTCTCCAACTTCCTGCTCTGGCAGTCGGCCTATGCCGAACTGCTTTTCCTCGACATCCTCTGGCCGGATTTCGGCCGCGTGGCGCTGGCCGAGGCGCTGGAGACTTTTGCGCAGCGTGAACGCCGTTTCGGCGCCCTCAATTCGGAAGCGGTGGCGTGAGCAGCGGCCATACCATGTCCGGCGAGAATACCCCTGCCGTGAGTTCCGGCGGCAACTGGGGCTTGCGCGTCATGTTCGGCATTCTGCTGGCCTGCATCGTCATCGCGGCGGTGGCGCTGGGTCCCGATTATTTCGCCATCCTCTTGGTCCTGGTCGCCATGCTGGCGGCGCGGGAATGGCACCGCCTGGTGCGCACGATCGAGTTGGAGGCACTGCCCTTTCACAGGAATCCCTTCCATCTCCAGACTCTTGCCACCACGGTGACCGTGGGTCTCTCTGCCCTGGCGATCGTGAACTATATTCCATGGCTGGCCCTGGTCTTCCTGGTCCTCGGCACCGTGGGTGGTTTCGTGCTGGCGCAGAGGCGCGGCGACAATGCGCCCTGGCAGGCGGCGGGCGTGCTTTATATCGGCGTGCCAGTGCTGTCGCTGCTGGGGCTGCATCTGTATCCGACCGACCATTCGCCCCATCCCCAACTGGTGGTGGGGTTCTTCCTGCTGATCTGGGCCACCGACACCGGGGCGCTGCTGTTCGGCAAGCTGATCGGCGGGCCGAAACTGGCGCCCGCGATCTCACCGGGCAAGACCTGGGCAGGCACCATCGGCGGCAGCGTCTGCGCGGCCCTGATCTATGGGCTTTACATCTGGTTTTACGGATTCTCCGCCGGCTCCGCGATGTTGTTCGCCTTCCTGTTCAGCACCGTCGCCCATGGCGGCGACCTGTTCGAATCCTTCGTCAAGCGCCGCTTCGGCCGCAAGGATTCGGGGCGCATCATTCCCGGTCATGGTGGCGTGCTGGATCGCGTCGATTCCACCTTTGCCGCCGCGCCGGCCATGGCGCTGCTGGTCTTTGTGCTGGGCCTCAATCCGCTGTTTGGAGGTTTCCGGTGAAGCCGATCGCCGCCACCCGATTGCCGGAAGACGCGCTGCAGGACGTGGTCGGGCGCAGCGTGACCATTCTGGGATCGACCGGCTCGATCGGCGTCAACACCTGCGATGTCATCGCCCATGCGCGCAAGACCTATGGCGCCCATGCTTTTCCCATCGTCGCGCTGACCGCGGGCGAGAACGTCCAGATCCTGATCGAGCAGGCGCGGGCGCTCAAGCCGAAGTTGGCGGTGATCGGCAATCCGGCGTTGTTCGACGCGCTCAAGGTGGGTCTCGCCGGCACCGGGGTGCAGGCCGCCGCCGGCCGCGAGGCGGTGATCGAAGCCGCGGCGCGGGTTTGCGACTTCGTCATGGTGGCGATCATGGGCGCCGCCGCGATCGAGCCGGCGCTGGCCGCCATCCGTCGCGGCGTCATCGTGGCCCTGGCCAACAAGGAATGCGTGGTGGCGGCGGGCGCGGTTTTCCGCGCCGCGATGGACGAATCCGGCGCTTCGGTGCTGCCGGTGGATTCCGAGCATAATGCCATCTTCCAGGTGCTGGGCGGGGGCGACGCCCGCGAAGCAGAACTGGTCACCATTACCGCCTCGGGCGGGCCGTTCCGCGAATGGCCGCTGGAAAAGATGCGTGCCGCCACGGTGGAAGAGGCGGTTGCCCACCCCAACTGGGCGATGGGCCGCAAGATATCGCTCGACAGCGCCACCCTGATGAACAAGGGCCTGGAGCTGATCGAGGCGCATTTCCTCTTCGCCCTGCCGCCGGAAAAACTTTCCGTGTTGGTGCATCCGCAATCGATCGTCCATTGCCTGGTGTCCTATGACGACGGCACCACTATCGCACATCTGTCGGCCCCCGACATGCGCACCCCGATTGCCCATGCGCTGGGCTGGCCGCGCCGCATTTCGTCGCCATCACGGCGGCTCGACCTGGCCGGGCTGGGACAGCTGATCTTCCAGCCGCCGGCGCATGACCGCTTCCCGGCGTTGAACCTGGCCATCGACTCCATGCGCTCGGGCGGGTTGGCGCCCACCGTGCTCAATGCCGCCAACGAAATCGCGGTGCAGGCCTTCCTGGACCGTCGCATCGGCTTTCTCGATATCAGCCGCGTCGTGGGAGCGACGCTGGACCTGGACGTGACCAAGGGCAGCAACGGCCATGCCGTCGATCTGGATACCGTCCTGGGCGCCGACGCGCGCGCGCGCGTGCTGGCGGAAGAAATCTGTCAACGGGTGGGGGCGTAAGGAAGGCACATGGATATCCTCCATCAGTTTCTCACCGGATGGCTGCTCACCCCCACGGGCTTGCTGGCGTTCCTGTTCTACATCACCCTGGTCGTCTTCATTCACGAGATGGGACATTTCCTGGTGGCGCGCTGGTTCGGCGCCAAGGTCGATGTCTTCTCGGTGGGCTTCGGCCGGGAGATTGTCGGCTTTACCGACCGCCGCGGCACGCGCTGGAAGCTGTCCTGGCTGCCGATCGGCGGCTATGTGAAGTTCGCCGGCGACGCCGACGCCGCCTCGACGCCCGATCCCGATGCGCAAGCCGCGCCGGCCAGGGATCGCGAGCTGATGATGCAGTTCCGGCCCCTGCATCAGCGCGCCCTGGTGGCGGCCGCCGGACCCTTCGCCAATTTTCTCCTGGCGATCCTGCTCTTCTTCGGCCTCTTCCTTTATTCTGGCCACACCACAAGGGCGCCCCTGATCGGCGAAGTGGTCAAAGCCAGTGCGGCCGAAGCCGCCGGCATTCGCGCCGGCGATACCGTCGCGCGCATCGACGGACGCACCATCGACGGCTTCGACAAGCTGCAGGAAATCATCGCCACCTCTGGCGGCGAGACCATGACCTTCGAATTGCTGCGCAATGGCCAGGCGGTCAGCCTGCAGGTGACCCCGCGCATGGTGGTGCGGGAGAACTTCCTGGGCGACAAGATGCCGACCCCCACGGTGGGCCTGGTTTCGTCGCCCAACGCACCCATAGTCACCCAGCATTACAACCCGTTGCAGGCCCTTGGCGCGGCGTGCGGCCGCACCTGGGACATTGTCCGTCTATCCCTGAAGGGCATCGGCCAGATCATTACCGGCCGGGCCAGCCTGGATCAGCTCCAGGGGCCGGTGGGAATTGCCCAAATCACCAAGAAAGTGGCGGATTTCGGCATTCTGCCGTTCCTCAATCTGCTGGCTGTCCTGTCTGTAAGCATCGGGCTGATCAATCTTTTTCCCATTCCTCTGCTCGACGGCGGGCATCTTCTATACTATGCATGCGAAGCAGTTCTGGGGCGGCCGCTAGGGGAGCGCATCCAGGATGTCGGATTCCGGCTAGGGCTGGTTGTGGTGCTGGGGCTGATGCTCCTCGCGACCTGGAATGACATAGCCCGCCTGGATCTTTTCTGAAGCATCGGCTTCGCAGAAGCCCAACGACGAGTTTGCCGGACGGACATGCGGATCATTGCCCTGAAGAACGGCTTGCTGCGCACGACGTCGGTCTGTCTCAGCCTCATGATGGCCGTGACGCCGTCCACGGCGCAGTTGCCCGCCGTCTCGGGCGGACCTGCTGGCGCACCCGCGGCTGCCGCGGCGCCCGCAACGGCGCCGCCGGCGCGTCCGCTCATCCGCCGCATCGTGGTGGTGGGCACCCAGCGCATCGAGGCGGGCACGGTCCTGACTTATGTCAATCTGCGCGAAGGCGACACCTATGACCCCACCGCCGTCGATGATGCGGTCAAGGCGCTGTTCGCCACCGGCCTCTTCACCTCGGCCACCCGAATCGATTTCGACCTCGGCACCGCCACCCTGACGGTGCGGGTGACCGAAAACCCCATCGTCAACCAGGTGGTGTTCGAGGGTAACAGCAAGATCTCGGCCAAGGACCTCACCAAGGAAACCCAGATCAAGCCGCGCGCGGTCTTCACCCGCGCCAAGGTGCAGGCCGATGTCGTGCGTATCATGGAGCTGTACCGCCGCCACGGCCGCTTCGCCGCCCGGGTCGAGCCGCAGATCATCTCGCGCCCCCAGAACCGCGTCGACCTGATCTTCTCGATCACCGAAGGCTCCGCCACCGGCGTCTCCCGCGTCAATTTCATCGGCAACAAGATTTTCGACGACGGCACGCTGCGCAGCACGATCGCCACCGAGGAGAGCGCCTGGTGGAAGATCCTTTCCAGCAACGACAATTACGACCCCGACCGGCTGGCCTATGACCGCGAGCTGCTGCGCCGCTTCTATGTCGCGCGCGGCTATGCCGACTTCAAGGTCTCCAGTTCCGTGGCGCAGCTGACGCCGGGCGCCGGCAGCTTCTACATCACCTTCACCATCGACGAGGGCCCGCGCTACCGCTACGGCAAGGTCGTCGTCGACTCCAAGATACCCGAATTGACGCCGGATCAGATGCTGCCCCTGACGCGCATCCGTGCGGGCGAATGGTACAATTCCACCCAGCTCCAGACCGCCCAGGATGCGCTGACCAACGCCGCGGGCACCAAGGGTTATGCCTTTGCCCAGGTGCGGCCGGACCTCAAGCGCAACACCGAAGCGCGCACCATCGATGTCACCTACAATATCGAACAGGGCCCGCGCGTCTATGTCGAGAGGATCGACGTCACCGGCAACAGCCGGACCCTGGACAAGGTGATCCGGCGCGAATTCCGCCTGGTGGAAGGCGATGCCTTCAACCGGGTGATGCTGGACCGTTCCCAGCAGCGCATCCGCGCCTTGGGGATATTCAAGGATGTCCAGGTCCGCAACTCGCCGGGCAGCCAGCCCGACCGCACCAATGTCACGGTGGCGGTAACGGAACAGTCCACCGGCTCGATCGCAATCGGCCTGGGTTATTCCTCGGCCAGCAATTTGATCGGCGACGTCAGCTATACCGAATCCAACCTGTTCGGCCGGCGCCAGACCCTGGCCGTGGTGGCGCGCCTGTCCTATATCCAGAAGGAATTGCGGCTGAGCTTCACCGAGCCGTGGTTTCTGGACCGGCCGCTTTCCGCCGGCTTCGACCTTCAGAAGGTGGTGATCGACTACACCCAGGCTGCGTTCCAGGGCGATACCACGGCCGCGATTCTGCGCCTGGGCTTCCCGGTGTCGGAGTATTCCTCCGTCGAGCTGTCCTATATGTACAAGATCCAGCAGGTCAACGTGGTCGGCGGCGCGCCGATCGAGATTTTGCTGGCGGACGGCAACCACAAGGGCTCGGTGATCGGCTATGCCTACACCTATTCCGACATCGACGATTTCCGCAGGCCGACCACGGGCAGCGTCTTCTCCTTTGCCCAGAATTTCGCGGGCTTCGGCGGATCGCTGAAATATCTGGAAAGCGCGGCCAGCTTCTCCACCTACACGCCGATGTTCGACGGTGCCTTGATCGGCTCGCTCACCACGCGGCTGAAGTACATCACCGGCTATGATGGCACGCCCGTGCCGGTCAATTCCCGCTATTTCGAGGGCGGCGACACCTTCCGCGGCTTTGCCATCGCCGGCGTGGGACCGCGCGATATCTCCCAGGATCCGCGTCTCTCCGCGGTGGGCGCCAATGTTTCCGCCATCGGCACCTTCAAGATCGAGTTGCCCGGACTCTTCCCGGAAAGCTTCGGTGTCGATGTTTCCCTCTTCAGCGATTTCGGCACTGTCGGACATCTCGATTCGGCCGTGCGCACCTGTACCGTCAACAGTTGCCTGCGTGACAATCTGGCGTTCCGCGCTTCGGCCGGCATCAGCGTGAAATGGGTGTCGCCGTTCGGACCGCTCAATGTCGATTTCGGTATTCCCATCGCCAAGGCGCCCTATGACCGGGCGCAGATCATCCACTTCAGCACAGGCACAGGACTCTGATCGATGAAAAAGCTCCTCCCGCTCGCCCTGTTTGCTCTTATCGCCGCCATGCCCGTCCTGGCGCCCGCCTGGGCGCAAGGCAAGCCGGCGCCCATGCCTGCGCCCAAGATCGTGGTGCTGGACCGCAACGCCATTCTTCAGGTCACCACGGCAGGCCAGGATATCGCCAAGCAGCTGCAACAGCTGGCCAACCAGAGCCGGGCCAATTTCGAGGCCCAGCAGAAGGCGCTGTCCAGCGAGGGACAGGCGCTCCGTCAGCAAGTCGCGATCCTGGCGCCCGATGCGCGGGCCAAGCGCGAGGAAGCTTTCAATGCCAAGGTTCGCGGTCTGCAGGAAAGCGTCGAGCGCCGTCAGGCGCAGATCCAGCAGGCGGCGGCCACGTCGCAGCAGGCCCTGGCCCAGGCGCTCGCGCCCATCATCAACGAGATCGTCAAGGAACGCGGCGCCAATATGGTGGTGGAAAAGAGCGCGGTGATCTTTACCAACAGCAATGCCTTTGACATCACGCCCGAGGCGATCAACCGGCTGAATGCCCGGATGCCCACCTACAAGGTGACCTTGGGCGGCGCGCCGGCCAAGCCCTAAGGAACGGCAATGGCCGATCCCCGCTTCTATCGCAACCACGGCCCCTTTTCGGTCGCAGAGGTTTGCGCGAAGCTGGGCATCGCGGCGCCTGATGAAGCAGATGCGGGCAGGGCCGACGGGACAATCGCCGATGTTGCCAGCCTGGACGGGGCAGGACCGCAGCATCTTTCCTTCTTTTCCGGCGCTCGCGAGCTGAAAGGGGCGTTCGCCCGCTCCAAAGCCGGTTTTTGCCTGGTGCCGGAAGGAACCGAAGGCGGGCCGGAGGGCATGCTGCTGCTGCCGGTGAAATCGGTGGGACATGCCTATGCCGCCATTGCGGCGGTCTTCTATCCGCAATCCGGTCAGGCGCTCTGGCCCGCCCAGGCCATCGATCCCAGCGCCCGGATCGCCGCGAATGTGCAACTGGCCTCCAACGCGGTGATCGGCGCGGGCGCCGAGATCGGCGAGGGCACTCGGATCGGTCCGGGCAGCGCCATTGGGCCCGGCGTGACCATCGGGCGCGATTGCGATATCGCCGCCAACGTCACCATTACCCATGCGCATATCGGCGACCAGGTCATGATGCTGCCGGGCGCCCGGATCGGCCAGCCCGGCTTCGGTTTTGTGTCTTCCGCCGCCGGCCATATCAAGACGCCGCAACTGGGGCGGGTCATCGTCCAGGACAAGGTGGAGATCGGCGCCAATACCGCCATAGACCGGGGCGCGCTGGGCGATACGGTGATCGGCGAGGGCACCAAGATCGATAACCTTGTGCAGGTCGGCCACAATGTCCGCATCGGGCGGAACTGCTTCGTCATCTCCCTGGTGGGCATTGCCGGCAGCGCCGAAATCGGAAATTTCGTCGTCCTGGCGGGACAGGCCGGTGTGGGCGATCATTCCAAGATCGGCGACGGCGCCCGCTTCGCCGGCCGGTCCGGAATTCCTTCCCACGCCACCTACGAAGGCGGCCTCGATTATGGCGGAATGCCGGCGAAACCGATAAGGGAGTGGGTGCGCGAAATGTACGCCCTCAAGATGCTTTTGAAACGGCAGAAGAAGGAAGGCCATGACTGAGGCGCCCGTCATCCTGGATGTCGATGCTATCAGGGAATTGCTGCCGCATCGCGCGCCTTTCCTGTTCGTGGAGACGATCACCGATATCGTGCCGTTCGAAAGCGGCACCGGCTGGAAGGCGGTCAGCTGCAATGAACCGCATTTTCAGGGTCATTTTCCGGATTATCCGGTGATGCCGGGCGTCCTGCTGGTCGAGGCGATGGCCCAGACCGCGGGCGCGATCGTCCAGCACAGCATGGGACAGGCGGCCGGCAGCAAAGTCTATTTCATGACCATCGACCAGGCCCGCTTCCGCAAGCCGGTGCGCCCCGGCGATATGCTGCGCATGCCGGTCAAGTCGCTCCGCCGCCGCGGCCCGGTTTTCAAGTTCGAAGGCAAGGCCTTTGTCGGCGAGGATCTCTGCGCCGAGGCCGAGTTCAGCGCCATGGTTCACGACGGTAGTGAAAAGACAGCCTGATGCCGGTCCATCCGACTTCCATCATTGAAGACGGTGCCAAACTCGGCGCCGGGGTGGAAATCGGTCCTTTCTGCCATGTCGGCCCCCGCGTCACCCTGGGCGATGGCGTGCGCCTGATCAGCCATGTCAGCATTTCAGGCATCACCAGTATCGGTGCCCGCACGATGCTCTATCCGCAGGTGGCGCTGGGCGGCGACAGCCAGATTCGCAACAATGATTTTGTCGATGGCGAACTGCATGTCGGCGAGGACTGCGTGTTGCGTGAAATGGTGAGTATGAGTTGCGGCAGCCGCAAGGACCGTGGGGTCACGCGCGTCGGTGCGCGGGGTTATTTCATGGCCAACAGCCATGTCGGCCATGACTGCGTGGTGGGTGACGATGTCACCTTTGCCAATTCGGTCTGCCTGGGTGGACATGCCGTCATCGGCGACCAGGTGATCTTCGGCGGCCTGGCCGCCGTGCAGCAATTCTGCCGCGTCGGGCGCGGCGCCATGGTGGGCGGGCTCACCGGCGTCAATCGCGATGTCATTCCCTATGCCATGGCCTTTGGCGACCATGTTGAACTGGCCGGCCTCAACCTGATCGGGCTCAAGCGCAGCGGCATGCCGCGCGACGCCATCAACGCCCTGCGTGGCGCCTTCCGCCATATCTTCCATGGTGCGGGCGGTGACGTGCGCGCCCGCGCTATGGAGGCGAAGGAGCGCTGGCCGCAGGTAGCGCAAGTCGCCGAGATTTCTGACTTCGTTCTGGCGGACGCGAAACAGGAGCTTTGCCTGGCACGGCGGCGGGGCGGAGACGCGGCATGAAGGGCGCGCTCGGCATCATTGCCGGGGGCGGCGACCTGCCGCGCGCGGTGGCGCAAAGTGTCCGCGCCGACGGGCGCAAGGTGTTCGTCATGGCGCTTGCGGGGTCCGTGACAACCAACTGGATCGCGGACTTCCCGCATGAATGGGGCTCGCCCGGCGCCCCCGGCCAGGCCTTCAAGGCCTTTCGCCGCGAAGGCGTCAGCGAAATCCTGCTGGCGGGCCAGGTGGACCGGCCGAAGTTTTCCGAGATGAAGCTGGACTCCCGGGGCGTGATGCTGCTGCCGCGCGCCTTGAAGGCGGCGCGCCAGGGCGATGATGCCCTGCTGCGCTTCATCGTGACCATGTTCGAGGAAGAGGGTTTTCGCGGCGTGGGAGTGGCCGAAGCCGCACCGGGCCTGGTGTGCGGGACAGGCGATCTGGGCCGCCTCTCCCCCACCGACGATCAGCGCGCCGACATGGCGCGCGCTTTCGCCATCGTCAAGGCGCTGGGCGCGATGGATGTGGGCCAGGCTGCCGTGGTGTGCGAGGGCCTGCCGCTGGCGGTGGAAGCCGCCGAGGGCACCGACCAGATGCTCGTCCGTGTCGGCGGCTTGCGCGAGGCAATCCGTGGCACACCGCAGAACAAGCGCGGCGTGCTGGTGAAGGCGCTGAAGCCGACCCAGGATGCCAAGACCGATCTGCCGGTGATCGGCATCGCCACGCTGGATCGGGCGGCGGCGGCCGGCCTGGCGGGTATCGGGCTGCAGGCGGGCGGGGCGCTGATCGTGGACAAGGCGGCCGTCGCCGCCCGCGCCGATGCGTTGGGCCTGTTCGTCACGGGCGTCGGTTTATGAAAAAAGTCATGCTGGTCTGCGGCGAGCCGTCCGGCGACCAGCTTGGCGGCCAGCTGATGGTGGCACTGAAGACGCTCGCGCCGGATATCGAGATCACCGGCGTCGGCGGTCCCGCCATGGCCCGCGAGGGCCTGAACAGCCTTTTCTCACTCGACGCCACGGCGGTGATGGGCCTGCGCGAAGTCGTGCCGGCCATTCCCCGTATCTTGCGGCGGGTGCGCCAGGCCACCGATTTCGCTATTGCCACCCGGCCGGATGCCGTGGTCCTGATCGACAGTCCCGACTTTACCCATCGCATCGCCCACGCCATCAAGAAACGCGATCCGTCCATCCGCACGGTGAACTATGTCGCGCCGCAGGTCTGGGCCAGCCGCTCCTATCGCGCCAGACAGATGGCGAAGGATTTCGACCTGGTGCTGGCGCTGTTTCCCTTCGAGGTGCCCTTCCTGCGCCGCTATGGCCTCTCCGCCGAATTTGTCGGGCATCCGGTGATCGAACGCGCCGCGCGCATGACCGGCGGCGAGGCATTGCGGACTCGCCTGGGGCTTTCCTCCAACACGAAGCTGCTGGCGCTGCTGCCGGGCAGCCGCAGCAGCGAAATCCGCTTTATCCTGCCGGTGTTCCGTCAGGCCGTGGGTTTGCTGGCGGGGCGCATTCCTGGCCTGGTGACGGTGCTGCCGACGGTGCCGCATGTGGCGGGCAAGGTACGTGCTGCAACCGAAAACTGGCCTACGCCCTTGCATATCCTGGAAAGCGAAGCCGACAAATACGCCGCTTTCGACGCCGCCGATGTGGCGCTGGCGGCATCCGGCACGGTGACGGCGGAGCTGGCGCTGGCCCGGACACCGCTGGTGGTCGGCTATCGCGTCGGCGGGCTGACCTTTGCGCTCTCGTCGCTGATCATGAATGTGAAATACATCACCCTGGCGAACATCCTGCTGGAGCGTGAAGCGGTGCCCGAATTCCTGCAGGGACACATGACGCCGCAAGCGCTGGCGAAAAGCGTGGAAAGACTGCTGCGGGACGAGACGGCGCGCGCGGCGCAGATCGCGGATTTGGACGAATTTGCGCGCCTGCTGGGCGAGGGGACCGAAGCCCCCTCGCTACGCGCGGCGCGCGCACTTCTGAATTTCGTTGAGGGCCCTGCCGGTTAGCGCTTTTTGATATCGACGTAGGTGCGTGCAGTCGGACCGGTATAGATCTGGCGCGGCCGGCCGATCTTCTGATGCGGGTCTTCCAGCATTTCCTTCCACTGTGCGATCCAGCCCACGGTGCGGGCCAGGGCGAAGAGGGCGGTGAACATGGAAGTGGGAAAACCCAGCGCCTTGAGCGTGATGCCCGAATAGAAGTCGATGTTGGGATAAAGCTTCTTTTCGATGAAGTAGGGGTCGTGCAGCGCCACCTTCTCCAGTTCGATCGCCACTTTCAGCAACGGGTCGTCATGCAGCCCCAGTTCGTTGAGCACGGCATGGGCCTGGATCTGCATCGCCTTGGCGCGCGGATCGTAATTCTTGTAGACGCGATGGCCGAAGCCCATCAGCCGGAAGCCCGAGCTCTTGTCCTTGGCGCGGGCGACATATTCCGGAATGCGGTCGATGGTGCCGATCTCTTCCAGCATCTTCAGAGCCGCTTCATTGGCGCCGCCATGGGCGGGGCCCCAGAGGCAGGCGATGCCGGCGGCGATGCAGGCGAAGGGGTTGGCGCCGGACGAGCCCGACAGGCGCACCGTCGAGGTCGAGGCGTTCTGTTCGTGGTCGGCATGCAGGATGAAAATCGTGTCCAGCGCCTTGGCCAGGACGGGATTGACCACATAATCCTCGGCCGGGACCGAGAAGCACATGCGCAGGAAATTCTCGGTGTAGCCCAGCTCATTACGCGGAAACACAAAAGGCTGGCCGACATGGTATTTGTAGGCCATCGCCACCAGCGTCGGCAGCTTGGCGATCAGGCGGTGGCTGGCGATTTCGCGCTGCTTGGGATCGGTGATGTCGGTGGAGTCGTGGTAGAAGGCCGATAGGGCTCCGACCACGCCGCACAGGATCGCCATGGGATGGGCGTCGCGGCGGAAGCCGCGGAAGAAGGTGGCCAGCTGCTCATGCACCATAGTGTGGCGTGTGATGGAGTAGTCGAACTTCTCCATCTGTTCCTTGGTCGGCAGGTTGCCGTGCAGCAGCAGGTAACAGGTCTCGAGGAAGTTGGAATGCTGGGCCAGTTCGCCGATGGAATAGCCGCGATATTCCAGGACACCCTTGTCACCGTCGATGAAGGTGATTTCGCTTTCGGTCGAAGCGGTGGAGGTGAAGCCGGGATCGTAGGTGAAGATGTCGGCCTGGTCGTAGAGCTTGCGGATGTCCACGACATTGGGGCCCTGGGAGCCGGCATAAACCGGGAAGTCGTAGCTCTTGCCCTGATAGGACAGGCTGGCCGAACCCGCCGGTTTGATTTTGCTCTCTTTCATGCCCCGTCCCCCTTATCTTGCGGTGCAGCAATATACGCAAAATCCTTTCCGGGTCACTACTTACGAGCCGGAAAGGGGGAGGATTTTCTCAATCTGCGTAAGTCCTTAATCGGTTAAGGGATTCCGCCCGGCCCAGCAGTGCCAGCATCTCGAATAAGGGGGGGGAGGAGGCCTTGCCGGTCAAGGCGGCCCTCAGGGGTTGAGCGACCTGGCCCAGCTTGAGTCCTTTTGCTTCCGCATGGGCGCGCGCGGCTGCTTCCAGCGCCGGTCCGGACCAGTCGGTGGCTTCCAGCGCGGGCAGGACTTCGGCCAGGCCCGCGCGGCCTTCCGCCGACAGGAGCTTGCCTGCCGCTTCGTCCAAAACGCGCGGACCGTCCGTATACAGAAATTCCGCCGCCTGGGAGAGTTCAAGCAGCGTCTTGGCCCGCTCCTTGAGCGAAGGCATGGCGGCGATGAGACGCATCCGCGCCATGGCCGAAAGCACGACCGGCGGCGTCATCCGTTCCTGGAAGGCGACGACTTCCGCCGCCAGCACATCATCGGCGGTGTGACGGATATAATGACCGTTGAGATTGTCCAGCTTCTTATAGTCCATCCGCGCCGCGCTCTTGCCGATGGCTTCGAAATTGAACCAGGCGATAGCCTGCGCGGTGGAGATGATCTCGTCATCGCCATGGCTCCAGCCCAGGCGCAGCAGGTAATTGCGCATGGTCTCAGGCAGATAGCCCATGTCGCGATAGGCTTCCACCGCCAGGGCGCCATGCCGCTTGGACAGCTTGGCGCCGTCCGGTCCGTTGATCAGCGGCAGGTGGCCATAGACCGGGACGGCTGCGCCCATCGCCTCGATCAGCTGCAACTGGCGCGCGGCATTGTTGAGATGGTCGGCGCCGCGGATCACATGGGTGACGCCCATGTCGAAATCATCGACCACCACCGCCAGCATATAGGTGGGGGTGCCGTCGGACCGCAGCAGCACCATGTCGTCGAGCTGGTCATGGGCGAAACGGACATCACCCAGCACGACATCGTGAACAATGGTTTCGCCGTCCTGGCGCGCCTTCAGCCGCACCACGAAAGGCTTGCCGTCCTGTTCCGGGCCGGGCTGGCGGTCGCGCCAGCGGCCGTCATAGCGCATGGGCTTGCCGGCGGCTTTCTGCTCCTCGCGCATCTGGGTGAGTTCTTCCGCGGTCGCGTAGCAGCGATAGGCCTTGCCTTCGGCCAGCAGCTTTTCCGCCACATCGCGATGCCGGCCGGCGCGGGCGAACTGGTAGATCTCGGGCCCATCCCAATCCAGGCCCATCCAGCGCATGCCATTGAGAATGGCCGCCACGGCTTCAGGCGTGGAGCGTTCGCGGTCGGTATCCTCGATGCGCAACAGGAAGGTGCCGCCGCTGTGACGGGCATAAAGCCAGTTGAACAGGGCCGTGCGGGCGCCGCCGATATGCAGCATGCCTGTGGGCGAGGGAGCGAAGCGCAGGACAGGTTTCGTATTTTCGGACATGATCGGAAGCACTTAGAACAGGGTGAGGCCCGACCCGCGCAGCGGGACAAATCGGTCCAGTGGACCGATTTGAGGGCCGAACGCGCCGAGCTTGAGCGAGGCGCGGGGGGCAACCTACGCGGCGTCGTCGTAGGCGTAAACCCTGAATTTTGGAAGCTATTTTGGCCTCATGATATTAGCGGCGGGCATGACCTTTGAGCGTGATCGCTGGCCGTTGTGGCTCCCTGTCATGGTGGGGCTGGGCACCGGGCTGTACTTCGCCTTGCCGGTCGAACCGGTGGCGCTTATTGGCTGGAGCGCGCTGGGCGCAGGCTTCGTCGCGCTGCTGCTATTGCCGTTCCTGGAACGCGGGCGGGTGCTGCTGGCTCTGATGGCCGCGCTGTCCCTCGGCTTCGGCGCCGCCAAGCTGCGCGAAACCCGCGTTGCGGCGCCCGTCCTGGCGCGCCCGGCGACGGTGCATATGACGGCGCGCATCGTGGCGATGGAGCTGGGCAATGCCGGCACGCGCCTGACGCTGGCCGATCCCATCAGCGGCGGCTTTCCCGATGACGCCGTTCCCAGGCGTTTGCGGGTGACGATGCGCGGCGATCCTGCCGGGCTGCTGCCGGGACAATGGGTCAGCCTGACGGCGGGCCTGTCGCCGCCGCTGCTGCCGTCGCAACCGGGCGCGGCCGACTTTGCCCGCGCCGCCTGGTTCGGCTCCGTCGGCGCCAGCGGCTTTTCCTTCGGCGCGCCGTCACCGGCGATGACGCCCCGTCCACCAAGCCTTTCCGAACATATGGCCGATGGCGTGGCGGCGCTGCGCTGGCGGATGACGCAACGCATCCGTACCGTACTGCCGGGTTCGCAAGGCGCCATCGCCGCGGCGCTGGTCACCGGCATTCGCGGCGGCATCGCACAGACGGATGATGATGCGTTGCGCGATTCCGGCCTGGCGCATGTGATCTCTATTTCCGGTCTGCATATGGTGCTGGTGGGCATGGGCCTCTTCTGGCTGGTCCGGGCGCTGCTGGCGCTCAATCCCTTCCTGGCCTTGCATTATCCGATCAAGAAATGGGCGGCGCTGGCCGCGCTGGCCGGCGCAGCCTTCTACCTGGTGCTGAGCGGCGCCGCTGCACCGGCTGCCCGCGCCTATGTGATGCTGGCGGTCGGTTTGATCGCGGTGCTGCTGGACCGGCCGGCGCTTTCGATGCGTGGGCTGGCGGTTGCGGCCTGTGTGTTGCTGCTCCTGCAGCCGGAGGCGATCACCGATCCCGGCTTCCAGATGTCTTTCGCCGCGGTCGCGGCCCTGGTGGCCGCGGCGGAAGCAGGACAGGCCCAGCGCGGCCTTCTGGGCCATGGCGCCAATCTGCTTTCCGCCAGTGCGGTGGCAAGCCTGGCGACACTGCCTTTCGTGCTGTTTCATTTCGGCCGTGCCGCGCATTACGGCGTGCTGGGCAATCTCATCGCCATGCCGGTGGTGGGGTTGGTGGTGATGCCGCTGGCGGCCCTGAGTCTGCTGGCTATGCCGTTCGGGTTGGAAGCCTGGCCGCTGCAGGGACTGGGCTGGGGCATTGAAGTAATGCTGCGCCTGGGCCATTGGGTGGCGCAGCTTCCGGGCGCGGCGACGCTTTCGCCTGCCATGCCGATGACGGCTCTGTTGCTGATCGTGCTGGGAGGCTTGTGGCTGCTGGTGTGGCGCGCGAAGCGGCGCTGGGCAGGGTTGGCGGGCATCGTCGCCGGGATAGGGGTGGCCTTCCTGGCGCGCGGACCGGACATGCTGGTGGCGCCGGATGCGGCGACGGTGGCGATCCGGGCGGCGGATGGAAAGTTCTACTTTGTCGGACGGCCGCAGAACCGCTTCATCGCGCGGGACTGGCTGCGGCGCGATGGCGATGACCGCGAACCGGCAAATGCTCTCGGATTGGGCCGCTGTGACGGCATGGGCTGCGCGGTGCCGGCGCAGGCGGGATTGGTGGTCGTCTCACGCCGGGCCGAAGCCCTGGTCGAGGATTGCAGCCGCGCTGTCATCCTGGTCAGTGCCGCGGCGACGGACTGCCAGGGACCGCGCCTGATCCTTGCCGGCGTACGCGCGGCGCGCGATCAGGGCTATGCGCTGACCTTCACGCCGGAACTGCGTGCACAAAGTGTGCGGGAATGGCGGGGCGAACGGCCCTGGGTTCAGTAGCGCCGGATCAAGCCGACCAGCTTGCCCTGAACCTTCACCCTGTCGGCGCCATAAAGGCGCGTTTCATAGGCCGGATTGGCGGCTTCCAGGGCGATGGAGTCGCCGCGGCGGCGCAGGCGCTTGAGGGTGGCTTCTTCATTGTCCACCAGCGCCACCACGATCTCGCCGGTCGAGGCGGTGTCGGATTCCTGGATGATGACGGTATCGCCATCCAGGATGCCGGCATTGATCATGGAATCGCCCGTGACTTCCAGGGCATAATGGGCGCCGCGTCCGATCATGCCGCCGGGCACCGGGACATCGGCCATCTTGTTCTGCAGCGCCTCGATCGGCGTGCCGGCCGCGATGCGCCCGACCAGCGGCACATTCACGGCGCTTTCGCCATCGCCATAGCCGCGGCGCGGCTGGGTCGAGCGCGCGTCGCTGCCGGTGCGATGCTCGCGGCCATGCCGGATCGCCGTGGGCGCGCGCTGCGCCTGGCTGCGGGTGGTGGCGGGACGCAGGGTCTCGGCCATGTTGTCGGGCAGTTTCAGCACTTCCAGGGCGCGGGCGCGCTTTTCCATGCGGCGCAGGAAACCGCGCTCTTCCAGGGCGGTAATCAGCCGGTGAATGCCCGATTTGGATTTGAGGTCCAGGGCTTCCTTCATCTCGTCAAACGAGGG
This sequence comes from Rhizomicrobium sp., assembly GCA_035250225.1. Lineage (GTDB taxonomy): Bacteria > Pseudomonadota > Alphaproteobacteria > Micropepsales > Micropepsaceae > Rhizomicrobium. The sequence continues at coordinate 12,987 of DATFFI010000064.1, read as the reverse complement.
CGGAATGCCGGTTTCCCGGATCCGCTCATGAATGAACATCAGAAGCTCGTACTGCTTTCTGGTGAGCATCGGGGCCTCCCTCCGGCCTGGTTCGCCTTGCGAACAAAGCCGCAACGCTTCGAATCGTTCTACTTTAGTTCTATGGGGTTCGTCAACGGGCGAGGCGCTGGCCAACTCTGCGCGCAAAACGCCAGACCCAGATCACAAGCGCTACAGGCGCACCAACGATAACAACAAGGATAATAGGCAGCGTCACCATCATGAGGGGGTTATTCGCTGCGACGCGGGGCAAGCTATGGGGATTGCTTACAACACCGGGGACGTAAGGATCAGCCACACCCATGACGTAAAGTCCAGCCACCGCAAGCTCACAAAGGACCAGAAATACGAGTAAGACCTTGGCCCAGGCGCCCATCATTTGGTCTTCTTCGCTCTACGCATTTTCGGCATCGGTTTTTCCTTTAGCCGTAAGGATCAGCGGAACATATCCTCCGGCGACACCTTGGCGGCCTTGGCGAGCTTGGCGGCGGTCGCGGCCGAGAAACCACGCGACTGGCCGGTGAGATAGCCGAGAATTTGTCCGACCGGCACGCCTGCGTCCCTTGCCCATTGGGTGGCGCGCAGGCGGTTGCGGGTCATGAAGGTGCGAAAGGCTTCGCGCTGGGCGTCCGGTGCGGCCAGCTTCGGCGCGAAGACTTCGCCCATGATGACTTTCGGCTTCGGCTTCTTGCCGCGGGAGGCGGTTTCGCGGGGCGCTTCCTCCATCGCGGCCGATTTGTGCCCTGAAGCTGCGAAGGCGCCACTTTTACCGCCGCTCTTGGCCAACAGCCGCGTGCTCTCGATCACCGCGCCTTTGTCCAGCGCCTTGACCATGTCGTAGACGGTGAGCGCCGCCACCGAGGCGGCGGTGAGGGCTTCCATTTCGACGCCGGTCTTGGCCGTCGTGGTCACCTGGGCGGTGATGATGATGGCGTGGCGCGCCGCATCGGGCGCGAAATTCACCTCGGCGGCGGTGATGGGAATCGGATGGCAGAGCGGGATCAGGTCGGGCACCCGCTTGGCCGCCATGATGCCGGCGATGCGGGCGCATGCCAGGACATCGCCCTTGGGCGCCTTGCCTTCGATCACGGCGGCGAAGGCTTCGGCAGACAATACAATCACGCTTTCGGCGATGGCGGCGCGGGCCGTCTCTTCCTTGCCCGAAACATCGACCATGCGGGCGGCGCCGAATTCGTCCAGATGGGTCAACTTGCTCACGAAAAGCCGTTGCCCAGCAGCAGGCGCGTCGCCGCCGTCACATCCTTCTGCCGCATCAGGCTTTCGCCCACCAGGATGGACGTGACATGGGCATCGGCCAGGCGGCGCAGGTCGGCGGGGGCCGACAGGCCGCTTTCCGCCACCACATGGACATGCCTGGGAATGGTGGGCGCCAGCCTGGTCGTGACATGCAGGTCGGTGACGAAGGTCTTGAGATTGCGGTTGTTGATGCCGACCATGTCGGGATCCAAATTCAGGGCCCGGTCCAGTTCCTCGGCGTCATGCACTTCCACCAGCGCGTCCATGCCCCATTCGCCGGCGGCATCCAGCAGGGCGCGGGCTTCGCCATCTGACAGCATCGCCATGATGACCAGGATGCAGTCGGCGCCCCAGCTGCGCGCCTCGGCCACCTGGTAAGGCTCCAGCATGAAATCCTTGCGCAGCACCGGCAGGCGCACCATCTCGCGCGCGGCGATAAGATATTCCGGCGCCCCCTGGAACGAGGGCGTGTCGGTCAGGACGGAAAGACAGGCCGCGCCGCCTTCCTCATAGGCTTCCGCCAGCGCGGGCGGATCGAACTCGGCGCGAATAAGTCCCTTGGACGGGCTGGCCTTCTTGATCTCGGCGATCAGGCCATATTCGCCCGCCGCCTTCTTGTCTTCCAGCGCGGCGCGGAAGGGGCGCACCGGCGACGCATCCTTGGCGCGGGCGGCGATCTCCTTGGGCGGCACAGCCTTCTTGGCGGCGGCCACTTCCTCGCGCTTATAGGCAACGATCTTGTCGAGAATGGTATTTGTCATGCGTTCGACGCGGCAATTAACTCGTTGAGCTTTTCACGTGCCGCGCCGGACGAAAGTTGCTCCGCCGCGATCTCCACGCCGGCCTTTATATCAGAAGCCGCGCCGGCCACCATCAGTGCGGCGGCGGCATTGAGGCAGACGATATCGCGGTAGGGACCGGGGTCGCCCTCGAACAGCCGGCGCAGGGCCGCCGCATTGTGAACGGCGTCACCGCCGATAATGGCGGCGAGGGGGCTGCGCGGAAGTCCCGCCAGTTCCGGCGTGATCTCGTCCACCGTGACGGTTCCGTTTTCCAGCACGACGACCTCAGTCGGTTCGCTGATTGAGATTTCATCCAGCCCGTCGCGGCCATGGACGATGCGGGCGCAGGCGCTGCCCAGCTGGTGCAACGCCTGGGCGTAAGGCTCCAGCCAGTCGGACGAGAAGACACCGATCAGCTGCCGCGTGACGCGGGCAGGCGAGGCCAGGGGACCCAGCAGGTTGAAGATGGTGCGCCGGCCGATGGCCTTGCGGGCCGCGCCGACATGCTTCATCGCCGGATGATGGGTCTGGGCAAAAAGAAAAACCAGTCCCGCCTGCTGCAGCACCCGCTCGGCCGCCTCCGGCTCCAGGCCGATTTTCACGCCCAGCGCCTCCAGCACATCGGCGGCGCTGGAACGCGAGGTGGCGGAGCGGTTGCCATGCTTGGCCACAGGCACGCCGGCGGCCGCGACCACGAAACTGACGGCGGTGGAAATGTTGAGCGTCCCCAGCCCGTCGCCGCCGGTGCCGCAGAGATCGATGGCCCCGGCCGGCGCCGTGACGGGGCGCATATGGGCGCGCATGGCGGTGACCGCGCCCACCAGCTCGTCGACCGAGGGTTTGCGGTCGGCGGTGGCGGTGAGATAGGCCACCAACTGCGTCTCGTTGAGCGCGCCGCGGAAGATCGACTGGAAAAGGCTTTCGGTCTCGCCACGGCTCAAGGGCGCGCGCGCCTTCCGGATCATTGTGTCGAGGTCCATCGTCAGGCGCGCGTCAGCTTGAGGAAATTTTCCAGCAGCGCATGGCCATTCTCGCTGGCGATGCTTTCGGGATGGAACTGGACGCCATGGACGGGATGGCTCTTGTGCATCACGCCCTGGATGACGCCGTCTTCCGACGTGGCGGTGACTTCCAGCACATCGGGCATGGAGGGCGGATCGATGGTGAGCGAATGATAGCGTGTCGCCTGAAAATCATTGTTGAGGCCGCGGAAGACCGATTTGCCGCTGTGATGGATGGTGCTCATCTTGCCGTGCATCGGTTCGGGCGCGCGGACGATATCGCCGCCATAGACCTGGCCGATGGCCTGGTGGCCCAGGCAGACGCCCAGGATCGGCACCTTGCCGTCGGCTTTGCGAATGACGTCCATGCAGATGCCGGCTTCATTGGGCGTGCAGGGGCCGGGCGAGAGCACGATCCCGTCCGGCTTCAGCGCCAGCGCCGCGTCGGCGGTGATTTCATCATTGCGGACGACTTTCACCGCCGCCCCCAACTCACCCAGATAGTGAAAGAGGTTGTAGGTAAAGCTGTCGTAATTATCGATGAGCAGGATCATGCTAACTCTTTGAAAACACTACGCGATGAACAGGCGCCGGCCTGGCCCGGCGCTATTTTCGCGGAATTGCGCGCCAAATGCTAGCGCAGCTGCGCGAGCCTGCCGGCGGCGCGTTCCACGGCCATCCTATGGAGCAGTCAGGAATGCGCGAGCCAGTCGAGGATCTGTCGCCCCGGCAGGAAAAAATATCCGCCGCCGCGCATTGTCACAAATTGCGGCATCGCAGCCAGCGCAATCGGACCAGACCGCGTCGGGATGGTGAAGCCGCATCGGCCCTTCGCGCCGTCTGTTATGATGGGATCGGACTCCGTGGTCAGGCCGTGGAATTTTGCATTCCCCATCCAGGTTTGCTGGATGAATTCAAACTGCCGCTCGATATCCCCCGCCAGGCACATGAACATGAGGCCCGGTTTGGTCTCTTTCTGTCCGGGATACCCCCGGCCGACCCTCATGATGCGGTGACGATTGACGATGTCGATCTGTTCCTTCGAGCCGGGCGTAAAACTGTCGCGCGGATTGACCCGCCGGACATGCGCTCCGAAAGGACAACGCAGGCCCTGGGGGTCCTCGGTACCGAACAGAAAATCATTGTCCGGCCGTATTTCGGGCCGCGAGGGTTCGGAGGTTTTGGGCGCCGTCCCATGCTCAATCGGCGTCGCCTCGGCGGCCAGCGGTCTGGCTTGCGGGCGGATTCCCTGTCCTGCATGCCCGCCGGACAATTCCTTCAGCCGCGTCGCGGACAGGTAGGGGAAGCGGACAAGCGAAGATCCGTCCTTCCAGCGGCCTATCAGCTTTGCGGCCACGAGTTCGGCAAGCGCGGCGGGATTCGTTTCCACGGGCAGGTTGGCGACCGCCGGGCCGATGGCGGACGCCTGTTCCCGGCAATAGGTGTCGAACGCGGGCACGTCCTGTTCCAACTGCCGGATAACGAGGAAGCTGCCATTATGGCCGATCATCCGCGGATTTTCGGCGATGGTTGCGGAAAATCCCTGATCTTTGCCGGCGATCGGCAAGCGCAGATCGGGATCATATTGGGCGTCCAGGGCCGGTCCGGGTGGAATATGGCCACGATTGTCCGGATACCCGAGGATGAATTCGCCAGGTTCAACCAGATGAATGGGGTCGGCATTGCGGAAGCCCCGATAAGTCCCCCGGATCACAGGCTGGGATACGCCATCCACGAAGCCAAAAGGTTCGATCCGCTTGTTGGGGCTCTTGTCGACATCTGTGAGAATCTGGGTATGGCGTATTGCGGCCCCATGCGCCCCGCACCAGTTCTTGATGTACTCGCACATCTCTTCGACGGAATCCTTGTCGTCGCCATAGACCAGGAGCACGGCGTCCATGTCCCCGGATCGACCCCATACCCAGCGAGCGGAATCGTTGTTGCCGATGTCGCCGAGAATCCGGTCGCGGCCGGGTCCGGCCATGCCGCCGAGAAAAGCCGCCGGAAACGTATTTACCGCGCTGTCAGGCAGGCCCAATCTCTCCAAGCCTCGGCGTGTGAGGCCTAAAGTCAGTACGGCCGGGTTGCGCGCGTAACGGCCATCGTTGAAAGAGATTTGGGGAAGCGTCTTTTTCAGCCATTCACGGTTGCTGGACGCTTCTTCGGAAAATACGATCGTCAGCAGTTTGCCGGCCGGCTTGAACCCCAGGCCGCCGAAGACCAGACTCTGGATCTGGGTGGTCTCAAGCTTGTCGACCGGCCGGGGCGCGGAGCCGAACAGCGCCAGCCAGCGCACCGCCTCGTCTTCGGTCATCGCCGTCGCAAATCCCCTGCGGATCAGCTCATTGGTGCGGATATTGGCGGTCGTCAGGCCCGGATAGGCCGCGTACCAGAAGGCTGTCGCGATCATGGATTGCCGTGCGTAGCGCTTGAAGCGTTCGCCGTCCGTGGCTCCATCCTGGAAAAGATTGCGCGTGCGGGGAAAGCCGACGGAATTCGACCACACGGCGGTCAGTCCCTGATGCGCTTTGGTGATGAAGTCCTCGAGGTAGCTCTCCCAGCTTCCGCCATAATTGGAAAAGAAAAGGAGGTCCCTCTGTCCGGGCACCAGCACCCAGCGCGCGAAATGGATGGTGCCGATGTCGCCGAGATGCCCCCGCTTCGGATTGCGCGCGGTCAGTTGCGCGATGACGAAGAATGCAAGCCGGATCGTCAGGCGGCGCAATATCCCCGGCTTGAGAACGGTGTGCGAGACCATATGATTCTGCACATGGTCGGGATGGTTTTCGCGCCTGAAGATTTCTTCCAGTTCGCGGGAGGCGGGCGCGCGGTCGGAAAGCCAGTCATCCCGCTCGCGCCGCCGGAATGCGAGATAAAGGAGGGCGAGAATGAAGGCCGTCGCGGCCAGCACGAGCAGGGCCGTCTTTGCGGCATAGCAAATGATCGCGATCGCGAAACGCAGCCAGCCCCCGGCGCTCGCAGGCAAGGTGAATTCGGCCTGCCATGCGGAAGGGTAGGCTATCCAGGCCGCGAGCGGAATCAGGATCGCCAGCAAGGGCCAGCAGAAGGTCTTCACGAAGGGCCATGCAAGCAAAGCTATTCCGCGCCACGTTCCGGTTTCGCCGTCCGGGCCCAGCGGTGAGGGCGGCGGCGTCTCAAGCGCCCATTTCAGTTTCTCGTCCTGTTCGATGGTCCGGCGCAATTCATGCAATCGCCCAAGCGCTGACAGCCCGTCGGCCTGCTGCGACAGCAATTCCGCGAGCTTGTTGGAGAGGTGTTCATGATTGCCTATGGCTTGCACGGAACAGTCCGGCGTGCCGCAATGGGCGAGGCCGACATTGCTGAAAAGCCCGTATCCGAGGGTCACATGCCGCTTCCAAAGATAGTCTCCCAGCTTGGCGCCAGGCGACCAATCGGCCGCCTGCCGGAAGATCGGCACAAGTTCATCCTGCCATCGTGCGGCAAGCATGTGGGTTGACGTTTTCGCGTCCTGGTCGGCGGAAAACTCCAGCACAAGGAAACCCGAACGTCCGTCGCTGCCGGCGAGCGCGTGCAAGCTGGCAAAGTGAAGAAACTTCTCTTCCCTTTCGATCTTGCCCCGCACGGCCTCGCTTGCGGGGTTGCCCAGTCGCCCGATTTCATTGCGAAGGGCGGCGATCCTGGCGCGATCCACGGGGGCAATGATCGTAACCATCGACGATCCGGTCATGGCAGTCCTTTCAGGCGGACGGACAGCTTATCCGGAAACGGACCGGCCCATTGGATACGTCCGGTGCGCCCGGTGAGACGGGGAAGGATCAGGCGGAGGAGGATGGGAAGCTGGATTGCGTTCAGCCGCCGGCCGGCGCAGGGATGAAGGCCGCCACCGAAGTGCAGATAGGACGGGAGCGGCCGATCGACGACGGCACGAGACGGCTCGGGGAAGGCGCCCACATCGAGCATGGCGGCCTGTGTCCACAAGACGACGCTGTCGCCTGCCCGTACCGGGGTGCCAGCCAGATTGGTGTCCGCCTGCGCAATGCGCAGCAGGATGGGATTGTGCGGCCACCGCCGCAAGGCCTCCATGCACAATCCGAACAGATCTGTATTTGCGGCCATGGCCTCGGCGAATGCCGCGGCCAGGTCGTCATCGCTGCGCAGGACGCAGAGGATTTTCGCGAAGGCGGCGACTGTCGTGTCGATGCTGCCGACCAGCATCCCGCCCAGCGTGCGGCGCACCGCCGTATCGTCGAGGATTTCGTGCTGCTCCAGCAACCGGCCCATGAGGTCGGTGCCGGTGGCCCCGGAAGCGCGGCGGCGCGCAATCTCCGAACCAAGCCACTCTTTCAGCAACGGTTCGGCTTTCAAGGCGCGTGCCCTGACTTTCTCGTCATTGCCGAGGTTGAGAAAGGTGTGGGCGAAGATTGCCCGCGCCACTTCGGCGACCACAGCCGGATTGCGGGAGGAGATGCCGAACAGATGCATGGCGGTGGCGACCGCGACCGGTCGCGCATAGTCGGTGATCGCATCGAAATCGCCGGCCTCACGCGCCAGCGCGCCCGTTGCCTGCTGTTCAATCCGACTGCCGATTTCAGCGAAGTCCACATGGCTCAGCGCCGCATAGAGGGCGCGCCGCTCGTTCTGGTGTACAGGTGAACGATCCATGCCGAGAATGAAAGGCCCGTTCACCTCCTCGATTTTTGCGCCATTGACCGGCGCGATACGGAAATCGAGGTCGCGGGACAATGCTTCCGCGATGTCGGCATGGCGTGCCGCTATGACCCGCCCGAACAGCCGCCACGGACGTCCGCGCCGCCTGGCGGCAGCTATGCCCAGGCGCGCGACGAAGCCCGGAACGGCCCGACCGGTCAGCAGGCCCGACAGGGGTGCAAAGCCCCGGCGGGGGGTGCGAATCCCTTCGAGCTCGTCGTTGCTCTGTTGCATGCTTTACCCCTGGCGCCGCGCCTCCTGTCGAGACAGCGGAATTCGTCGCGATGCCGGCATTGTTCGAGGTTGGATCTGCGTCTGTCGAGCGGGTTAAACAGGGGAGGCATTCGCGGAATCGCCTTGATCGGATTGCCGAAGCGGCTGCTGGCCAAAGGCGGGCATCGGAGAATTTTGGATTATTCCGGCCATGAGCTTGCGCGACAGGGCGGCCGGCATTGCTTGTTGCCGCCAAAGGGGTAGGCCAAAAAATCCTTGCCTACCAGTTCGTGTAAGATCCATCCGGGCGGTGGTTGATCGGAATGGGCGCGTAACGCTCCGTCCAATCGCCGATCAATTGCAACTTGCTGGTATCCAGTTCCACGCCCAGACCCGGACGATCCGTGGGCCATAGCTTGCCGTTGCGGAAGTCGTATGCCTGCGGCAGATAGGGCCAGGGCCGGCGGCCGGCCGTGGTCATCTCCATCAGCGCCTTGACCGAAGTCGCAGTCAGGCAATGCACCAGCGCGGTTTCTCCGATCGGACCGGTGAAATGCGGAATCATGCCGCAATAATGGGTCTCGGCGATGGCGCAGATCTTCATGTATTCGGTGATGCCGCCAACATTGGGCACGGTGCAGCGGGCAAAATCGATCAACTGATGCTCAAGCAGCATATTGGTGTCCCACTTGGCGCCGTAGATTTCACCCACCGCGATCGGAACCCGCAGGCGCGGCCGGATAGTCTTGTAGATCTCGATATTTTCGCCGCGCACCAGGTCTTCGACGAAATAGGGACGCAACGGTTCTATCAGGGTCGCCAGATTGATGGCATCTTCCTGGTCCAGCGCCCCGTGAAAGTCGATTGCCCAGCCGCCATCCTTGCCGGCGCCCTGGCGCGCCAGTTTGCAGGCCTCAAAGGAATCCTGCACCGCCTGAAAGCGGTCGAATTCGCGCCCGCCCACCGTGCCAAGGCGGTAGGCGCGGTAGCCTTCCGCGATACAGGCGCGCGCGGCATCTTCGATCGTGCCGCCTTTGGGCCTGGGATAGGCGGTGGCATAGCATTCGATATAGTCGCGCGCCTTGCCGCCCAACAGCTGCCACACCGGCACGCCCAGGGCTTTACCTTTGATGTCCCACAGCGCCAAGTCGAGGCCGCCCAGAGAATGGGTTTTCTCGCGCCCCGCGGGATAAAAATAGCTGCGATACATGGTCTGCCACAGATGCTCGATGCGGAACGGGTCTTCGCCGATGATCAGACCGGCGCATTGCTCCATGGTGGAGGGTTCGCCGCCTTCGCCAATGCCGATCAGCCCGCTCTCGGTCTCGATGGTGACGACGTTGGCAGATTGATTGATGAGCGATTGGCGGATATTGGGCCGTCCCGCCGCGTCGGTAGTCGGCTTGTAATAGCGAATGCGCTTGATCCTGTCTTTGGGCAGGCCCAGCGCATAGGCGCTTGGCGGTGTCCACAAGGCTGTGGCAGCCGTGCCCAGCATGCCGGTCATTATGGTGCGGCGATCCATGATTGTCCCCCTAACGCGCAATCGGGAAAATCGATTCCGATTTTTCGGAAAATTGCGCGGTCAGTCCAAACCCAACCCTATTGGCATCGCAATACCACACCACGCCATTCTTGATGTCCAGCCCAACTGGTGACCAACGCATGCTGTGAATGGATATGTCGATCCGACGGGCCTGCCGGGTGCTTCTGGTTGATACAGCGACCTATCACTACAAAATGCCGCCGGCGTGGCCGGTCCGATGGGGAAAAGCGCATCAAGCGCGCAAGAAAGCTGGTACGCGATCAACGGTTGTGCTGATGGTCATGCTTCCTCTCCATTGTTCCCCGGTGAAGATGCCGACAGAAATTCGGACGGCCTTGAAATTCCTCGGTTTATCGGGTGCAGGGCAAAATGCTAGGGATAGGGCATGGGTGTGAAAAGCGGCACCAAAATTGCCCTGAGCCTGCTGCTGGCGCTGCTTGTGGCGCTGGTGGTGCTGTGGCTGGTGCGGGCTCAGATCGCGGCTAGTTTCGCCGAACGCTATTTCCGCCAGCATGGGGTCAATTCGCGCATCGAGATCGGGATGCTGGGTCTGTCCGGCGCATCGGGACGTTTCGCACTGGGTCCGCCGGATGCGCCGGAGCTGGCGGCAGAGACGATCGAACTGTTTTTCGATCCGCTGCGCTGGCAGCCCTACCTGGTGGAAGTGCGGCTGGTGAACCCTGTCGTACGGGCGCGGGTCGATGATCGCGGCCGCGTCACCCTGCCGTCGCTGCAGACCTGGCTGGATTCCCTCGGGCAGAGCCAGGAGAAGTCGCCTTATGTCAGCGACGATCTCGCCATTGTCTTCACGGGGTTGCGCGCGCTGCTGGCGACGCCCGCCGGCACGGTGGAGATCGATGGCGACGCCAAGATCGTGCGCAACCGGCCGGTGTCGCTGGCCCTGCGCCTGAAGCCCGGCGCGTTCGGCTGGCGCGGCCGCAATGTGCGGCTGGAGAAAGGCACGCTCAATCTTTCCGAAGCCGGGCGCATGACGGTGCAGGTGGCGGGCGACTATCGCGATGCCATGGCAACGGTCGAAGGCGCCGTGATGAATCTGGATTTCGAACGCCTGGCGATCGGCACTGATGGTTCGATCACTGCGGGCGCGTCGCGGGCCAGTATCGCGCTTGCCGGTTTTCGCAGCGCCGACGCCAGTGGCCGCGATCTGCGCCTGCAGGTCACGGCGCCCGGCTTGCGCTTTGCCGGAACGGTGATGGAGACGTCCCGGCTGCAAGCGCAGCTCAACGCCGCCGTGCTGGACGCGAAAGCCAGGCTCACGGATGTTGCCGTCACGCTGGATGCCAGGAATTTGCGCGCCTCGGCGCTGGATGTGATGGGGGAGGGCGATATCACGCTGGCCGCCACCGCCGCCTTCCCCCCGGACCTGGTGCGGACCATTCGCGCCTTTCCCGTGCTGGCGATGGAGCCGCCACTGGTCGCGGCCGTCGGGCGCAATCTCGGCCCGCTGCGGATTGGCCTGAAGGCACGCGCGCTGCGCCGTGGCGGCCGGATGGAAGCGCGGCTGACCGCGCCCTTGACCGTGAAGGCCTCCGGTGGCGGGGTGTTGCGCGTCGTATCCCTGTCGTTGTCGGGCACGCCGCAAGCCTTGAACGGCTCCTTGCGCGCCGCCTTGCGCGGCGGCGGCCTGCCGCCGCTGTCGCTGGTCTCGCCACGGTTCACCTGGAACGGTCAGAGCCTGATCGCCGATGCCGTACTGGACGGCCAGATCGATTTTTCCGCCCTGCGCGGGGTGCGTGCGCGTTTGCAGGGCCAGGCACATTATAGGGATGCGGCCTTCCGTTTCACGCAAGCGCGTTGCGCGCCCGCCGGCCTGGCGGCGCTGGGACCGCTGGCACGTGAGATCAAGGGACAGGTCTGTCCGGCGAAGGCGCCTCTTTTCGCTTTCGGTCCGAAAGGCTGGAGTCTGGATTTCGAAGCGCGCGAGGCGTCCGGTTTCCTGCCGCTGGCCAATGCCTATGTCAGCGCCACCGCCGCGCACCTCGCTTTTATTGGTACGGGCGGACTTGCTGGAACGGTGACCGTCACGGCGGCCAAGCTCGCCGATAAGGCGCCGGTCACGCGCTTCAATCCAGAAGAGGGCACAGGTGAAATCACGCTGGCGAACAATGTCTGGCGCGGCAACTTCGAAGCACATGACGGTTCGGGCAACAATCTTGGTAACATCAGCTTCCAGCACGCCATGGCGACGGGCGCAGGCAGCGCCCATGTCGAAGCGCCGCTGGTATTCGCCGAAGGCAAGCTGCAACCGGAACGCCTGACGTCCATGCTGGCGATGCTGCGTCAGGCGGCGGGTCGCGCCGATTTCAAGGGCGATTTCGTCTGGAACAGCACCGGCTTTGTCAGCCATACTGGCACGCTGGCGGTGCGCGATTTCAGTTTTCTCTCGCCCATGGGCCGCGCCACGGCCATGGACACCACACTCAACCTGACCTCGTTGTTGCCCCCCGCCACCGCGCCCAGGCAGGAGTTGAGGGTCGGGCGTCTGGCCTGGACCATCCCCTTTACCAATACGACGCTGAACTTCGCCTTCTCCACCACCAACCTGCGGCTGGAGCAATTCGGCACCGATTTCGCCTCCGGCCGCGTAGCGCTGGCGCCCTTCACCATCAACCCTTCCGCGCCCAGCGCGATTTCCAGTACTGCCGCGCTCACCGGCATTTCGCTGGAGCCGCTGATCGCCGTCTCCAACCTCTCTGGTAAGGCGGCACTGACTGGCAAGGTCTCCGGCATCGTACCTTTCACCGCCGGTCCCGATGGCTTCCGAATCAAGGATGGGCGATTGACGTCAGATGGGCCGGGGCGGCTGCAGCTCAGCCGCGCCCTGTGGGGCGAAAGCGCCCTAAAGGCCAATGCGGTGCAGGACTTCGCCTTCCAGGCGCTGGAGAACCTGGCCTTCGATTCGCTTACCGCCGATCTCAACAGTGTGGAAGGCGGGCGGCTGCAAATCGTCTTCCGCATCAAGGGCAGAAGCGATCCGCCCAAGCCCCAGGTGGCGGAGGTCGAAGTGCAGGACATCGTCAACGGGACTGTCTTGCAAAAACCCGTTCCTTTACCCAGCGGCACTCCGATCGACCTGACGCTGGATACCTCCCTTAATTTTGACGAACTCTTGAAGTCTTATGCCGAGGCATGGTCAAAGAGTCTTGAGGGGCTTGGAGCCAGATGATGATTTCGAAGAAGCACATTTTTCTGGTCGCCGCCTTGGCCGTTGCGGCCGGCGCCTGCACACCCACCATCCGGGTCGAAGTGGCGCCCATCAATATCTACGCCAAGCTCGATGCCGATGTGCGTGTGCGCCTGGACAAGGAAGTCCAGACCGCCATCACCCAGAATCCCGACCTCTTCTGATCTGAAGGACAGAAAAGATGAACCTCCGCAACATGATCGCAATTGCCGCTGCTGCGCTGATGCTGGCCGGCACGCCCGTTCTCGCCCAGGG
>DATFFI010000063.1:0-5942 GCA_035250225.1 Rhizomicrobium sp. | reverse complement strand
AAGCCGTCGTAAAGCGCCCAGACCGCAGGCGCCACGGACGCGTCATGGCTGTCGATCAGCAGGCGCGCGCCGAGATTGGGATCGCGGCTGTGCCCCGCCAGGTGGATTTCACAAATGGCGTGCGCGGGCAGCGCGTCGAGATAAGCCTGCGCGTCATATCCGAGATTATTGGCGCTGACATGGACGTTGTTGACGTCGACCAGCAGGCCGCAGCCGGTCCGGAGGACGAGTTCGGCGAGAAAGTCGGTTTCCGTCCAATCGTGCCCCTCCAGCGCCATGTAGAGCGCGGGATTTTCGATCAGGATCGGGCGGCGCAGCGCTTCCTGTGTAATGTCGATATTGCGGGCGATCCGCTCAAGCGCATCATGGCTGCGCGGAAAGGGCAGGAGGTCGGAGAAATAGACGCCATCGTGGCGCGACCAAGCCAAATGCTCCGAGACCAGCGCGGGCTCGAAGCGGTCGACGAGATCGCACAAGCGCCGCAGATGCCCAGGATCGGGATCTGCGGCGCCCGCGAGCGACAGGCCGACGCCGTGGATCGAAATCGGAAAGCGCTCGCGCAGCGCGGAGAGCATTGCGACCCGAGGGCCCCCCGCAACCATGTAATTTTCGGCATGAACCTCGAACCACAGGCCGTCTGCCGGCGACGCCATCGCCTCGTCGAAATGATCGGGCTTGAAGGAGAGACCGGCAGCGGCGCGCATGGCAGGATCAGCCCTTCTTCTCGGTGAGCGAGCCGTTGCCTTTGGGGGTGTTGATCGCTGTGCAGGTGCCCTGCTTCACATATTTCCAGGCATTGCCCTGATAATCGACCTTGGACGTACCGGCGCAGGTCGTGCCTGGGCCGGCCTTGCAGTCATTCTTGCCTGCAAGCGCCACGCCGTAGCACTTCTCCATTTTCGGCTTGTCCTGCGCCGAAGCGCTCGTGCTGGCCAGAAGGGCGCCGGCCGAAAGCGCCGAGAGCGCGATGGCCGCGGCGGACATCTTGGTTGCGTTCATGATCTGCTCCTCGTGAATGGATGCACTTGGACGTGCATGGTCCTATTCGCGGCGGTGGCTTGGGCGGTTACGCCGGCACCGGAATTTTTCTGGCGACTGCCGCCGCCGATTTTGTAACCATAGCCCTCCGCCCGCCGAATTTGCTCAAAGGAAATATGTGGAGTCGCTTGAAGCACAGCTCAAAGGCCTGATGCTCGCGGGACTCGCCGGCAACCGGCAGGCCTATGCCTGCCTGCTCGAGCTTACGCGCCAAAGGCTGCACCTGTTCTTCGGCAGACGCCTCGGTTCCGACGCGAAGGATCTGGAGGATCTGGTGCAGGAGACGCTGATTGCCATTCACGAGCGCAGGGCGAGCTATGACATTCGCCTGCCGTTCACGGCATGGCTGCACGCAATCGCCAAATACAAGCTGGTAGATCATTATCGCCGCGTGAAGGTGCGCGCCGCCGTCTCGCTTGATGGCATCGACGAGCCGATGGCCGAGGACAGCTTCGGTCCCGCCCTGGCCCGGATCGACCTCGACAGGCTGCTGGCACGGCTGCCTGCGGGACAGCAAGATGCCATTCGGCTTACGCGTATCGAGGGGATTTCGGTTGTCGAGGCGGCCGACCGTACAGGTCAGTCGGAAGCCAATGTCAAGGTCAGCGTCCACCGGGGGCTCAAGCGGCTGATGGAGCATGTTCAGGGTCTCAAATCAAAATGAACAGCGACCTTCTCATCTCGCGCCTGGCCGATGACCTGAAGCCGATGAGCCGCCATCGCGCCGCGATGCGATTGGCGCTCGGCGTCGTCGCCGGTGCAGCGGTTGCCCTGCTCGGCGCTATTTCGGTTGCCGGCATGCCCTTCTCCGCGATCGCGATCACCGGTATTGCGCCTTTCGCGATGAAGCTGGCCTTCACCTTCGCGCTGACGTGTGTTGGAGCGGTGGTGCTATTCGGCGTGGGGCGCCCTGGGCATGATTCAGGCTGGGGCATGGCATGGCTGCTGGCGCCCTTCGGCGTGGCGGGCCTGGCGGCGCTCCTTGAGGTGGTTCAGCGCACCAGCGCCGATCTCCTGGGATCAAGTTGGTCGATGTGCCTGATAGCGATTTCGCTTATGAGCCTGCCGGTCTTCACCGGTGTCGTCTGGGCCTTCCGGTCGCTGGCGCCCACGAGGCTCCGCCTCGCCGGATTTCTTGCGGGTCTGCTCAGCGGTGCGACGGCAGCATTGCTCTATGCGCTCTATTGCCAGGAAACGACCGCGAGCTTTCTTGTGACCTGGTATTCGCTTGGCATCCTTCTGGTGGCCGCAGCAGGCGCGCTGATTGGCCCACAACTGCTGCGCTGGTGATCGTGGCCACATCGGAGGAAGATATCGCATTCCGCAATCAGCCACCTTGCGCCGGTGTTGGCTTTTGCCCGCGACATTGAATTTGCCCGAGAATTGACCCTGGCGTCTCGTTATGTAAACTGGTCTCGATCGCGGCATTGGCCATGCCAATCAAGCACGTTTCGTGAGCGGCCTTGCCTGTGTGCGGCCGCGCCAACTGATGACGGAGAACCAGATAGTGAAGAACACCGCTTTTGCAGGTTTGCTGTGCATTGGTCTTTTTGCCACGCCCAGCCTTGCCCTTGCTCAGGACGCAGCAGCAGCGCGAGAACCTGTGGACCAGACCACCGCTAATCAAATGACACCGGACCAAATTGCTGCGTTCAATCAAGCGGTGACGGACTTTACGGCAGCGCAACAGATGCAGCAGGCGGGGGACAATGCTGGGGCATTGGTTAAATATGAGTCCGTATTGCCGGCGATCCGTACCGCCGTTCAGGTCAGTCCGGACAATAGCGATTATGGACATTTTCTTGCCAATGCCCTTTATGCTGCGGCCGCAGCGCAGGCTGGTCTAAAAAATTACGATGCAGTGATCGACTTATACAAAGAAGCTGTGCCGCTTTGGCGAAAGATTACCCTTGCTAAAAAGGACGATACCAATAGCCGCAACGTCCTGACCAGCATGCTGATTCAGCTTGGGAACAAGGCGCTGGTGGGCAAAGACAAAGGCGGGGCAGGCGCATATTATAAAGAAGCTCTCGATCTTGCACGCAAATCGGCAAATGTGCCTGCTGATGCAACGGGGAAGAACCTTCTTCTATCGGCGCTTATCGGTCTGAGTCAGACAAGTGAAGATAAGTCCTTTTGGGATGAGGCCATTGCTTTAGGCAAAGCCATGATCGCTGATGGTTCGATCGATGCGGCAAACAAGCCTTCCATTGAGATAATGACAGGCAAGGTAGGCTGACACCTTCAACTGCAGTTTGGCGGTCCATGTGATTTCTTAGGAGTGGACCGCCTCCTTCTGTTCTTCCAGCAGCGACCTGATGGCGGGGCGGCAGCTGCCGCAGTTGGTGCCCGCGCTGAGCGCCGCGCCGACGGCGTCGACGCTGGTCAGCTGCTGTTCGGCGATGGCATTGAGGATGGTCTTCATGCCCACATCGTAGCAGACGCAGACGATAGGGCCGCGATCCGGTACCAACTCGGCCGGACGGCCCGCCAGCAACGCGGACCCGTGAGGGGCTTCCTGGGCATCGAGCTGCTCGACGATCCAGTCGCGCGGCGGCAGCCGGCCCGAACGGGTCAGGAACAGCGCGGCCGACAGCTTGCCCTCCGCGTCCAGCACGGCGACCCGGCGGGTGCCGCGAACCTTATCCATGGCCTCTATACAGGTGCCTTCGGGCATCAGGGCGCCGAGATCCGGATCCTCGAACCCGGCCAGCTCTACCAGCCAGCCAGACCGCTGGCGCACCAGCGTCCAATAGGGAATGTCATGCACGGCGGGCTGGTCGCGCGTCACGAGGAACCCGGTCCATCCCGGCGTGACCGGTGCGATGGCCGCGTGGCTGTTCTTGAAGCCGGGCTGGCCCGAGACGGGGTCGACGTTCTGATTGGGCAGCCGGTTGGAGCGGCCGCCAGCGGAATATTGGTCGGTCCAGTGCATGGGAACGCACAGCTCGCCATGGCGCTGACCCTCGCTCAGCTGAACGCGGAACACCGCGTCACCCTGCGCCGTCGTCACGCGGGCCAGGCCCCTGTCGGCTATACCCAGCGCGGCTGCGTCTTCGGGGTGGATCTCGACCAGCGGTTCGCGGCGGTGCTGCGACAGGCGGGCGCTCAATGCCGTGCGGGTCATGGTGTGCCACTGGTCGCGATAGCGCGCCGTATTGAGGCGGAAGGGAAAGGCCGAATCGACTGCGGCGGGCGCGGCGGGCCTCACCGCGATCATGCGGGCGCGGCGGTTGGGATGGGTGAAACGGCCGTCGGCAAAGGGCGACAGCCCGCCCCAGCGCATCGGCTTCAAATCGTCGTAGTCCGCGTCGGAAAGCTCCGCCCAAGCCGACAGATCCAGCTTTCGTGCGCCATTATTCTCGAAGGCGGTCTGGGCGCAATATTCGCGGAAGACGCTGGCGGCATTGGGCCAGGCGAAGTCCTGCCGGAAGCCCATGCGGCGCCCGACATCGGCAATGATGTCCCAGTCAGCCCGGGCCTCTCCCGGCGCCTTGAAGAAACCGCGCTGGCGGCTGATCATGCGCTCGCTGTTGGTGACGGTGCCGTCCTTTTCGGCCCAGGCAAGCGCTGGCAGCTGGATATGGGCAAAGGCGCCGGTGTCGGTATTCGCCATCACGTCGGACACGACGACCAGCGGGCATTTGGCCAAAGCTTCGCGCACAAAACCGGCATCGGGAAGCGAGACGGCGGGGTTGGTCGCCATGATCCAGATCGCCTTGATCCGGCCGTCATGGACGGCGCGGAACATGTCCACCGCCTTAAGGCCCGGTCCCTTGACCATGGTGGGGCTGCTCCAGAAACGCTGGCAGCGGTCCAGCTCCTCTTCCGAAAATCCCATATGGACCGCGAGCATGGAGGCAAGCCCGCCCACCTCGCGCCCGCCCATGGCGTTGGGCTGACCGGTGATCGAAAAGGGACCCATGCCTGGCTTGCCGATGCGGCCGGTCGCCAGATGGACATTGATGATGGTATTGCCCTTGTCCGTGCCGCAGACCGACTGGTTCGCGCCCTGGCTGAAGAGGGTGACGGCGCGCTCATTCCGGGCAAACAGGTCGTAGAATTGGGTGAGGGCCGGCAAAGAAATGCCTGCGGCCTCGGCCACGTCCACCGGGCCCAGGCTATCCCAGAAGCCTTCAGGCACATCGACATGCGCGTCGAGATAGGCTTCATCCAGCAGCCCGCGATCCTTCATGGCGGCAAGCAGGCCATTGAACAGCGCGATGTCGCCGTCCGGGCGGATGGCCAGATGCAGGTCCGCACCCTCCGCGGTTTCGGTGCGGCGGGGATCAACAACGACCAGCTTCGTGCCGCGGGCGGCGCGGGCGGCCTCGATGCGCTGCCAGACAATGGGGTGGCACCAGGCGGTGTTGGACCCCACCAGGACGATCAGGTCCGCCTGCTCCAGATCCTCATAATTGCAAGGCACCACATCCTCGCCAAAGGCGCGGTTATGCGCGGCCACGGCGCTTGCCATGCACAAGCGGCTGTTGGTGTCGATGTTGGACGAACCGATGAAGCCCTTCATCAGCTTGTTCGCGACATAATAATCTTCGGTCAGAAGCTGGCCGGAAACGTAGAAAGCGACACTGTCGGGACCATGCTGCGCGATGGTGCCGGAAAAGCCCTTGGCGACGGCGTCGAGCGCTTCGTCCCAGCCGGCTTCCCGCCCGTACATTTTCGGCGTAAGCAGCCGTCCGCCAAGGCCGACCGTCTCGCCCAGATGCGTGCCCTTCGAACAGAGCCGCCCGCCATTGGCCGGATGCGCGCTATCGCCCTTGATCTCGACCGCGCGCTCACCCGTAACCGTCGCGGAAACCCCGCAACCGACGCCGCAATAGGGGCAAGTGGTGCGGGTCGTGGTCATTGAGTCCCTCCCTTCGAAGGGAGGGGGAATAAGAGAG
>DATFFI010000062.1:0-3435 GCA_035250225.1 Rhizomicrobium sp. | reverse complement strand
AGAGCTTCAAGCTGGTCGGCGACGACGCCCCAGCCGCCATGGAAGCCCATCTCTTCGTGGCGTTTCTTGTCGGCCTCGCTCCAGTGATGGACGGTGCAGACATAACGGGTCTTGTTGCCTTCCGGCTCGAACGTGATGATGGCGACCATGAAGGGGGCGCCGTCCTTGGCGACCCAGTCGCCGACAAAGGCATCGGTGAAAACCAGTTTCCGGTTCGGCACCACTTCCAGATACTGGCCGGGATTGGGCATCACCTCGCCATTGGGACCACGAATGGTGAAGTGGGAGGCGCCGCCGGGCCGCAGCTCCATCTTTTCGACCGATACGGTCCAGGGCTTGGGGCAGAACCATTCCGGCATGCGGCTGGGGTCGGTCCAGAGGCGGTAGAGCTTCTCAGGGGGAGCGTCCAGCAGGCGGTCCAAAACCAGTTCATGCGCCATGTTTCTCTCCAATTTTCGTCGTTTCGTGACCCAAGGACGGGGCGGGGGTTCCAGGTCCGACAAAGGCCTGCTGATTTATTTTTCAAAGACATGTCGGGGCAGGGCATAGTGGCCCGTCTTCGAGAATAGACAAGGACGCCAATGCTCTACACGCTGCTCTGCTACAACAAAGAAGATGTCGTCTGGTCCTGGACCAAGGAAGAGGACGACGCCGTGATGGCCCGCCTTTCGGTGGTCCATGAAAAACTGACCCGGGAAGGCAAGCTGGGTCCGTCCCTGCGCCTGCTGCCCACCACGGCGGCCACCACCATCCGCGGCGCCCAGAATCTGGTGATCGACGGTCCCTTCGCCGAGACCAAGGAACAGCTGCTGGGCTTCTACGTCATCGATGTGCCCGACCTCGACGCGGCGCTGGCGGTGGCCCGGGAATTGTCGGCCGCCAATCCCACCAGCTGCTACGAGATCCGCCCGGTTGCGCTCTATGTCCCGGAATCGCGACCCAATGCGCCCAAAGAGATGATCAAGAATTACTGAGATGACCGATATCGCCTGGATCCATGGTGCTTTGACGGGAGCCCGGCCCCAGGCGGTCGGGGCGCTGCTGCGTTATTTCCGTGACATGGACCGGGCGGAAGAGGCGTTCCAGGAAGCCTGCCTGCGCGCCCTGAAAAGCTGGCCGCAGAACGGCCCGCCGCGCGATCCTGCCGCCTGGCTGATCCTGGTGGGGCGCAATGCGGCGCTGGATGGCGTGCGCAAACAGGCGCGCCATGCCGCACTGCCGCCGGACGAGCAGATTTCCGACCTGGACGATGTCGAAACGCCGATGGCGGAGCGGTTGGACTCCTCGCAATACCGCGACGATGTCCTGCGCCTGTTGTTCGTCTGCTGCCATCCCGACCTGCCTTCGACGCAGCAGATCCCGCTGGCGCTGCGCATCGTCTCGGGCCTGACCGTGCCGCAGATCGCCCGCGCCTTCCTGGTCAGCGAGGCGGCGATGGAACAGCGTATCACCCGCGCCAAGCAACGTGTCGCCAGGGCCGATGTGCCGTTCGAGGCGCCGGGCCCGGCGGAGCGCAGCGAGCGGCTGGGCGTGGTCGCGGCCATGATCTACCTGCTCTTCAATGAAGGCTATTCCGCCGGCAATGATCCCGAACGGGCGCATCTGTGCGACGAAGCCATCCGCCTGGCGCGGCTGCTGCTGCGTCTTTTTCCAACCGAGCCGGAAATAATGGGCCTGACGGCGCTGATGATGCTGCAACAGGCGCGGCTGCCCGCCCGCTTCAACAGGCACGGCGAAGTGGTGCTGCTGGAAGACCAGGATCGCAGCCTCTGGGAAGGACGGTTGATCAGCGAGGGCCTGGCGCTGATCGACAAGGCGATGCGCCACAACCGCCCCGGCCCCTATCAGGCGCAGGCGGCGATTGCCGCTGTTCATGCCAGGGCCGTCCGCGCCGACCAGACCGACTGGGCCAATATCGATCATCTCTATGCCGTGCTGGAACGGATGCAGCCTTCGCCGGTGGTGACGCTCAACCGCGCCGTGGCGGTGGGCAAGGTAGCCGGGCCGGCGGCGGCGCTGGAGATGCTGGCGCCGCTGGAAGAGCGTCTCTCCGGGTATTTCCACTTTTTCGGCGCCCGCGGTGCCTTCCTGTTGCAATTGGGGCGTAATGACGAGGCGCGGGCGGATTTCGACCGGGCCATCGCCCTGGCGGGAACCCCAGCCGAAGCCGCCCATATCCGCCGGCATCTGGACGGGCTGAAGGTGAGTTGAATTTTGACATCTCGCCCCAGCGAGACGTTTCGGCCGGACGAAAGGTCCGCAGGACCTTTCGTCGGCCTCAACCCCGGCGAGCCGCCCCATAGCGACAGCGTATGGGGCGGGGAGGGAAGGGGATCCAGTTTTTTTTAAAAGACCCTGTCGGGTGCTGCATGGCGCCTTCGTCCTAGGGTCACATTCGAACCAAAGGAGATTGTCATGGCCGAACCCACACTATGTCCCCCCAAAGGCGGCATCGTCGCTTATCTGACCGTTGAAGGCGCCCTCAAGGCGTCGGAATTCTACCAGAAGGCGTTCGGCGGCGAGCAGATGGGCCTTTACCCGCCGGATGAAAGCGGCCGCACCGTGCATGTCCATCTCTATATCAACGGCAGCTCGCTGATGCTCAGCGATCCCTATCCCGAGCATGGCTGTGGCGATGTCCCGGCGGCGGGCTTCAACCTGGCGATCATGGCCGACAATGTCGACGCCTGGTATCAGCGCGCCGTCGATGCCGGCTGCACCCCGGTGATGCCGCCCAGCGACATGTTCTGGGGTGACCGCTATGCCCAGTGCAAGGATCCGTTCGGGATTTTGTGGGCGTTTAATGGGCCAAAATCGACGGCGTGATAACGCCGGCAAATCGGTCCGTCGCTAGCGGCAGCGTAGTGCGACGACCGATTTGAGATTTCGGCGAGCTTGAGCGAGGCGCCGGATCGGTCGTGCAACCGGCTCGGTCTGGGTCTCGCTGAATGCTCAGGATTTTGCGAGCTTCGCCGCCAATTCCCGCTCCATCGCCGCAAACACCGGCCTCCAGTCGCCGATCTTCTCCTGGCGGAACAGGCGCATGGTGGGATACCAGAGCGTATCCGCGCGATGCAGCTGCCAGCGCCATTCCGGGACGTATTTCAGCGCCAGCCAGGTGGGGCGGCCCAGCGCGCCGGCCAGATGTGCGACCGCCGTATCGGACGAAATCACCAAATCGCAATGGGCCATCACCGCCATGGTGTCGAGGAAGGCGCCGTCCTGGTCGAAATCCATCAGCGTCTCAACATTCATATGTGCAGCCACGTCGCGCAGCTGCGCCGACGCGGCGGGGTCCTTCTGCAGGCTGATCAGGCGCACACCCGGCAGGCCGGCCAACGGCGCCAGGTGGCGCGGGCTGAAGGCGCGACCGACATCGTTGGGGCCTCGTCCGCCGCCCCGCCAGGAAAATCCGATCCTGAAACCATGGTTGCC
>DATFFI010000061.1:0-10124 GCA_035250225.1 Rhizomicrobium sp. | reverse complement strand
GCCGCGGCGGCGCGCGAGAACACCGCGCCCGGCGCGGCGCCGGTGCGCGAAGTCGCCGAACGGGTGGTCAGCGTGGTGGAGCGCACGGAAGCCGGCGCCGCGCTGGTGTTCGAGATCGAATGCGCGCCCCAACTGATGCTGTCGGGTAGTACCGAGGAATTGTCCGAGATCCTGGGCGCGCTGGTGGAAAATGCCGCCCGCTTTGCCCGCCGCCGTGTCCGCGTCCTTGCCAGCGCCGACGAGGAAAGCGCCTGCCTGGCTGTAGAGGATGACGGGCCGGGCCTGCAGGACTGGCTGGCCGAGGAAGCCCTGATCCGCGGCCGAAGGCTGGACGAGACCGGCCCTGGCCATGGGCTGGGGCTGGCGATCGCCCGCGATCTGGTCGAGGCGCGGGGCGGCAGCATCGCCCTGAAACGCTCGGAACTGGGCGGGCTCGAGGTCAGGATGATCTGGCCACGCGCATAAGCCCTCTATAAGAAGTTGCCGCACACACGGGAGGCCTCCCTCGCGTGCGTCAGCACAAGCGGGGGAGGTGCCCGTAGCAACGCCCCGGCGCGCGTCGCGCGCCGATTCAATGGATAGGGCGCTCCGCGCCCGGTGCGCGCAGGGTCCATAGCGACAGCGTATGGACGCCCAGCACCACGGCAAAGTTGCGAAGGGCGGAGGGGGTAAAAATATGACGCTGACGACCGACAGACTGCGCGCGGCAAACGCTCTGCTCTATCGCCACTGGCAGGATCAGACCCGGCTGGATGCCCTGCCGCAGGATATGCGTCCTGCCGATCGCGCCGAAGGTTATCGTGTCCAGGCCTTCATCGAGGATTACACAAAGCAGAAGCTGTTCGGCTGGAAGATCGCCGCCACCAGCATGGCCGGGCAGGCCCATATCAATGTCGATGGCCCGCTGGCGGGACGGCTGTTGGCCGAAAGGGTGATCCGGGACGGCGGGAACTGCCCATTGGGCAACAATCTGATGCAGGTGGCCGAGATGGAGTTCGCCTTCAAGATGGCCGAGCCCATGCCGCCGCGTCCGGCGCCCTATGCGCAGGACGAAGTGATGGCAAAGGTCGCTGCCTTGCATCCCGCCATCGAGATTCCGGATTCCCGCTACAATGACTTCACGGCTGTCGGGCTGGCGCAGCTGGTCGCCGACAATGCCTGTGCCCATCTTTTTGTGCTGGGTCCGGCCGCCACGGCGGATTGGCGGAGCATCGACCTGGCGGCGCACAACGTAAGGGCGCTGAAGGACGGCGCGGTGGCTGGCGAGGGCAGCGGCGTCAATGTCCTGGGCGATCCGCGCATCGCGCTCACCTGGCTGGTCAATGAATTGTCGCGCCATGGCCTGGCATTGCGGGCAGGCGAGGTCGTCACCACCGGAACCTGTGTGAAACCGGTGGGGATCGCGGCCGGTGATCGAGTCGAAGGCGATTTCGGCCTTCTGGGCCGGGTTTCCGTCGCAATAGCCTGATCCTTCCAGGGACTTTCCCCCGCGCGAAGCGTGGCCCGAGGACAAGCTTCACGTCCGGCCATCCAGTTACGGGCAGAGCCGGCGCCGTCTCAGCATGTCCTTCCACTGGTCGCGGGGGTCCGGCGCACCGCAGGCCGGCTGGGCGAAGGTCAGCGCTTCCGGACGGCGGCCGCGGTAATCCAGGTCCAGCGCCAGCAGCGCCCGCGTCCAGTTGGTGAAGGCGGGCGTCATGATCGGATTATTTTCGCCCAGCCGCAGCGCCTCGCGCAGATAAGGCTCGGCATCGGCCAGATTCCTTTTCTCCAGGAAATAGAGGCCGCGGAAAAGCTGCGCCCGTGGATCCTTGGGGTATTTCCGCACCAGTTCATAGGAGCGTCCGGTCATGTCCTCGGTGGTCCGGGGCAGGTCGCCCGGCTGGATGACGTCGCGGCCGGGCTCGGCATAGTGGGCGAAGCTTTGCTCAGACGCCACGAAAGCCCAGGCGGTCATCGCCAGCAGCACGCCCGCCACCAGGGCGGAGAAGCTCCGCCCGGGCATGCGCTCTTCCTTTTCCGGCCAGCAGATCAGTAGGACGAAGGCGACCAGCAACCCTCCCAGCAAACCGCCCAGATGGGCGTTGAGATCGACACCGCCACTCGCCGACGGGAGCAGGGCGGGAACCAGCACCGAGAGGCTCATCCGCCGCATCAGCACCGGCCGCTTCACGCCATCGTGATAGCTGAGCACGAAGAGCGCCGCCATGCAGGCCATGATGGCGCCCGACGCGCCGACCGACGGTATGCTGGGATCGTTGAGCAGGACCGAGAAGAGCACGCCGCTCAGCGCGCCGACAAAATAGACCGCGGCGAACCAGCCGATGCCGACCAACGGCTCCAGCAAAATGCCAACCATCAGAAGGCTGATCAGATTGCCGATGAGATGCTCGGGTGAAGCATGCAGCGCCGGGGCGGTGAACAGGCGCCACCATTCACCGGCGCCCACCACCTGCACGTGGTTGGAAGCGCCCAGCGCCAGCAGGCTGTAATGGCCCGGCGCGCCCGGCGCGGAGAAGTCGGTGGCGGCCTTGATTTCGGCCAGGTAGCGGATGGTCAGTCCCCCGCTCAGGACCAGGGTGAACCAGGGGATACGGCCAAAAAAACTTGGGTTCGTGGAAGCGGGAACTTCCGGCGCCGGCCGTGCCGGCTGTGGCGCGGGCATGGCCCTGGCTGGCGCAACAGGCGCCCGTTTGCCGAAATTTCCCGCCCGAACCGCCATTTTTCCCCGCTCCAGCGGCCCGACTATGAGAGGCAGTCGCTTATGGCGGCGTTAAAAAATCCTGTCCCGGAACTGGACAGGCAAGGGGGGCTTCTTAACGGGGTTTGAACCGCTTGGCGGCTAGGCTTTGTCTACCTTTTTTCCGGGGAAATTGCCCGTGTCGCTTTCGGGGCATAACAGGCGCGCCGCCTCCACCAAGCGCCAGAAGAGCAGCCTGCTCGCGAGGTATTCCGAAAGCCTCGGCGAAATGATGTTGCGCCGGCATACGGAAATCGCGATCCAGGCCGCGCGCCAGGAAGCCGAACTCAACGCCCGTTCCAAATCCGCTTTCCTCTCGACCATGAGTCACGAGCTGCGAACGCCGCTCAACGCCATCATCGGCTTTTCCGACCTGATGGCGCAGCCGGCCACCGTCAGTCCCGCCGCCAATGCCGAGTATGCCGGTCACATCGCCAAGGCCGGCCGCCGCCTGCTGGACGTGGTCAACGACGTGCTCGACATGTCCAAGCTGGAAGCCGGCAGCCTGGCGCTGACCCGCGCGCCCGCCGCTATTGCCGATGTGGTCGCCGCGGCGGTGAAGCAGGTCAAGCCCTGCTTCGACGGGAAGAAGCAGACGCTCGATGTCCGTGTCGATCGCGCCGCGGGCGAGGTCGAAATGGATCACACGCGGGTGCGCCAGATCCTGGCCAATCTTCTTTCCAATGCCAGCAAATTCACCGCCGAAGGCGGCCGCGTGCTGGTGATGGCACGGGCTTCGGCCGAAGGCGGCGTCACCATCGCCGTCGCCGATACCGGCATCGGCATGACGCATGAGGAAATCATGGTGGCGCTGAAGCCTTTCGCCCAGGTCGATGCCCGCCGCGCCCGTTCCCAGGAAGGCGCCGGCCTCGGCCTGCCGCTGGCGCTGGGCCTGGCCCGCCTGCATGGCGGCACCCTGCATATCGAAAGCCAGCCGCGCAGCGGCACCACCGTGGTGCTGACCTTGCCGCGCCAAGCTGCCACCACCACCGCCACAACGAACACGATTCTCGCTCAAGGACGCGCGGCATGACCCTTCACATCGAACGCCCCGCTGCCGCGCCGCCGCCCGCCGCCGCGACGCCCACTTTCCGCGAACGCCGCGGCATGCCTGCCGCGCCGCCGGTCCGACTGGCGCATATCGTCTCGGTCTCCGGCAGCCACGCCGTCGCCGTGCTGGAACGCCAGGATGTGATCAAGAACGCCGACAGCCGCGTCCAGATCGGTGCCCTGGTGAAGATCATGACGCCGGTATCGGGCGTCATGGGCATCGTCTCCGCCATCAGCGCACCGATGGCTGCCGCCGAGGGTGAAGCGCAGCCGCAAGGCCTGATCGAGATCAATTTGATGGGCGAGGTGGTGCACGACACCAACAGGCGCCTGACCTTCCGCCGCGGCGTCTCCGCCTTGCCCAGCCTGGGCGATGGCGTGCTGCTGGCCGACAAACATGACCTGACCCGCGTCTATGCCCCGCCCCAGGCCGCCAGCATCAAGATCGGCAGCCTGTTCCAGGATGCCAGCGTGCCGGCGCGGCTGATGATCGACGATCTGCTGTCCAAGCATTTCCTGGTGGTGGGCTCGACCGGTTCGGGCAAATCCTCCGCCGTCACCTGCATCCTGCAGCGCCTGCTGGCCGAGCATGCCCACGCCCATATCGTGATCCTGGACGTGCACAATGAGTATGCCGCCTCTTTCGGCGGCCTGGTCGAGCCCATCGCGCTCGACAATTTCAACCTGCCTTTCTGGATGCTGGATTTCCCGGAAATGACGGCGGCGCTGGTCAGCCGCGACGGCCATAGCGATGCCGAAGTGGAGATCCTTTCCGAAGGCGTGGTCCACGCCAAGCGCAAATACAGCGAAAGCGCCACCAGCCGCGCCGGCACCCTGGCCCGCAAGAGCGCCGAGAGCCTGGTCATCACGGTCGATACCCCCACGCCCTTCCGCATGTCGGACGTGATCGCTTTCATCGACGAGCAGCTCGGCCGGCTGGAGCGTTCGCAATCGACCATGCCCTATCGCCGCCTGCGTTCGCGCATCGAAACCCTGGTTTCCGACCAGCGCTACAACTTCATGTTCGGTAGCCTGTCGGTGCAGGACACGATGGGCGACGTGCTGGCCCGCCTGTTCCGCGTCCCCGCCGAAGGCCGCCCCGTCAGCGTCATCGATCTGTCCACCATCCCGGCGGAAATCCTGGATGTGGTGATCTCGGTGATCTCGCGCCTGGCCTTCGATCTGGCGGTCTGGAGCAAGGGCGGCCTGCCCATGCTGCTGGTCTGCGAGGAAGCGCATCGCTATGCCCCCGCCGACGACAAGAAATTCGTGCCCACCCGCCAGGCCCTGTCGCGTATCGCCAAGGAGGGCCGCAAATACGGCCTCTCGCTGGCGCTGGTGACGCAGCGCCCCAGCGAACTGGACGCCACCATTGTTTCGCAATGCGGCACCGCCGTCGCGCTGCGCCTGTCCAGCGAACGCGACCAGGCGGTGATTGCCGGCTCCATGTATGAAGGCATGGGCGATCTGATCGAATTCCTGCCGCTGCTGGGTGACCGCGAGGCGCTGGTGCTGGGGCAGGGCGTCTCCATGCCGATGCGG
Source organism: Rhizomicrobium sp. (assembly GCA_035250225.1). Classification (GTDB taxonomy): domain Bacteria; phylum Pseudomonadota; class Alphaproteobacteria; order Micropepsales; family Micropepsaceae; genus Rhizomicrobium. The sequence goes on along the minus strand of DATFFI010000061.1, from coordinate 4,792 downwards.
GTGCGCTTCGACGATCTGGGCAAGCGCGTAGTGCCCAAGAGCGGCCAGGGCGGCTTCTCGAAGAGCTGGAAGGCGCCCAACATGGATCGCAACGGCCTGGACGCGATAGTCACCCGCTGGCGCAACGCCGGCCGCGAGCGCTAGGGCGCGGTTCTTTTCGGCCCTGGCGTTGTCGCGCGTGCTCACGTGCTAAAGCACGCTCCGCGCGACGCTCCTAGCCAGGACCGAAAATCCCTCGCGCCCAAGTAGGGCTTCGGCTAGCTTTCCTGCGCTGAACCGGGGCCTGCATGTCGCCGCCGCTTTTCGTCCTGTTTGGGCCGTCGCACCTTGCCGCCATCGCGCTGACGCTGGCGGTGCCGCTGGTCATGGCGCTGGCCGCCCGTCACGAGCATCTGGGACGCCATGCCGACCGCCTGACCCGCATCGTCCTGGGTGTGCTGTTGATCGCCGGCTGGGTCGGCTTTCTTCTGGTCAATGGCGCGCGAGGCGAACTTTCCCTGGACCGTTCGTTGCCGATGCATCTGTGCGATTGGGCGCAGGTGGCGCTGATCGCCGCGCTCTTCACCCGCAACCAGTTCGCCTATGAGCTTGGCTATTTCTGGGGGCTGGGCGGAACGCTGCAGGGCGTCATCACGCCCACCGTCTATTATGACTTTCCCGATCCCCAGTTCCTGTTCTTCTTCATCCAGCATGGCGGCATCATCGCCGGCTTGCTCTATCTTACTTTGGGTTCGCGGATGCGGCCGACGCTGAAATCGCTGCTGCGGGTGGTGCTGGCGAGTCTCGCCTATCTGGCGGTGGCGGGGCTGGTCGATTGGCTGCTGGGGGTCAATTACGGCTTCCTGCGCGAGAAGCCGGCGGGCCAGAATCTGCTGACCCTGCTGTCACCCTGGCCCTGGTACATCCCGCAACTGGTGCTGATCGGGGCGCTGTCGGTGATGATTTATTATCTGCCCTTCGCGCTGGTGGATGGGCTGAAGAAAACCAAAAAACCTTAGGCAACAGACCAAAAACATGAGGCGGCCGGCTGCTTTCGCGCCGTAGCCGCCTCACTTCTGCCCCCTTTAATCGGACCTTCGGACCGCTGCCCATCTTTGCGATGGGTCTTGGGCCAAACACTGCGGGGTTTCCCCAAACCGTCCATCCGCAGCGCCCTCACTCTGCCGTAAGGGCAGCTAGACGCAACCGCTGGATGGCGGCCTTCTGTGGCCGGATCGCTTTTTGGCAAGGAGCTGTGTGTTTCCCGCAACATCTTAAGGTGCGGGCGGATGGTCCGTCCTCGGAACATCCGCCGCGCGACGTGGAATCGTTCCAGGTTGCCGTGCGGAACCGGCGCTTCAGGGCTCGCGGAAGTGCTTGGAGAGCTTGAGTCCCTGGCGTTGATAGTTGGATCCGATTCCCTGTCCATACGGATTGGGGGGCGGGTCGGTCAGGCGCTCGAACACCAGCCGGCCGATCACCTGGCCATGCTCGAGGATGAAAGGGACCTCACGGGAACGCACTTCCAGCACGGCGCGGGCGCAAGGCTTGCCGTTTTCCAGGCCGAAGCCGGGGTCGAAGAAGCCGGCATAGTGGACGCGGAACTCGCCCACCAGCGGGTTGAAGGGCTCCATTTCGGCGGCGTGATCCAACGGAATGGCGACGCGTTCACGGCTGGCCAGGATATAGAACTCGTCCGGATCCAGCACCAGGCGGCCCTCGGGATCGGCGATGATCGGATCCCAGAACTGCCAGGGATCGAGCAGGCCCGGTTTGTCGACATCGATCAGGCCGGTATGGCGCTTGGCGCGCCAGCCGATACGGTTGGAGCCCTGTGTCGTGCCTTTCAAATCAATCGACAGCGCCAGACCGCCGTCAATGATCGGCGCGACATCGGTGAGAGGGCTGCGCAGATGCAGTTCCTTCAGCGCCGCATCGCTGGAGGTGGGCGCGCCCAGCCTGAGGCGCAACTGGTTTAGGCGCGAGCCTTTGCGCACCAGCACCGGGAAGGTGCGGGGGCTGATCTCGGCGAAAAGCGGGCCCTTGTAACCGGCGGCGATGCGGTCGAAGGCGGCGGCGTGATCGGTGATCAGCCGGACAAAGACATCGATGCGGCCGGTGGAGCTTTTGGGATTGGCGGCGCCGCAAATGCCTTCGCTGAAGGCGGCGCTTTCCAGCAGCGGTACGATATAGACGCTGCCGGTTTCCAGCACCGCGCCATTGGTCAGGTCGATTTCGTGCATGAAAACGCTGGGCAGGCGCTCGGCCACGCTGGCATTGGGACCGGGCAGGAAGCTGGCGCGCACACGCCAGGCCCTGGCGCCCAGGCGCAAATCGATGCTGGCCGGCTGGATCTGGCCAGGCGCCAGTGGTTCGGACGCAATCACTTCCCGGCCATCGGCCACCAGCCGCTCCAGCACATGGCTGGGCAGGATGCCGCTGGCATGGCGGCCGAAATCATCGGCCGGGATCGGACTGGGCTGAGCCATCAGGGACTTATAAGGGGGGCGGCCTCGGCCCCGATAGCGTCCGGCCCCAGGAAGGCCCGGATATCCCCAATCACCTCCGCCAGTCCCGCCCGCTTGATCGGGGTTTCCGGGGGCAGGCCGTCCAGCAGCCGGGACGGGGTCGCGCCTTCCAGGATCACGAAACAGCCATGGTCCTCCGGTCCGCGGATCAGGCGGCCAAAGGCCTGCTTGAGGCGGAAACGGGTGATGAGGTCGTCATAACCCTTGCCGAAACGGGCGCGCCGCGCCTTGTGCAGGATGGTGGGCTTGGGCCAGGGTACCTTGTCGAACACCACCAGCCTGAGTGAACGTCCCGGGACATCGACGCCGTCGCGCAAGGCATCGGTGCCCAGCAGGCAGGCATTCTCTTCGCTGCGGAAAAGATCGACCAGCGCCCCGGTGTCCAGCCGGTCGATATGCTGGGCGTAGAGCGGAATGCCGGCGGCGGCCAGCGGCTCGGCAATGCGGGCAGCGGTGTCCTTCAGCATGCGCACCGCCGTGAACAGGCCCAGCGCGCCGCCGCCGCTGGCCAGGAACAATTCGCGCATCGCGGCGGCCAGCGCCTGGGCATCGCGGCGCGGCAAATCATTGACCACGAAAATGCGCGCCTGCTTGGCATAGTCGAAGGGCGAGCCGAACAAGGCGCGCCGCGGCGGTTCGGGCAGATGACCGGCGCCGGTGCGGATCTCGGCGGCGGTCCAGTCGTCCGCGCCCCCCTCGCGGAGCGTCTGGGACGTGTCGCGCAGCGTCGCCGAAGTCACCAGCGCCCCATGCGCCGGGGCGAAGACTTCGGCGGCCAGCGGAATGGTGGGATCGATCCAGTGCCGCTCCAGCCCGATATCGCTGTCGCGTCCCTCATCGCGCTTGAGCTCGAACCAGTCGATGAATTCATCGCCCAGTTCGCCGGTTTCGAGAGTCTCCAGCATCGCCATCCAGGCCGGCAGGATGCGCTTGGCGCGGCGGTCCAGCCCGCGCGCCGCCGCATCCAGGCGGGCGCGGGTGTAAGGCTCCAGCTCGGCGCTCTTGTCGGCCATCTTCTTGCGCAATAGCCGGGCGAGGTTGGCCAGCGGATCGGCCAGGCGCTTCAGGGCGCGCGACAGATGCCGCACCGCCTCCCGCAGCTCTTCGCCCATGGGATAGGGTTCGGCTTCCAGCGTGTAGAAGGCATCGGCATCGCCGCTGCGGGCGCGCACATGCTGGTAGGCGAGCGCCAGGAATATTTCACCGGGGCCGCGCGGACTGCCCAAACGCTGGGTCCAGCCTTCGCCCGCCAGGGCGCCGGCGGCCATCACCGCTTCCTCCAGCGCTCCTATCGCCTGTTCGTCATCGGCGATCAGGTCCTTGAGCCGTTCTTCCAGCCCGCGCATGCGGCTGCGGGCGCGCGTTTCCGGCCCGCGCACCCAGCGGCGCAGCTCGGCCATTTCGCGGCCCGACAGCAGCGCGGCGAAGCCGCTGTCGGCGGCGTCGAACAGATGGTGGCCTTCATCGAAGACATAGCGTAGCCGCCGCTCGGGCGGGGTGTCTGTGGTCTCCTCCGTCGCCAGCCAGTCCTGCGCCGAGCTTTCTTGCGACGTTAGGGCGATGACCAAGGCATGGTTGGCGATGACGATGGGGGCAACGCGCGCCTTGCGCACCGTTCGCTCGATAAAACAAAGCCGGTAATGCGGGCAGGCGGCATAGATGCATTCGCCGCGCCGGTCGGTGACGGTGGAAAGCGGCATCGCGGCTGCCAGGAAGGCCGGAAAGCCGACGCCGGAAATATCGCCATCGCTGCCCGATTCCGCCCAGCGTGCGATCAGTCCCAGCGCCACGCTGCGGGGGCTGGGCGCCAGCGCCGTGCGCTTGGCGGCTTCTTCAAAGTTGAGCAGGCAGAGATAATTTTCCCGACCTTTGCGCACCACCGCCTTTTCCGCCCGTTCCACCGGATCGGGATAGAGGCGGGCAATTTCCTGCACGATCTGGCGCTGCAGATTGCGGGTATAGGTCGAGATCCAGAGGCCCGGCCCGTTCTTCTCGGCCCAGACGCTGGCGGGCGCGAGATAGCCCAGCGTCTTGCCGGTGCCGGTGCCTGCTTCCAGCAACGCCACCTTGGGCGCGCCGGCCACTTCGCGTGGGCCGAAGGCATAGGTGGCGGCCTTGCTGTAGGCCGCCTGTTCCGGCCGCGTGCTTTCCACCAGCCGCGCCAGCCGCGCGGTGGCTTCTTCCGGCGAAACCGGCTGTGAGCCCGGCTGGCCGGGCAAGGCTTCGTCTTCCCACTGCGGCAGGCTGCGCCAGATTTCCAGCCCGGCGATGGGTGAGCCGTGCGG
>DATFFI010000060.1:0-3004 GCA_035250225.1 Rhizomicrobium sp. | reverse complement strand
CTTCACGCTCGGCAATGCCGCGCTCATCATTACCGGCGCGCTGGTCGGCTCCTCGGGCGCGATTCTCTCGTATATCATGTGCAAGGGCATGAACCGGAGCTTCATTTCGGTCATCCTCGGCGGTTTCGGCGGCGAGACGGCCGCCGCCTTGGGCTTCACCCTGGAAAACAGCGCCCTGATCATCACCGGCGCGCTGGTCGGTTCTTCCGGCGCCATCCTGTCCTACATCATGTGCAAGGGCATGAACCGCAGCTTTATCAGCGTCATTGCCGGGGGCTTCGGTGGCGAGACCGGCGGGGCCAAGGGGCCGGCCGAAACCCGCCCCGTCAAGCAGGGTTCATCCGACGACGCCGCCTTCATCATGAAGAATGCGGCGTCCGTCATCATCGTGCCGGGTTACGGCATGGCGGTGGCCCAGGCCCAGCATGCGGTGCGCGAGATGGCCGACAAGCTCAAGAAGGAAGGCGTGAAGGTCTCTTACGCCATCCATCCGGTGGCGGGCCGCATGCCCGGCCATATGAACGTTCTGCTGGCCGAAGCCAATGTGCCGTATGACGAAGTGTTCGAATTGGAAGACATCAATTCGCAATTCGCCCAAGCCGATGTCGCCTATGTGATCGGCGCCAATGATGTCACCAATCCTTCGGCCAAGACCGATCCCAAATCGCCCATTTTCGGCATGCCGATCCTGGATGTGGAAAAAGCCAAGACCGTGCTGTTCATCAAGCGCGGCATGGGGTCGGGTTACGCCGGCGTGGAGAACGAACTCTTCTTCCGCGACAACACCATGATGCTGTTCGCCGACGCCAAGAAGATGACGGAAGAAATCGTCAAGGCGCTCGACCACTGACCGCAAGGTCCGCTGGGAGGCGGTAGTGTCGAAAACCACGCATAAGGTGGATCGCAACGACGCGCTGGTGATCGGCGGCGCCTCGGTCGGCACCGTGTTCGAGTGGTATGATTTCTATCTCTATGGCTCGCTCGCCACCTACATTACCCGGCACTTTTTCTCGGGCGTCAACGAGACCACGGGTTATATCTTCGCCCTGCTGGCCTTCGCGGCGGGTTTTGCGGTACGGCCCTTCGGGGCGCTGATCTTTGGGCGGTTGGGCGATTTGTGGGGCCGCAAGAACACCTTTCTGGTCACCATGCTGCTGATGGGCCTGGCCACCTTCGCGGTGGGCCTGCTGCCCTCTTACGCCAGCGTTGGCGTGATCGCGCCGCTGGCGCTGGTGTCGCTGCGCCTGATCCAGGGTTTGGCGCTGGGCGGGGAATATGGCGGCGCGGCCACCTATGTCGCCGAACATGCGCCCGCCGGACGGCGCGGCTTCTACACCAGCTGGATTCAGACCACCGCTACGGTGGGTCTGTTCCTCAGCCTGATCGTGATCCTGGTTATCCGTACCCAATTGGGCGCCGACAGTTTTGCCGCCTGGGGCTGGCGGTTGCCTTTCCTGTTGTCCGGCGTGCTGCTTGGCGTGTCGCTGTGGATACGCCTGCGCCTGAATGAAAGCCCGGTCTTCCAACGGCTGGTCAAGGAAGGCAAGACCTCGAAGAAGCCGCTCGCCGAGGCCTTTGCCAACAAGAAAAATCTCAAGCTGGTGATCTTGGCGCTAGCCGGGCTGACGGCGGGGCAGGCGGTGGTCTGGTATACCGGCCAGTTCTACGCCCTGTTCTTCCTGGAAAAGATCCTGAAGGTCGATGGCGCGCTGACCAACCAGCTGGTCGCTTTGGGGCTCGCCATCGGTACGCCTTTCATCGTCCTGTTCGGCTGGCTGTCCGACAGAATCGGCCGCAAGCCCGTCATTCTGGGCGGCTGCTTGCTGGCGGCGCTGACCTATTTTCCCTTGTTTCATGCTTTGATGGCGGCAGCCAATCCGGGGCTGGCCGCCGCCTCGGCCCGCGCGCCCATTACCGTCATCGCCGATCCGGCGACGTGTGCTTTCCAATTCGATCCGGTCGGCAAGGCGGCGTTCAATTCTTCCTGTGATATTGCCAAATCCTATCTCGCCCGCGCCGGCCTTCCTTATCGCAATGAGGCGGCCGCCCAAGGCGCTCTGGCCCAGGTGCGGGTGGGCGATGTCCTGCTGGCTTCCTTCGATGGTCATGCGCTGGACAAGACGGGTCTCGCCGCCCGCCGCGCCGCCTGGGAAACACGGGTTTCCGCCGCGCTCGTCGCCGCCGGCTACCCCTCCGCCTCCGACAGCGCCAGCGTCAACAAGCCGGCGGTGGTCGCTATCTTGGCCGTGCTGATGATCTATGTCGCGATGGTCTATGGCCCTATCGCCGCCATGCTGGTGGAAATGTTCCCCGCCGCCATCCGCTACACCTCGATGAGCTTGCCTTACCATCTGGGCAATGGTTGGTTCGGCGGCTTCCTACCGACCACCGCCTTCGCGATGGTGGCGGCCACCGGTGACATCTTTTACGGTCTCTGGTATCCAGTCGTCGTGGCATCGGTCACCTTTGTGATCGGTCTGGTCTTCATTCGCGAAACCCATCGCGCGGACATTGATGCATGAGCGTTCGTGAGGCGCGGCTTCCGGCGGACGAACCGGCGATCTTGTCCTTCATCAACGGATTGCAGGATTATGAAGCGGCGTTTGAGCCCGATCGCCGCCGGGACCCGGATTTCGCCGCCGAGCATTGGCGCCACTTGCAGCATCGCTGCGCCGAACGGCATGGCATCATGCTGATCGCCGAAAATGACGGAAAAGCTGTTGGTTGGGCCTTTGCGTATGACCAGAATGCCGAATTGTTCGTGGTCGAGCCGGAGCGGCGCCATGGTTATCTGGCAGAGCTGTATGTGGAGCCCCAAGTCCGCGGCAAAGGCCTGGGCCGCGCCTTGATCGAGGGTTGCGAGGTCTGGGCGCGCGAGCGCGGCCACAAGCTCTTGACCGTCGGGGTTTTGGCGAAAAATCCTTCCGCCATCCGGTCCTATGAAGGCGCAGGCTTCACCCCTTATGGCATAACATTGCGGAGATATTTATGAAGACGCGCAGAT
>DATFFI010000059.1:0-2864 GCA_035250225.1 Rhizomicrobium sp. | reverse complement strand
TGGTGGCGAGGAGATACGTCACGTTGCCGACCATGTCGAGGAGTCCTACGCCCAGCACCGCCCTGCCCGCCGGGCCATTCGGCATGCGCAGCCATTCTCGACCCACCGCCAGCGCCGCCAGGTCGGTCATGACGGACTCCTCGCCGCCTTCGCCGCGGGCAAAGGCCAGATATTCGTCCAGCATATGCTCCATCTCGGCAATGTCGGAACGCAGTGCTTCCAGCTCCGCATTCGGTGTCATCATTGCCAGTGCCAGCTTCATGCGGGTCAGCGGGGTTTTGAGGTCATGGCTGACCCCGGCCAGCATTTCGGTGCGCTGGCCGACATGGCGTTCGATCCGTTCGCGCATGGTGATGAAGGCCTGGGCGGCGCGCCGCACCTCGGTGGCGCCATAAGGCTTGAAGTCGGGCACGGCGCGGCCCTTGCCGAAGCTTTCCGCGGCGCGGGCCAGCCTTTCGATCGGCCGTACCTGGCCGCGCAGGAACAGGACCGCGATGCCGATCAAGAGCAGGGACGAACCGCCCATCCAGGCGATGAACAAATCGGGCTGGGCGATGGTGACGCGCTGCTGCGGCACCAATATATCCAGCACGCCGTCATGGACATCGACCTTGATGTCGAAATCATCCCCCACCCTGCCGGTGATGAAATGGCGGCGCGGCCCGATCTGCTGCGCCATCACTTCGTCCAGCGCCCGGTCGATGGTGCTGCGGGACGGCAGTGGCGGCGGCGTCACCCGCTGGCCGGGATGGAAGAGAATGCGGTAGCGCAATTGCTGCGCCGAAAGCCTGCGCAGGAACTCCCGCAAGTCTGACGGCGCACTGTCTTCCAGCGCCACCAGCAGCGCCACATCGGCGGCGACGTCGGTGGCCAGCGCCCTTGTGCTGGTTTCCAGGTTCCGTTCAAAGAAAACGTAAGTCAGGATGCTGAGCAGCAGGACGATGGGGGCGACGATGATGATGAGCGAGCGCCAGAACAGGCCGCGCGGCAGGAAGCGCCGGATCGGGTCCCAGGGGTTCAACATCATCGGTCAGGCACGAGCATGTAACCGACCCCGCGCACCGTCTGCAGGTAGAGCGGCAGCTTGGGATCGTCCTCGATCTTGCGGCGCAGGCGCGTCACCTGCACATCGATGGAGCGTTCCAGCGCCACGCCCAGCCGCTTGCAGAGATCCGAGCGGCTGAAGGGCCGTCCGGCATGGGCGGCGAAGAGTTGCAGCAGCGCCGCTTCGGCGCCGGTCAGCTTCACCGGCTTGCCGCTGCGGGTGAGGCGGCCGCCTTCGGGATCGAACAGCGCCGCGCCCATGCGCACCGGCTGGGCTGCGGCGCTGGGTGCCGGCGTCACCCGGCGCAGCAGCGAGTTGATCCGCAGCAGGAGCTCGCGCGGCTCGAAGGGCTTGGGCAGGTAATCGTCGGCGCCGCGTTCCAGGCCTTCGATGCGGTCGGCGCTTTCGCCCCGCGCCGTCAGCATCAGGATGGGCAGGGACGAGGTCTGGCGCAGGTCGCGGGCGAAATCCAGCCCGGATTCCCCGGGCATCATCACGTCCAGCACCATCAGGTCGAATTCCATATTGGCCAGCAATTGCCGCGCCTCGGTGGCGTCGGCGGCGGCGCTGACCCGGTAACCATTGGTCGCCAGATAGCGCTGCAGCAGCGCGCGCAGGCGCTCATCGTCATCAACCACCAGCAGATGCGGATCGGCCAAGGGCGTGCTCATGGCTGCCATGCCGGGAACCGATGCCAAAACCCTTTGGCCGGACTTGCCGTTTTCGTCTCCGCCATGCTGCAATACGTAAAGCCCGGACCGGGGCGGGGGCAAGGGCCCCAAAATCCACCCCTCAATCCGAATTGGGGGACCCGGCGGGCATCAGGGCGGAAAAGGAACGTTTCATGGCCGGTGTGATCCCCTTTGACCAGCGCGATGGCGTCATCTGGCATGACGGCAAGCTGGTGCCCTGGAAGGATGCCAAGACCCATGTGCTGACCCATGGCCTGCATTACGGCTCCTGCGTCTTCGAAGGCCAGCGCATGTATAACGGCACCATCTACAAGCTGAAGGAGCATACCGAGCGGCTGTTCGCGTCGGCCGAGACGCTGGGCATGAAGATTCCCTTCACCCAGGACGAGATCAACCAGGCCTGCATCGATGTCTGCAAGGCCAACAACATCGTCGACGGCTATCTGCGCCCGGTCGCCTTCCGCGGCAGCGAGATGATGGCGGTGTCGGCCCAGGCCACCACCATCCATGTCGCCATTGCCACCTGGCCCTGGCCCTCCTATTTCAGCCCGGCGGAAAAGCTGAAAGGCATCCGTCTGGACATCGCCCGCTACAAGCGGCCGTCGCCGGAAACCGAACCGGTGCATGCCAAGGCGGCGGGTCTCTACATGATCTGTACCCTCTGCAAGCACGAAGCCGAAGCCAAGGGCTATGCCGACGCCATGTTCTTCGACTATCGCGGCTATGTCAGCGAGGCGACCGGCGCCAATGTCTTCTTCATCAAGGATGGCGAGCTGCACACGCCGATTCCGGATTGCTTCCTCAACGGCTTGACGCGTCAGTCGGTGATCGCCATCGCCAAGGAGCGCCAGATCAAGGTGATCGAGCGCCACATCATGCCGGAAGAAATGAGCGATTTTGAAGAGTGTTTCCTCACCGGCTCGGCGGCGGAAGTGACGCCGGTGCGCGAGATCGGGCCCTATACCTTCAAGCCCGGCGCGCTGACCGAGCAGCTGATGAATGCCTATGCGGATCAGGTGCGCGGCGAGGCGAAGGTTTCAGCTTAAGTTCTGATGTCATGGCCTGGGCAAGCCGAGCCACGACATCCTGAGTTTTATTCTCTCCACCGCTCCGCCGCGGCATCGTCG
>DATFFI010000058.1:0-8863 GCA_035250225.1 Rhizomicrobium sp. | reverse complement strand
TCCGGCCCGAGCGAAAAATCCCATTCCGCCCCTGGCGCTGCTGGTGACGCGGCTGTCGGCGCACAAACTTGACGATGGCAGCGAGCATTTCGATCCGTCGAACCTGTGCTTCACCACCATGGATGTGGGCAATCCCGCCACCAATGTGATCCCGGGTGAGGCGCGGGCGCGCCTGAATATCCGCTTCAATGATTTGCACACGCCCAGCAGCCTGATGGGCTGGATCGAGGGCGAGGTCGCGCAAGTGGTGGCCGAGACCGAGGCGGAAATTTCCGTGGTGCCGCAGGTCAGCGGCGTCTCCTTCCTCACCGCGCCGGGGCCTTTCACTTCGCTGGTCTCGGATGCGGTCAAGAGCGTCACCGGCAGCGCGCCCGCCTTTTCCACCAGCGGCGGCACCTCGGACGCGCGTTTCATCAGGGATGCCTGCCCGGTGGTCGAACTCGGCCTGGCCGGCGCCACCATGCACAAGGTCGATGAGTGCGTGCCGGTGGCGGAGATCCATTCGCTCGCTGACATTTATACGGCGCTGCTCAAGGCTTACTTCGCTACCCCTCCCAAATGACCATCGGCATCTTCGATTCCGGCATGGGCGGCCTGACCGTGATGCGGGCGCTGAAGCAGCGCCTGCCGGGCGAATCCTTTCTCTATCTGGGCGACACGGCACGCCTGCCTTACGGCACCAAAAGCCCCGAGACCGTGACGCGCTATGCGGTGCAGGCGGCCAGGGCGCTGCTGGCGCATGACATCAAGCTGCTGGTGGTGGCCTGCAACACCGCCTCGGCGGCGGCACTGCCGGCTTTGACGACAAGCCTGGCGCCGCTGCCGGTGGTGGGCGTGATCGCGCCCGGGGCCGCTGCCGCAGTGGCGGCAGCGCCCGAAGGGCCCATTGCCGTGATCGCCACCGAAGGCACGGTGAAGGGCGGCGCCTATGTCCGCGCCATCCAGGCTTTGAGTCCGCGCCTGCCGGTGGTGCAGCAGGCCGCGCCCTTGTTCGTGGCGCTGGCGGAGGAAGGCCTGCGCAACGGCGAGATCCCGCGGCTGGTGGCGGAGCGTTATCTGAAACCGCTGCTGGGCACCCTGCCCCGGCCAAAAGGCCTGGTGCTGGGCTGTACCCATTTTCCGGTGCTGAAGGATGTGATTGCCGAGGTTGCCGGCAACGACGTCGCCATCATCGACAGTGCCGAAACAACGGCCGGCGCGGTGGAGACGATCCTGAAAGAGAAAAACCTGCTGGCGAATGGTGCGGGATCGTCGCGCTTTCTCTGCACCGATGCGCCCGGGCGCTTCGCCCATCTGGGACAGATTTTTCTGGGCGAGCCGATCGACCCGGGTAGTGTGACGCTGGTGGACCTTTAGCCCGAGGAGGCCATATGAGCACCCCCCCGCAAATGCGACGTGCCGACAAGGCGATGCCAGCAGCCCTGACGTTGGAGACGCTGCAAAAAGGATTTTGCGGCCGCGTAGCGGTTCTGGGAGAGGATGGTTATCCCTATTGCGTTCCCATGCTGTATGTCTGGCTGGATGGTGAGGTTTTCCTGCACAGCGCAAAGGCAAGGGGCCAACTGCGCACCAACGTCGAGCATGAATCGCGCGTCTGCTTTGAAGTAGATGAGCCCGGCGAAATCTTTCCTTATGGCAGGTTCGAATGCGACACCAGCGTTGCCTTTCGAAGCGTCATCCTGTTCGGGAGAATCCGTATAGTGGAGGAAACGGACGCCAAGCAGCGGTTCTTCGAAGCTTTGATGCAAAAATACGGCAAGCCGGAATGGGATCGGCCCAAAGGCTTCTTTCCCCGCCTGGATCAGATCACGCTCTACGCCATCGCGGTTGAGCGCATAACCGGGAAAGAAGGTCCGCTTCCAGATTGTTCCATGCAATGGCCCGCGCTGGATCGCACCAGAACGCCAAACGCACGGCTGTGAATTCCTAGTAATCCACCTTCACCAGATAGAGCCCGTCCGGCGGCGAGACCGGACCGCAGGCGCTGCGGTCGCGGGCATCCAGCGCGTCCTTGAGATCGCGCGGGCTCCATTTGCCTTCGCCCACCAGTTTCAGCGAGCCGACAAAGGAGCGCACCTGGTGATGCAGGAAGGAGCGGGCCGAGGTTTGGATATGGATTTCCTCGCCCCTGCGGCTGACATCGATGCGATCCAGCGTCTTGACCGGCGACTGGGCCTGGCATTCGGCGGCGCGAAACGTCGTAAAGTCATGTTGCCCCACCAGCGCTTGCGCGGCTGCATGCATGGCATCGGCATCCAGCCTGGCAGTGAGGTGCCAGACCTTGCCGGCCTCCAGTGCCGGTTGGGCGCGGCGGTTGAGAATGCGGAACAGGTAATGCCGCCCGGTGGCGGAAAAGCGGGCATGGAAATCATCGACCACGATGGCACTGTCCAGCACCACCACCGGCGAAGGCCGCAGGAAATGATTGAGGGCGTCGCGCACCTTGTCGGCGGCAAATTCCTTACCCAAGTCGAAATGCGCCACCTGGCCCAGGGCATGAACCCCGGCATCGGTGCGGCCCGCACCCGTCACCGTCACTCGCGCGCCGGAAAATTGCTCGATGGCGTCCTCCAGCGCGCCCTGCACCGAGGGACCATTGTCCTGGCGCTGCCAACCGACAAAGGGACCGCCGTCATACTCCAAAGTGAGGCGAAACCGCATCAGGCCCACACCCTCTGATTCCGCCACTCGCGCATAAGCAGTTTTAAATATAGGCTGCTCTCACAAGCATTCCTGTGGGGGCACAAATGGAATTCCTTGTTTTTATTGGCTTGGGGCTCGTGCTTTGGGCGTTCTTCGCGGCGCTTGCCCGCGCACAACGTCGCAAAGCGCTTATGGAAAAGTACGGAGACGCCGATCTGGTGGAACGTCTTATGAGGAGAGAAGTGTGGGAAGGTCAAACGGCGGAGCAGCTTTTGGATTCCCGCGGCACGCCAGCATCCGTTGACAATAAAGTCTTGAAAACAAAAACGACCGATACTTGGAAATACAATAGGATGGGGCGTGGGCAGTATGCCATCCGCATTATCGTCGAAAACGGCGTGGTCGTGGGGTGGAAAACAAACACCCGTTAGCCCAAGCATGTGCCTGCCTTGAGGGGAAAGCCTTTCAGCAGCTCATCCGCCGCCATCACGCGCGCGCCGGCGCGCTGTACCCGCTTCAGGCGCAAAGCGCCGTCGCCGCAGGCCACGGTGAGATCGTCGCCGATCACCTCGCCGGGCGCACCCTTGCCGCCGACCGGTTCGGCATAAAGAATTTTCAGGCGTTCGCCTTTGGCCTCGGTGAAAGCGCCGGGCCAGGGCGAGAGGCCGCGGATCAGGCCGTCGATCTCGGCCGCGCTTTTCGTCCAGTCGATCCGCGCTTCATCCTTGGCGATTTTCTTCGCATAGGTCACGCCGTCCGAGCTTTGCGGATTTTCCGCCACCGTGCCGCGATCCAGCGCCGACAGGGCCCGCACCATCAGGTCGGCGCCCAGGCGCGACAGTTCATCGGCGAGGTCGCCGGAGGTCTTGCGGCCGATCCGCACCCGCTCGGCCATCAGGACCGGGCCGGTATCCAGCCCCTCTTCCATCTTCATCACCATCACGCCGGTTTCGGCGTCGCCCGCCATCACCGCCCGCTGGATGGGGGCGGCGCCGCGCCAGCGCGGCAGCAACGAACCATGCAGGTTGAAACAACCCAGGCGGGGCGCATCGAGGATGACTTTGGGCAGCAGCAGGCCGTAGGCCACCACGATGGCGGCATCGAGAGCGAGGGCAGCAAACTCGGCCTGTTCGGCTTCGGTTTTCAGCGACAGCGGCGTGCGCACGGGCAGTTTGGCGGCATCGGCGAATTTGTGCACCGGACCGGGAAGGGCATCCATGCCGCGGCCCTTGGGACGCGGCGGCTGGGAATAGACAGCGGCGATGTCATGGCCCTGCGCCAGCAATTCGGCCAGCGTCGGCACCGCGAAGTCGGGGGTGCCCATGAATGCAAGGCGCATTTAGGCGGGCTCTTTGAGCTTCTTGAGCTTGGTCAGCTTCTTGACCGCCATGCTGCGCTTCAGGCGCGAGAGATGGTCGATGAACAGCACGCCATTGAGATGATCCATCTCATGCTGCAGGCAGGTGGCCAGCAGGCCATCGGCTTCCAGCAGCTGCTTGTTGCCGTCGCGGTCGAGATACTCGCATGTGATCCGGGCCGGCCGTTCGACATCGTCCCAGATTTCGGGGACGGAAAGGCAGCCTTCCTCGAACACGGCCTTTTCTTCCGAAGCCCAGACGAGTTTGGGATTGATGTAGGCGATGGGATTCTTCTTGCCCTCTTTCTGGTCGAGGTCGATCACCAGCACCCGCTTGGGCACCCCGATCTGCACCGCCGCCAGGCCGATGCCGTCGGCGGCATACATGCTGTCGGCCATGTCGCCGATCAGGGCGCGAATCGCGCTATCCACGGTCTCGACATCGGTCGAAACCGCCTTGAGGCGCGGATCGGGCGCGGTCAGGATGGGGCGAATGGCCATGGGGCTGAGATAAGCTCGGACGGCTTAAGGGTCAAGTTTATGGAACTGATTATCCTGGCAGTGGCGGTGGTTGCGGCGGCGGCGATTTTCGCCTTTGCCCGGCCCAAAGCCGCGTTGCCGGCAGCGCCCGATCCCCGGCTGGACACGGTGCTGCAGGGCCAGGCGACCATCGCGGAACAGTTCCGTGCCACGGTGGCGGCTCAGGCCGCCCTGACGGCGCAGATCGACGCCCTGAAGGAAAAAATGGGCGAGAGCCTGGCGGCCAACGCCCAGAAGACCGGCGAAACGCTGGGCGGCATCCAGACCCGGCTGACCGTGATCGACGAGGCGCAGAAGAATATCTCGGCCCTGTCCGGCCAGGTCGTGTCGTTGCAGCAGGTTCTGTCCAACAAGCAATCGCGCGGCGCTTTCGGCCAGGTCCAGATGGAGGAAATCGTCCGCGACGGATTGCCGTCCTCGCTCTACGAATTCCAGTTCACCCTGTCGAACAAGAACCGGCCGGACTGCATCATCCGCCTGCCGGGACAGAATGCGCTGCTGGTGATCGATTCCAAATTTCCGCTGGAAGGCTTCGACCTGCTGCGGCGTGCCGGCAGCGAAGAGGAAAAGAAGGCGGCGCTGGCCCAGGTCCGTGTCGCGGTCGGCAAACATGTCGCCGACATTGCCGAGAAATATCTGATCCCCGGCGAGGTCCAGACCCCGGCGATCATGTTCGTACCCTCGGAATCCATCTATGCCGACCTGCATGACAGTTTCGCCGACCTGATCCAGAAGGCCCATCGCACCCATGTGATCGTGGTCTCGCCCAATATCCTGATGCTGGCGATCAACACCATCCAGACGGTGATGAAGGACGCCCGCATGCGCGAGCAGGCCGACCTGATCCGGAAGGAGGTCGGCGCCATGCTCAACGATGTCCGGTTGCTGTCGGACCGGGTGAGCAAGCTGCAAAGCCATTTCAACCAGGCCGATGCCGACATCAAGAATATCCTGATCTCGACGGCCAAGATCACCGGCCGCGCAGAAAGGATCGAAAAGGTCGAACTTGCGCCTCCGGAGATGAAATCTCTTTCCTAGGCGCATCCGGCAAGCCGGGCGACGGCGAACAAGGGCGAAACCAAGGAGTTCTTGCCATGAACGCCACCCTCGCCTGGGAATTTGTCCTTCACTGGGTTTTTCTGCCGCCCATCCTGGCAGCCGCCATGATTGCGGTCCGCCGCCTCACCGAGGCCACCCTTGCCCGGATGGAACGCAGTGGCAGGGCATTCCAGACAGATTTATTGCCGCCGGTCGCATCCATGGCCACCCGCGGCGGCCAATAAGCCGGAAACCAGCCAAAGGGGGCAGACCATGCATGGCGATTTTTACGAGTTGTTTCACCGTTTCTGGTGGCTGATTTTCCCCATCCTTGGCATGGGAATGGGCATGATCAGCATGTGGCAGCGGCATGCCCGCGCCAACCGCACTATTGACATCATCAAAAGCTATGCCGACCAGGGCAAGGAACCGCCGCCCGAATTGCTGGCGGCGCTGCGCGACCCGCATTTTTCGGGGCATGCAAGGAAAACGCCCAGCTGGTCTTCGGTCTTCCTGTTCGCCGCGCTGGCAATCGGCTTTGTCATGTTCGCCCTGGTGGAGTCGGGGGACGAGGTGGAAGCCATGGTGCCATTCCTCTTCGTCGCATTGATCATGGTTGCCCTCTGCGTCGGCAAGCTGATCAACCTGTTGAGCTGGCAGAAGCGCGAAGGGAATTCGCGGCAGTGACCGAGGAGGAAAGCGAACCGGCCTGGGTCCGCGCGGCCCAGGCCGGTTCGACCGAAGCCTTCGGACAGCTTGTCCGGCTTCACCAGCAGAAGCTGCGCGCCTTCCTGAGACGACTCTGCGGCAATCATGCCGAAGCGGACGATCTGGCGCAGGAAACCTTCGTCTTTGTCTGGGAGCGGATGGTGCGCTACGACCCAGAGCGGTCCTTCCGCGCCTGGCTGTTCGGCATCGCCTGGCGCAAGCACCGCCAAAGCCGGCGCGGCTGGGCCCGGCTTCTCGCCCGCGAGACCAAATGGCATGAGACGCGGGAACCGGTGAACGTGGTTGACCCGGGGTTGCGGATGGACCTGACCGCCGCCTGCGCCACGCTTCCGGCCGATCAGCGGGCCGCGATCCTGCTCTGCCTGGGCATGGAATTCACCCATGAAGAAGCGGCAGAAGCATTGGCTTTGCCGCTGGGTACGGTAAAATCGCATATCACGCGCGGGCGGGCCAAACTGGCCGGCCTGCTGGGAGATGAGCCATGAGCGAAGGCAATGGGAAAGTGGCGCGAATGCTGCTGGATGACGCGCCGGCGGCGCGTGACCTGGCGTTCGAGGTCGCGGTGCTGGCGCGCATGGAGCAGCGGCGTTTCCGCCGCGGCCTGGCGATGACGGCGGTACTGGCGGTAGCGGCGACGCTGCTGCTGGCCTTTCTGATGCCGGGAATCGAAAGCGTCTGGCAACAGCGCCTTGCCGGTATGCTGGATAATTGGATGATCGCGGCCCTGCTGGTAGGCATCACCCTGCCAGTGCAGCACTGGATTGCGGAGCGAGCCTAGAGCTCCCGCCGAGCTCTGAATGCGGCGCTGAGCGTGCCCTCATCCAGATAATCCAGCTCGCCACCCACCGGAACGCCATGGGCCAGGCGGGTTACTTTTACATTGGTGAGCAAGTCCATCAGGTAATGCGCCGTGGTCTGGCCTTCGACGGTGGCGTTCATCGCCAGGATCACTTCATCGACGCCGTTTTTCACCCGCTCCATCAGCCCGCCCACATTCAGCTTCTCGGGCGTGATGCCATCCAACGCCGACAGGGCGCCGCCCAGCACATGATAGCGGCCACGGAAGACGCCGGCCCGCTCCAGCGCCCAGAGATCGGCGACATCCTCGACCACGCAAAGGATATGGCCGTCGCGGCGATTGTCGCTGCAGATGGCACAGGGACTTCTGGTATCGAGATTGCCGCAGACTTGGCAGGGCTTGATCGCGGCGGCGGCGTCGGTCATGGCCGCCGCCAGCGGCTCCAGCAGCGTGTCGCGCTTCTTCAGCAGCGCCAGCGCGGCGCGGCGGGCCGAGCGCGGCCCCAATCCCGGCAGCTTGGACAGAAGCTGGATCAGGCGTTCGATTTCAGAGCCCAGAGCAGACATGACCAAGCTCTAGCAGAGCCTCCCGTTCCGCGCCATATTTTCGGTGCCATACTTCCCGCAAGATCAAGGTGACCATGGGCAATGAAACCGAAAAAACACGGCTGACGCTGCCGCAGCCGATCGAGCTGCTGGAGGAGCGGCACAGCGAGACCATCATGGCGGTGATGGGGCAGTTGAAGCCCGGTGTGGTGATGATGAGCGGCGACAATCCCGCTTTGCCGAAAATGCCGGACAAGCCCAGCTTGCTGGATTTTTTCCGCCACCGTTTCGACAGCTTCACCGTCAACCACCTGCTGCAGAGCGCCAGGCGGGCGCAGGCGAATGGCTGCGACGATAAGATCGTGATGGCCTGCCTGCTGCATGACATTTCGGTGGCGGGGTTGATCCGCGTCGATCATGGCTATTGGGCGGCCCAGATGATCACGCCCTATGTCGATCCCGAGATCGCCTGGGGCGTGGAAAAGCACCAGGCGCTGCGTTTCTTCGCCGATCCCGAGAATGGCTATGACTATCCGCACGCCTATAACCGATACTTCGGCGCCAGCCACAAGGTGCCCGAATATCTCCAGAAGTCATATGAGGACGCGCGCGCGCACCGCTGGTACATGACCGGGCGCGTCATCACCGTGAACGATATCTATGCCTTCGAGGAAGGCGTGGTGATCGATCCGGCCGAATTCGAGGATGTGATCGGCCGCAATTTCCGCCAGCCCAGGGAAGGCCTGGGTTTCGACAATTCGCCGGTCGCCCATATGTGGCGTTCGATGATCTGGCCGAACAATTTTCTATAGGGTTTCCTGAAAATCCCAACCTGTCATGGCCCGGCCCTCTATTTTTAGAAGAGGGGCGGGCCATCCCGGGCAACCAGCACCGCGCTTCCGGCCCTGGATGGCCCACGTAAAGTGGGCCATGACAATCGTGTCTACTCGTCCTTGTCGAGCATCGGCGCGGCAACATCTTCCGCCACCACATCGCGCACCGCCACGATCTCGGCGCCGGGGAAACGATCCAGCACGGCGCGCACCATCGGCTCCTGCATCACGCTTTCCATCCGCGCCGCCTTCACGGCCTTGCGCTGCTCGGCCAGCGTCGGGGCGCCGCCTTCGCGGGCGATGGAGACACTCCAGCGCATGCCGGTCCAGGCATTGAGCTTCTGTTGCAGGTCGCCCGCCAGGGTGCGCGGCGCGGCCG
>DATFFI010000057.1:0-4303 GCA_035250225.1 Rhizomicrobium sp. | reverse complement strand
AACACCGCCGGCCGTCTCACGGACTATTCCACCAGCGGCCTGGTTGAGACCTGGAAGATTGGTCTTCAGAGCCAGATCAATGACGATTTGATGGTTCGCGGCACCTGGTCGCTCGACATCCGCGCGCCGCTGGTGGACGATTTGTACTCCACGGGCGGGTTCAACAACCAGAACAACTGCCCGAACTTCATTACTGGCATGGCCCCCGCGACGTTCACCTGCCAGAACATCTCGGGCGGCAATCCCAACCTGCAGCCGGAAAAAGCCAACACCCTGTCGGCCGGCGTGGTCTTCAGGCCGTCCTTCCTCGAGGGCCTCAGCGCGTCGCTGGACTGGTACCAGATCCACTTGCATGGCGGCCTGCAGGCGACGGGGTTCGATACCGTCGTCAGTCGCTGCCGTTTGGGTGAGCAGGGCTATTGCGCCTCGATCTCGGGCCTGAACACCACCACCGGTCTGTACACCAGCGTTCGCACGGGCAAGGTCAACGCTACGCTGATCTCGACCGCGGGCTTCGACTTCCAGATGGACTATGGCTTCGCGTTCTGGAACGGCGACCTGGACCTCGCCTTCGACGCCACCTACGTTTACGACTATTCGGAAATCCGCGAAGGCGTGCGCTATCAGGGCGCCGGTCAGACCGAGGGGCGTTCCAACGGTGGCGCCCGCATCCGCGGCAACCTGAGTGCCAACTATAAGGAAGGCGCCTGGTCGTGGGGCATCGGCACGCGCTTCACAGGCGACGCGAAGCGTTATGGCGGCACCCAGGGCCAGCCCGCCCTGGCGCTCCGTGCGGTCAGCTACAGCGCGGCCGGCACGCCCACCGTTTCCAGCGGCGAACTGCAGGAGGGCATGGTGGACTCGAACTATGTGCCCGCCGTGTTCCCCATCGATCTGCGCACCAGCTATCGTTGGAACGACAATATCACGATCTATTTCGCGATCGACAACATCCAGAACCTGCCGACCGTCGATGGTACGTTGCGTCGTAACTACCGCACTGGCGTCCGCTTCAACTTCTAAGCGGCTGCTATTCCGAAAAGAGCCCCCGGACCTCACGGTCCGGGGGCTCTTTTGCCTGTCGATGCATCGTGGTTCTTCCAGGCTCAAGGCTTTAGCTTCAAAAAGCCTCACGCCATCGAACAAGATATCGGGATGATTTGAGGCGCGGCCGGAGAAATTCCGGTGTGCGTTCGCCATCCGATAGGTTACGAAAATCCCGTGATACAGGTAACCGATACCAGCCCCATGCGGCGGGTCCTGAAGGACGTGTTCGGCTTTGAGGATTTTCGTCCTGGCCAGGAAGCCGTGATGAACAATTTGCTGGCCGGACGCCATGCGCTGGCGGTGATGCCCACCGGGGCAGGCAAATCCCTGTGTTACCAGGTGCCGGCGCTGGTTCTGGGCGGGCTGACCATCGTGGTTTCGCCGCTGGTGGCGCTGATGCAGGACCAGGTCGCGGCCCTGCGCCTGGCCGGGGTGGCCGCCGACACGATCAATTCCTCCATCGATCGCGACGAGAATGTCGCCGCCTGGCGCCGCGTCACGTCGGGCGAGACGCGCCTGCTCTACCTGGCGCCGGAACGGCTGATGACCGAACGCATGTTGGATGCGCTTGGCCGTCTCGATGTGTGCCTGGTTGCCGTGGACGAGGCGCATTGCATCTCGCAATGGGGACCGGCCTTCCGGCCTGAGTATGAAGATTTGTCGCGGCTGCGCGACATTTTCCCCGATGTGCCGATCATTGCCCTGACGGCCACGGCGGACGAAGCGACGCGCGCCGATGTTGCGACGCGGCTGTTCGGCGGCTCGGTGGAAACGCTGGTGCTGGGCTTCGACCGGCCGAACATCAGGTTCAGCGTCGCGGCGCGCAACGACGGCAAGCGCCAGTTGCTGGATTTCGTGCGGCGCCATGCGGGGCGCAGCGGCATCGTCTATTGCCTGTCGCGGAAAAAGACGGAAGAGACGGCTGCCTTCCTGGCCGAGAACAAGGTCCGTGCGCTGGCCTATCATGCGGGCATGTCCAAGGAAGCGCGCGACGCCAACCAGAACAGCTTCATGACCGAGGCCGGTATTGTGATGGTGGCGACGATCGCGTTTGGGATGGGCATCGACAAGCCGGATGTGGCCTATGTCTTTCACACCGATCTGCCGGGCAGCCTGGAAGCCTATTACCAGGAGATCGGGCGGGCGGGCCGAGACGGGCGCACGGCGGAAGCGCATATGCTGTTCGGCTCCGGCGATATCCGCATGCGGCGGATGTTCATCGATGACGAGAACGCGTCCGAGGAACACAAGAAACGCAGCCATGCCCGGCTGAACACCCTGATCGGCTATTGCGAGACATCGCAATGCCGCCGCCAGATCTTGCTGGGCTATTTCGGCGAGGCCGCCGCGCCCTGCGGCAATTGCGACAATTGCCTGGATCGATCTGTGCGCGTCGATGGCGCGGCGGAAGCCCGGATGATCTTCGCCGCGATCGCCGAAAGCGGCGCGCGGTTCGGCGCTGGGCATATCGTCGATATCCTGCGCGGCGCCGAGACACAGAAGATTGTCGATCGCGGCCATCACCGGCTTGCCAGCTTTGGCAGCGGCGCGTCGCGCAGAAAGGAAGAATGGCAATCCCTGATCCGGCAACTCGTGGCCGGCCGTTTTCTGGTGCCGGACGCGCATGGCGGACTTGGGATTGCCGAGCAGGGCCATGCCGTCCATCGTGGCGAAGCCGCTTTTGCCTATCGTGCGGCAGAGCTTCGCGCACGGAGCAGGACCCGGTCCGATACCACCGATCCGGTGGAGGCCGGCGATCCCGCGCTGCTGGCGGCACTCAAGGCCGTGCGGCTGAAGCTGGCGCGCGAGCGTCAGGTACCGGCCTTTGTGATCTTTTCCGACCGTACCCTGCTGGACATGGCCGCGCGCGCCCCGCGCGATCTGGACGCCTTTGCCGAGGTTCATGGCGTCGGCGCGGCGAAGTTGAAGGATTTTGGGGCGGTATTTCTAAGGGCTATTGCGGCGCATAATTGAGCTGGTCCGTCTAGCGAATGCGGTCGCTGTCGATGGCGGTTTTCGCTGTCTGGATCGCGCGCTCCAGGCTGAAGCAGCTTGCAGCGGCCCATGCTTCCGAAACATGGCCATCATGTTCGATCAACCCGCCGGGCCGTGTGACCTTTGGGATGAAGCGGCCATCGGTCTCGGTGACTGAAATCACATATTCCAGATAGGCTATTTGTGTTTCCGCGCCCATGAAAACTCCATATCGCGGATTGTCCAATCCCAGATGCGCCACGCCACGCCGGGGACATGTTGCTGATAGCACATGTCGCCGTGCCGGCGAATGGCGAAAGGCCGCGTCACCTCTTGCCCGGGATGACCTCGTCGGTGACGACCGTGAAATGCAGAAGCCTGGCGTTCCCGAATGCGGTGGAGATGGCCGCATCGGTGGCATCCCGCCCGCGCGCCATGACGATGCGGCCGATGCGCGGCCGGTTATGACGAGCGTCCACCGTATGCCAGCGCCCGGCCAGGAAAACGTCGAACCAGGCGCTGAAATCCATCGGCGCCGGATCGGCCGGCACGCCGATATCGCCCAGATAGCCGGTGCAGTAACGCGCCGGAATGTTCAGGCAGCGGCACAGCGTGATCGCCAGATGTGCGAAGTCGC
The DNA here is from genome assembly GCA_035250225.1 of Rhizomicrobium sp. Lineage (GTDB taxonomy): Bacteria > Pseudomonadota > Alphaproteobacteria > Micropepsales > Micropepsaceae > Rhizomicrobium. The sequence continues at coordinate 645 of DATFFI010000057.1, read as the reverse complement.
GGCAGACCCCTTTGCGTTCCGCATGCCCTTCCGAGGCGGTGCGATCGGCGCGGGCGTGATGATAGCCGAATTCCAGCCGCGCATGGGTATAGTCCAGGATCGCCTGCACCCGCGGCCAGCCCGGCTCGATTTTGCCGAACAGCGCCCAGGCCTGCGTTGCCAGCCGGTCGGTGTCGCAGTAGCGGCTGCCCAGAAGATAGATCAGGGTGGCATCGGGCAGATCGTTCACCAGCGCCTGCCCGGCGCCCCAGGGGAGGCTTTCCTGCACGCCGCTGTCGCGGATGCGCAACCGGCTGGAAAGCCGCAATAGGCCCGCATGCGCAACCAGCCTGGTACAGCGATTGCCGAAATCGTCGATATAGGTGGTGTAAGGCGTGGCGGGATGGGTCTGAAGCTGTGCGGGTTGCTCCAGATCGCCTTCACGCTCGGGATGGACATGCACCTGCAGCAATATCGGCGTCGGCGCCGCGCACTCGAAGGCGATGTCGAATCCGGCGCGGATCAGCATGCGTTTACCGAGGGCGCAGCGCGCGAGGGTCGGTCCGCGCCTGGGAGAAACCCGCTTGCCAGCGGCTTCGTTCCGGTTCGGCGGTATAGGGGTTGGCAACCGCGCCATCCGCCGTCAACGCCGCCCGCGCGGCGTTC
>DATFFI010000056.1:0-7307 GCA_035250225.1 Rhizomicrobium sp. | reverse complement strand
AGTTCGGTCACGCCATCGGCGGTGCGCAGCTCGAAGACAAAGCCGGTGTAATATTCCATGTTACGGCCGAAATGCGCCGCGAACGCGACGCGATCGACGCCCATCGCCTTGATGGCCGCCAACCGCGCTTCCAGCGCCGCGAGTTCGGCATCCAGCCTGATACCCGTCTTTTTCAACAGGTCGCGGATTTCCGCCAGCGCCGTATCGGCGGGGCCGGAAATATCCAGCAGGCGCGTGATCACGCCGGCGACATTGCCATCCAGCTTCAGCACTTCGGCGGCTTCGGCCAGCGCGCGGGTGACGACTTCCGCGCGGCTGCGCCCGGCGGCCGGCGCATCGCCCTGCTCGCCCAGCAGCGCTTCGATGGCGGCGCGGCCCAGCGGCAGACGCGAGGTTTCCTCGCCATGGCCGATACGGTCCAGCAGGGTTTCGACATAGCCCGTACGCCAGAAATGCCGCTTGAGGCGCGAGCGCCAATGCGCCGGCAATTCCAGCGCATCCACCAGCGCCCCGAACAGGCCGAGATCTCCCAGCCGCAGCGTGAAATCCTTCAGCCCCGCCGCGCGCACCGCTTCAATGGCGATGGACAGAATCTCGGTATCGCCCCTGGCGCGGTCAACGTCCCCGAACAGCTCAATGCCCGCCTGGAAGAATTGCACCGGGCTCCTGGCCTCATGGCGGAAAACCCAGCCATTATAGCTGCGGCGGGCGGGAAGCACGGCGCCGCCCCCACTTCCATTCAATAAATCCACCAGCTGCTTGGCAATGGGAATGGTAAGATCGGGCCGCAGCGCCAGGTCGTGGCCGGCCGGATCGGTCAGGGTGAAAGTGCGGCGGCGGATTTCTTCGCCCGAGCGATCCAGGAACAGGGCGGCCGGCTGCAGTACCGACGGCTCCTCGCGGGCATAGCCCTTGGCGCCGAACAATTTGAGCAGGATCACGGCCTGCGCGTTCAGCGCGTCGATATCAGCGGGGCCGTAATAGGGGAACATCAGCGCCCCAACAGTTTCCGCACTTCGGCGACCAGGTCGCCGCGCTTCACGCTGACCTGGGCCTGGCGATTGCCGACCCATTCGGCGCGGCTTTCCACCGACTTGGCCAGTTCGGCGCCCAGCGCCAGATCCTTAATGGTGACAACGCCTTGCGCCCGCTCATCCGGACCTTCGACCACGGCGATGGCGGCGCCGCGCTTGTCGGCATATTTGAACTGGTCGCCCATCTTGCCGTTGCCGACATAGGATTCCGCGCGCAGGCCGGCGGCACGCAGTTCGGCGGCGATTCCCAGCGCCCCGGCGCTGTCGGCCTTGTCGAATACGGTCACCACCACCAGCGGCGCCAGCGCCGATTTCTGATCCTTCAGCGCGCTCAGAAGACGGCTGACGCCGATGGAGATGCCGGCCGCCGGCACGCGCTGACCGGTGAAGCGCGCCACCAGATCGTCATAGCGGCCACCAGATGCAATCGAGCCGAACACCACTTCCTCGCCCGCGTCATTGGTGACGGGCATCAGCAACTCCGCTTCCCAGACCGGGCCGGTGTAATAATCGAGGCCGCGCACCACGCCGGTGTCGAACATCACCCGGTCGGGACCATAGCCCGCGGCATTGAGCAGCTTGACGATCTGCTCCAGCTCATTGAGGCCTTCGGCGCCGATGGCGCTGGTGCGGATCAGGTGCGCGATCTGGTTGAGATGCTCTTCTTCGTCCTTGGCGTCGGGCGCGACAAAGGCCAGCACGCGATGCGCCTGGTCCGGCGTCAGGCCCGCGCCCTTGGTGAAATCGCCGCTGTCATCCTTGCGGCCATCACCCAGCAGGGCGGAGACACCTTCAACACCCAGCCGGTCCAGCTTGTCGATGGCGCGCAGCACGATGCCGCGGCGCGCTGTATCCTCGATGCCGACGCCGGCCACTTCCAGCACGCCGTCCAGCAGCTTGCGGTTGTTGATCTTCACCACATAACTGCCGCGCTTGAGACCCAGCGCCTCCAGCGCATCGCACAGCATCATCAAGAGTTCGGCATCGGCGGCGGGATTGGCGCTGCCGACCGTGTCGGCGTCGAACTGGGTGAATTCGCGGAAGCGGCCCGGGCCCGGCTTCTCATTGCGCCACACAGTACCCACCGCATAGCGGCGGAAGGGCTTGGCCAGATTCTGGAAATTGGCGGCGACATGACGGGCCAGCGGGGCGGTCAGGTCATAGCGCAGCGACATCCATTGCTCATCGTCATCCTTGAGCGAGAAGACGCCTTCATTGGGACGATCGACATCCGGCAGGAACTTGCCCAGCGCATCGGTATATTCGAAGGCCGGGGTTTCCAGCGGGTCGAAGCCATAGGATTCATAGACAAGGCGGATGGTCTCCAGCATCGCCCGTTCGGCCGCGATTTCGGCGCCGCTGCGGTCGCGAAAACCGCGCGGCAAGCGCGCCTTGGGCTTGGATGACTTGTCTTTGCTCATGGGACTCAAAAAGGGACGGCGGGACGGGCGGGTTGTACGGGACGGGGGGAGCCCCCGCAAGAAAGCCGCATGGACGACGTAAATTATTCAAATAAAACAGATATTTGACCTGCGGCCGGGTTCCGCCTTGAAATTGTGCAGTGCCGAAGCAATCATACTGCATTGCAACAAAATCGAGGACGCGCCGTGGCGGAAAGCAAAGTCCATCCGGACGCCAAAAGCGCCCTTTCCGGCCTGTTGTTCGACGGCATGACCATCATGTCGGGTGGCTTCGGCCTGTGCGGCAATCCCGAAAATTGCATCACCGCCCTGCGCGCCGATGGCGTGAAGGACATCACCATCATTTCCAACAATTGCGGCGCCGACAATTACGGCCTGTGGGTCCTCTTGGACAACAAGCAGATCCGCAAGATGGTCAGTTCGTATGTGGGCGAGAACAAGCTGTTCGAAGAACTCTATCTCACCGGCAAGCTGGAGCTGGAGCTGAACCCGCAAGGCACCCTGGCCGAGCGCATCCGCGCCGGCGGCGCCGGCATTCCCGCCTTCTATACCAAGACCGGCGTCGGCACGGTGGTGGCGGAAGGCAAGCCCACCGATGTCTTTGACGGCGAAACCTATGTGCGCGAGAGCTGGCTGCGCGCCGACCTCTCCATCGTCAAGGCCTGGAAGGGCGATACCGAAGGCAACCTGATCTATCGCAAGACCGCCCGCAATTTCAATCCGATGATGGCGACCGCCGGCAAGGTGACGGTGGCGGAAGTGGAAGAGCTGGTGCCGGTGGGCACGCTCGATCCCGATAACATCCACACGCCGGGCATTTTCGTGCAGCGCATCTTCCAGGGCACGAATTACCAGAAGCACATTGAACGGGTGACGACGCGTCCCCGCCCGGAGACCGTATAATGGCCTGGACGCGCGACGAGATGGCGGTTCGCGCCGCCCGCGAATTGAAAGACGGCTTCTACGTCAATCTGGGCATCGGCATTCCGACCCTGGTGGCCAACTACATCCCTAAGGGGATGAAAGTGACGCTGCAGAGCGAGAACGGCATGCTGGGCATGGGCCCCTTCCCCTATGCGGGCGAGGAGGATGCCGACCTGATCAATGCCGGCAAGCAGACCATCACCGAATTGCCGATGTCGTCCTTTTTCTCTTCCTCGGATTCCTTCGGCATGATCCGCGGCGGCCATATCGATTTGTCGGTGCTGGGCGCGATGGAAGTGTCAGAAGACGGCGACATCGCCAACTGGACCATTCCCGGCAAGATGGTGAAGGGCATGGGCGGCGCCATGGACCTGGTGGCCGGCGTCAAGCGCATCGTGGTGGTGATGGAGCATGCCAACAAGGCGGGCGAGCCCAAGCTGCTGAAGAAATGCGCCCTGCCTCTGACCGGCAAAGCCTGTGTCGACCTGATCATCACCGACCTGGCCGTCTTCAGCCTGGAACGGGGCAAGACCGGCCTGACCCTGATCGAACTCGCCCCCGGCGTCACCCTGGATGAGGTGACGGCGAAGACCCAGGCGCAGTTCAGGTCCGCGCTTTAGCGGTTTTCGGCGTCAGCCGGCCACCGTTTCCGATCCCGTGCCGCTGCAGCTCAGCGGACCATAGCGCAGGAATTTCCGGATGCGCTGACCCGGGCTCACCTTAGATGGCGACCGCGGCACAATGCCGACCCCATCCTCTTCCGCATCTATCCGGCAGAGATTCCGAAATAGTTGCACGCGCGATAGCCTCATGCTTAGGTTGAGGCGCCTTCCGAGAGGCAAGCCGTCCGCGCAAAGGGCTAAGCCCGCTCGACCGTAACTGCCGGTACCCGACCTGACTTCCAGCCCGACCTTTGCGGACGCGGGCGCGATGGAAGGAAGGTTTTGTGTGGCCGATACCCCCAGGCGGGAGCTCCCCCCGCTTCCCAATCTCGACAAGCTGAAGAAAGACGCCAAGGCGCGTCTGGTTGAAATGCGCGCCCGCGCACCGTCGGCCCGGTTGGCCGATGCGCAATTCCTGCTGGCGCGCGAGCATGGTTTTTCCAGCTGGGCGGCGCTGAAGGCCGAAGTCGAACGGTTGGCCGCCAGCCCGGCCGCGGCCGATCTACGGGCCGGCAAAGCTCGCGGCGCCCTGTTCCGCGCCGGTAACCGCGCCGTCAAGGAGGACGAAAACGACCCGCATGCGCCGGGACATTTCTTTCGTTCCGGGATCACCATGATCGTGGCCTTTGCCCTGGTGGCGCTGATCGGCTTCACCGCCATCTTCATCTCGGGCGATACCGGCCGCGCGCGCATGCTGGAATTGATCCGGAGCGTTGCGGGGCGCGCACCATGAGCCTTCCGCGCGGCCGGCCCACCCAAATTCTGAAATTCCTGCCGCTGATCCGAGCGTGGCTGTGGCGCAGCCCCATGCGTATGGTCCTCGCCATCATTTCCGTCGCCGCGGCTTTCCTGCTGTATGGGGTGGCACTGGGCATGGCGGAGAGCTTTTATCGCGCAGCCGCCATGCGCAGGATCGAAATGGGATCGGACTTCCTGCTGGGCGCCATGGCGGTATCGGCTGCCGGCTTTGCGCTGATCCTGCTTCTCGTCGCCAATGCCATGGCACAGTCGGTGCGCCAACGACTCGCCGAATTCGGCATACTGAAAGCCATTGGCTACTCCCATGCTCTGATCCTCGGCTTGGTCGCGGCGGAAGCTGTCCTCTCCAGTCTGACGGGAGCGATTGTGGGGCTGGCAGCAGCCAAGCTGGCCTACAGCCCGATAGCGGGAGCCTCCCCGGCACTCACCGCGATTCCATCGCTGACCTACACGCCTGCCATGCTGGCCGTCGCCGCTCTGTTGGCGTTGCTCCTGGGCATTCTCAGCGCCGTTCCGGCATCGCGCATCCTGCGGCTGGAAGTCGTGACGACGCTGGCGGGTGCTTTGCGTGCCGACGGTACCGGCCATGGCGAGCGGCGGGGGCCAGCCGCAACCGCATCCACCCCTTTACAAGAACCGCATCAGAGGTGGCAAAACCGTCTCGCCGAAAAACGAAGCGTGCGTCTGCCGCAGCAGATCATGGCAGTGACCTGGGTGGGGCTTTCAACCCTGCATCATCGTCTCCGGGGCGTTCGCACGATCACATTCGCCGTGGGATTCGTCGCCTTTGTACTCCTGTCTTTCCTCTGCATGGGCGAAGGCATCCGGTTGGGGCTGCTGACCAGCGGCGATCCGGCGCGCGTTGTTCTCACGCAGAGAAACCTGCCTGGGGAAGAAGACAAGCTCGTGCCGCAATTGGCGAAGATCGTCGCCAATGCGCCAGGCGTAGCACATGCGCGTGACGGCGCCGCCCTGGTGGATGGTCAGTATCAGGGCGCGACGTCCCTGATCAAACGCAACAATGGCAATGAGGGGAGCGCCAATGTGGTCGGGGTTGGGCCGCGCTGGCGCGAGATGACGCCGGAATTCCGCTTGCTGTCGGGGCGGATGCCGCGGCCGGGCGCCCATGAGCTGATTGCCGGCGACATTGCCCGGAGGAAGTTCAGCGGGTTGGACGACGATGTGGTGGAGTATCTGGGAGTGCAGTGGCGCATCGTGGGGACCTTCGTCGCCAGCCCCTGGTGGACGGCCTATCTGATCGGGGATGCCGCCACATTGAAGGCAGCAGGCAAAAAATCATTCGATCATGCGGTGTCGATCCGCCTGACCTCTCCCGAAGCGTTCGAAGGGTTTCGCCGGGCCGTGGCACGAAAGCTGCCGGACGATATTCGGATCGAGCGCGAAACCGATAGCTATGCCCGGCGTTGGAAGGGCATCACCGAAACAGCCGCCGCTTTCCTCATCGCCTACTTCCTGGCCACGGTGGCGGCTATCGGCGCCACCGCCGCCATGGCTTTCACCATGCAGGTCGCCGCCGAAGAACGGGCGCGTGACATCGCCGTATTGCGGGCATTGGGCTTTGACGGCATCGCCATCGCCCTCTCGCTGGCGGCAGAAGCGATGCTGCTCTCGCTGGTGGGCGCCACGGCCGGCACCGCGGTGGTGTGGCTATGGATGGATGGTTTTCTCTACAGCGGCGCGGGAAATGTCTTTCGGGTTACCGTCAATTTCCACCTGCTGCTGGTGGCGATACAATGGGGCGTGGTCGTGGCGCTAGCGGGCGTCCTTCGACCGGCAATCCGGATCGCGCGGCAGACAGTGATGGAGGCGCTTCAGGAAGTCTAAGTATTGCCCACGCGGATATTGGCGATGTCGGTAAGCAGGCCGAAGGCCTGCAGCAGCCAGACCACAACCACGATCACCACCACGGCGTTCAAGATGCTTTTGATCTTGGAATCCATGGGAATGTAATTGTTGACGAGCCAGAGCAGCACGCCCACCACGATGAGAACGGCGAGAATATAAAGCAAGGACATGTCGGCACCTGAAAACGGTTCCAGGCGGACAACGCGCTCCTGCCCCGAAAAGTTCCCCTGCTACCGGCCCCAGCTCGGGGGCTAAGCGGCGCGTAAGCTTGCCGCTCACTACGGAACCGGGCCGATGGTGGTGAAGCCGGTGCCGCTGCAACCGGACTGGCCATAGCGCAGGAATTTCTGGATGCGTTTTCCGGTATCGACTTCGGCCGTATAGATATTGCCGTTGCCGTCCGTCGCCACCGTATGCAGCCAGTGGAACTGGCCGATCTGCTTGCCGCTGCGGCCCAGCCGCCCCAGCTCCTGCAGATTGCTGCGGTTGAGGATGTAGATGGTCATGTTGGAATTGTCGCCCACATACAGGCAGCTTTGCGCCGGGTCGCTGGAGAAGCTCACCGAGACCGCCGTGCCGGGGATGCCGGTATTGGTCTTCTCGCTGAGGAACTGCTCGGCGACAAAGCCGCAACGGCCGGC
>DATFFI010000055.1:0-2961 GCA_035250225.1 Rhizomicrobium sp. | reverse complement strand
AGTGTGACGGATGAATGGCTGGCGTGGCAACTGGCGCACTTCGACGTGCCGCTGGCGCTGCTGGATGAACTGCGCCGCCTGGGTTACGAAACGCCCTCGGCCCGGGACCTGATTTCCGCCGGCATCTTCAAGATCGATGTCGCTTTCCTGCGCGCACTGGATGGGGCGGGCTATCGGCTGGAGAATGTCCGCGCGCTGGTCCCCCTTCGCATCCATGGCGTCGATGCGGCCTATATCCGTGACCTGAAGGCGGCCAATCCCCGCCTCCAGCTTCGGCCGCAGGAATTGGTGAATTTTCGGATTCATGGGGTCACGCCCCAATGGGTCGCGGGCTGGACGCAACTGGGCTACAATCTTTCCGCCATCCAGCTTACCAATACCCGTATCCATGGCGCGTCGCCGGACTATGCCCGTGCCATGCTGGCCGAGGTCCACGACCGTCCCACGATCGACCAGTTCATCGCCATGCGCATTCACGGCGTACGGCCCGGCAACAGGTAAGCAAGTGCCAAACACCAACATTTTCTTGCCTCGAAACCCCAAAGGCAGAGCCCCGGGCATTGGATGCCTTGCACTTTGCCTGCTGGGTAGCGTCGGGCTGGCGGCGTCTGCCATGGCGCAGGACGTGCGTGACTATACGCCGGCGGATTTTGCCCGCTTTGCCCCCCGCAATGCCAATCAGATGCTGCAGCAGGTGCCGGGTTTTTCCATCCGCGAGAACTCCGGCGATCGCGGCCTGGGCCAGGCCAATGTGAATGTGCTGATCAACGGCCAGCGGGTTTCCACCAAGAACGGCATCCAGGACGAGCTGTCGCGTTACACCGCCGAGTCCGTGATCCGCATCGAGATCCGCGATGCTTCGGCCTATGACGTGGCCGGCCTGTCCGGCCTGGTGGCCAATATCGTGGTTCAGGCCAACCGCATCAGCGGGCAATTCTCGTACCGGCCGGAATTCCGCGATCATGTCACCAAACCCCTTCTGCGCCGCGGCGACATCTCGCTCAATGGCGCTCTGGGGCCGCTGGAATACACGCTCAGCGCCGCCAACAATGCGTTCCGTGCCGGCGCCGGCGGACCGACCACGATCTATGACAGCGTCCTGACCCTGACCGAGACGCGCAACGAGCGCTGGACCAATAGCGGCGACCAACCCAAGCTGAATGCCAATCTGGCCTTGCGTGACTGGAACGGGGTCACGGCCAATCTGGCCGCGGAATGGCGAGGCTTTTACACGGTCTTCTTTGAGCGCGGCCTCCGGCAGGGCAGTGGCTTGGCCGACCGCAACCGCTCCGTCGACAATGCCGAGAACAGCGAATTCCTCGACCTCAGCGGCGATGTCGAATTCGGCGCCGGTCCCGGATACCTGAAGCTGATCGGTCTTAACCGCACCAGCCACAAGCCGACCTCGCAGCAGGTCATCACCGACTATGTCGATCTCACCCCGGATAACGGAAGCCGCAATCTGGTTCTGTCGGACACGCTGGAACGGGTGCTGCGCGCCGAATACCGTTTCAAGTGGGGCGGCGATTGGCAGCTTTCCGTCGAAAACGCCTTCAACAGCCTGGAAAATGTCTCGCGCCTTTTCACGCTCACCCCGGGTGTCGGCTTTACCGAGATCCCGCTGACCAATGGCACCGGCAATGTCGAGGAGGACCGCTACGATGCCGCCATTACCTATGGCGCTGAATTATGGCCTGCCATTTCCCTGCGCGCGACGGCGGGCGCGGAACAGTCGACCCTGGCCCAGATCGGTGCCATCGGAAAAAAGCGGGAATTTTTTCGCCCCAAGGGCCAGCTTGTGCTGACCTGGGATGCGACGGCCGACCTTTCGCTTGTCGGCCGGCTGGAACGCCGGGTCGGTCAGATCGGCTTCGGCGACTTTCTGGCGTCCGTGAACCTCAACAACAATACCGCCAATGCCGGCAATCCCGATCTGGTGCCGCCGCAATTCTGGGTCGCCGAGATCGAAGCGACGCAGGACATGAACGCCTGGGGCAGCGCCACGCTGCGCCTCACAGCGGAATCGATCGAGGATATCATCGACACGATTCCCATCGGCGCCACGGGCGAATCCCTCGGCAATCTCCCCAGCGCCATCCGCTACCGGGCGAATCTGAAATCCACCATCAATTTCGATCCGCTGGGCTGGGAAGGCGCCAAGCTCGACGTCACGCTGCAGTATCAGGGTTCCGAAGTCCGCGATCCGCTGACCGGCCAGATGCGTCCGATCAGCGGCGATTCGCAGTACAATGCCTTTTTCAATCTGCGCTGGGACATTGCCGGCACCGACTGGGCCATAGGCGGCTACTGGGAGTATTTCGACAACTACTACAATTACCGCCTGACCGAGGTTGGCCGTCCGTGGGAGGGGCCGGTCTGGGCCTCCATCTTCGTGGAGCACAAGGACATTTTCGGCCTGGTGGGCCGTATCCAGATCAACAATCTGTTCGATTCCGACAGCACCTGGAACCGCACCGTCTATGCCGGCCGCCGCACCGGTCCTGTCAGCTTCATCGAATATCGCAACCGGCCTATCGGCCACATCTTCCAATTCACCATCAGCGGTACGTTCTGACATAGGCGACAGTCATGCGAAGCGGTACTCTATGTGCCCGGGACCAGAATGCCGTCGGCATGGGCCCGATCCTGCTGGGCCGGGTGCGGCCCCTGCAGTGTGGCGTGAAATATTCGCCGAATGGGGGCGCAACCAGATCACCGAAGTGCCGGTTGAGTATATTCCACTGGTGGAACCTGGTGGGACCGGCCGGTGAACGAGATCAGGACGACGATATAAGGGAGTTGCCATGCGGAGTTTGATGCGTGCCGCCGCTGCGGTACTGTTGCTGGTCTCGTTCAGCGCGCCCGCGCTGGCGGACAATTGGGTCGGCGCCTGGGCCTATGTCCCCTCGCCGCTGCCGCCGGGCCAGACGCCGCCGCCGGCCAACGCGCCACCGGGCAGTT
>DATFFI010000054.1:0-5340 GCA_035250225.1 Rhizomicrobium sp. | reverse complement strand
CGACGATGGGCGCGAAGGCGGAGACGGCGCGGAAGCGGTCGGCGAAGGTCAGGCCGATGGTCAACGCGCCATGGCCGCCCATCGAATGGCCCATGATCGACTGCCGCGCCATGTCGACCGGGAAATGCTCGGCGAGGAGCGCGGGCAGCTCCTCGGTAACATAGCGCCACATGCGATAATGCGTCGCCCAGGGCGGTTCGGTCGCGTCGACATAGAAGCCGGCGCCCAGGCCGAAATCGGTGGCGCCATCGGGATCGCCGGGCACGCCCTCACCGCGCGGCGAGGTGTCGGGCGCGACGAAGATCAGTCCGTGTTCGGCGCAGGCGGCGCGGTATTCGCCCTTCTCGGTGACATTGGCATGGGTGCAGGTCAGGCCCGACAGGAACCAGACCACCGGCAACTTGGTGCCGGGCTCGTGCGGCGGCACGAAGACCGAGAACGTCATCGGCGTACCGGTACTTGTGGAGGCATGGCGATAGACGCCCTGCACGCCGCCATGGCTTTTGCTGACGGCCAACGTCTCCAATAAACCGCTCTCCATCAATAAACCACGACCGAGCGGATGCTTTTGCCCTCATGCATCAGGTCGAAGCCCTTGTTGATCTCGTCCAGGCTCAGCACATGGGTGATCATGGGATCGATGGCGATCTTGCCGTCCATGTACCAATCGACGATTTTCGGCACATCGGTGCGGCCCTTGGCGCCGCCAAAGGCCGAGCCTTTCCAGACGCGGCCGGTGACGAGCTGGAACGGACGGGTGGCGATTTCCTTGCCGGCCTCGGCGACGCCGATGATGATGCTCTGACCCCAGCCGCGATGGCAGGCTTCCAAAGCGGTGCGCATCACCTGGGTATTGCCGGTGCAATCGAAGGTGTAATCGGCGCCGCCATCGGTCAGCGCCACCAGGTGCGGCACCAGGTCACCCGAAATTTTCTTCGGATTGACAAAATGGGTCATGCCGAATTTGCGGCCCCATTCTTCCTTGCCGTCATTGATGTCGACGCCGACGATCTTGTCGGCGCCCACCAGCTTGAGGCCCTGGATGACATTGAGACCGATGCCGCCCAGGCCAAAGACGATGCAGTTGGCGCCGGGCTCGACCTTGGCCGTCTTGGTGACGGCGCCGACGCCGGTGGTGACGCCGCAGCCGATATAGCAGGAGGTCTGGAACGGCGCGTCCTCCCGAATCTTCGCCACCGCGATTTCCGGCAGCACGGTGAAGTTCGAGAAGGTCGAGCAGCCCATGTAGTGGAAGATCGGCTTGCCACGATAGGAGAAGCGCGAGGTGCCGTCCGGCATCAGGCCCTTGCCCTGGGTGGCGCGGATGGCGGTGCAGAGATTGGTCTTGCCCGAGAGGCAGCTTTTGCACTGGCGGCATTCGGGCGTGTAGAGCGGAATGACGTGGTCGCCCGGCGCAACCGAGGTCACGCCCGGCCCGACTTCGCGCACAATGCCGGCGCCTTCATGGCCCAAGACGGAGGGAAAGAGACCTTCGCTGTCCAACCCGTCAAGCGTATAGGCGTCGGTATGGCAGATGCCGGTGGCCTTGATCTCGACCAGGACTTCGCCCGCCTTGGGCCCTTCCAGGTCGATCTCGACAATCTCCAGCGGCTTTTTGGCTTCAAAGGCAACGGCGGCACGGGTTTTCATTGAGATTCCTGAAAAGATGGCGGCAATATTTTAGAGTAGTTAATAGCGAGATGGCGATTTTTCTCGCCAAAGGGATTGGTCGGCCAGGTTGCCGTAGCTCTTCTAAACGGAAAAGACGGCGACAAGAGCAATCGCCACTGCAATCCAAAGCAAATAACTCCCGAAGGGGGCTTCCTTGCTCGATTGAGCGATGTTCTGCGCGACAAATCCAGTATCATTGAAAATAAGCCACATGGCCATCCATGTTACCGCTCCGCCTATCGCGAAGGGCACGACAATGGCGAACCTCGCCCTCCAGGCCGACGCAAACAGATCGTCCCCGCCGATTAGAGCCATACCCAGGCAGAACGAGGCGAGCGTGGCCGCGAAAAACACCACCATAAGAGTCGGGATTTTTAGCGTCTGTGGGACTTTCACTTAATTTTCCTTCGCGCATAGCCGCAGTATTAGCCCGCCAGAGCCCAGCGCCCAAGCATTTCGTAGCGCGATTTCCCGATAAAGCTTCGGATCAGGACATAATCCTTTGCCGACCACTCCACCGGCGACACATCCCGCGCTTCCACATAACGGGAATCATAGAGCAGCGTCATATGCGGCGTGTAATGCGATGACGGGCGGAAGCCGCGAGTAGCCAGCGCCTTGCCCAGCGCATCCTGGAAGGCGATCAAAGGTGTGACGCCGGCGCCGCCGCGCAGCACCAGCGGCAGGGTGCGTTGCTTCCTCAGGAAACTGCCGGCACGGTCGAAGCGGATGGCAAAGCCCTGCTGTTTCAGGCCATCGCCTGCCTCTTTCGCGCGCCCCACCACCGCCTCCGGCAGGCCGGCGAAATCGCCGACATGATGCAGAGTGACATGAAGACGGCGGGAAGGCAGGGCGCGGCCGGTCAGGCGGCAGGACCCGCGCAGGTTCTCGACCAGTTCGCCGGCCTGGGCCGCGGCGGGCGCCTCGGGCATCAGGGCGAAGAACAGGCGGTCGGTCGGGGCGGCGGCCAGCCCCGGGAGGGACAATTGGTCTGACATGGCGCCAGAACATAACGGGAACATATGGCCAAGAAAAGCCGCTAAAACAGCCCGGCTGGATCGGAAACGGTCGGCCGGGTGCGGCGGGTGGAGGTGGCGCGTTGTTCGCGGGTCATGGTCCAGCGGCCATCCTCGACCGTGCGCAGGCAGGCCTTGACGGCGTCCGGCGACGCATCGTCCTCCCCCAGCCAGGTGGCCCAGTCTTCCGGCGCCAGCGCCGCCGGCATGCGGTCGGTAGGCAGACCTTCCAGCAGGCGATTGGCCGCCACCGTCACCATCACACAGGCCAGCAGGGACGCGCCGCCGAGATCGAAGCGCTTCCAGACATAAGCGATGCCGATAGGACCGGCCGGCGTGACGATGTGCTGGGCACCGCTTCCGGGTGCTTCATTGAAGCTTTCCACCAGCACAATGCCGCGCTGGCCGTTACGGAAGGCCTGCGCGAAGGCCGGGACGCTGTCGATGGTCTCGGCCCGGGCATGGATGGGGCGCGGCCGCCGCCAGTCCTGCGGATCGGGAAAGCCCCAGCGCATCGGCAGGACCTGGCGGTCTCCGCCGTCAAAGACGATCACCGGCAGATCGGCCATCACGCGATGGGTGACGCTCTCTTCCTCCGAAGACGCGGCGACGCCTTCCGGCGCCGTGACGCTGGTCCAGGAAGGCTTGGCTCTGATCTTGCCGCACATCGCGTGACAGGGAATCGCTGTTACCCGACTAACTTACCCCACCATGGTCGGCCTCCGAGCCGGCCATGGTGATGTTTTTGGGGTTACAGAAGTTCAAATCACGCCAATCGAACAGCCGTCCCAGGAAGCCGCCCGCGCCGCCAAAGCCGCCGAAGCGGTTGTCATCATCGTCATCGTCGCGATCGCGACGCCGCGTGCAACCATGAGGCGGCTTGCCGCGCTATGTTGAAAACCAACCAACGGAGCCTGGCCCATGGAAACCATGGAACTGCATCGCGGACGTATGCTCGACCATGTTCAACTTGTGGTGCGCGACCTGGGCGCCAGCCGCCGCTTCTATGACGCGGCGATGAAGGTGCTGGATATCCCCCTGGGCGGCGAGATGGACAGCATGTTCTGGTTCGACGAGCTTTGCGTCTCCACCGCCGACAGCCCGGAGGCCCAGGGCCATCTCACCGGCCGCAATCATCTGGCGTTCCAGGCCAAGAGCCGCGCCATGGTCGAGGCTTTCCACAAGGCGGGCCTGGCGGCGGGCGCGAAGGACAATGGCGCCCCGGGGGAGCGGCCCTATCATCCCGGCTACTACGCCGCCTTCCTGCTCGATCCCGACGGCAACAATATCGAGGCGGTCTATCACGGCGAGGCCAAACGCAGCGCCGCATCGGTGAAGATCACTTTCTGAGCGGTGTCGGCTTTCCCCTGCCCCATCCGTCTTTCAGTCATAAGGAAGGTTTTCATGCGCAAACTCATAGTCGGCGCCTTTGTCAGCCTGGACGGCGTCATGCAGGCCCCGGGCGGGCCGGACGAGGACCGCGGCGGCGGTTTCTAGTATGGCGGCTGGGTGCAGCCCTATTTCGACGACGCCGGCGAAAAGGTCATGACCGAAAGCTTCGACCATCCTTTCGCCCTGGTGCTGGGGCGCAAGACCTATGACATCTTCGCCGGCTATTGGCCGAACGCGAAAACCGAACCCGGCAGCCTGGATAACCAGGTGGCGACCAGCTTCAATGCCGCGACCA
Source organism: Rhizomicrobium sp. (assembly GCA_035250225.1). Taxonomy (GTDB): domain Bacteria; phylum Pseudomonadota; class Alphaproteobacteria; order Micropepsales; family Micropepsaceae; genus Rhizomicrobium. The sequence continues at coordinate 966 of DATFFI010000054.1, read as the reverse complement.
AATATGTCGCCACCCATTCGCCGCAGCACCTCCCCTGGAAGAATTCACAATCGCTGGGCAATGATGTGGTGGCGCGGCTGAAAGAATTAAAGAGCCAGGACGGGCCCGAGCTTCTGACCCAAGGCAGCGGCCAACTGGTCCAGACCCTGCTGGCGGCCGGCATCGTCGATACGCTGCGGCTGCTGACCTTCCCCGTCATCCTGGGCAAGGGCAAGACGCTGTTCGGCCATGACGGCATGCCCGGCGCCTTCAAGCTGGCCAAATCGGTGGTGACGCCCAAGGGCGTCTTCGCCGCCACCTATGAGCGTGACGGCGCGGTCAAGACTGGTTCCTTCGTCTAATCTTTCTGCAGCCGCGCCAGATCAGGCGACGCCGAGCTTGCCGCGCTCCCCGCCCCGTGGCGAGGCAAGCTCCTCGGGCGTCACAAACTCTGCCAGATCCGCCACTTCGAAGAAGGGACGGATCTCGATCTCGGTCCGGCCGGACATGGGGTTGGGGCAACGCTTGGCCCAGGCCACAGCCTCGTCCATGTCCTTGACCTCCCAGATTGAGAAACCCACCACCAGCTCGCGCGTCTCGGCGAAGGGGCCGTCGATGACCGCGCGGCTGGGACCATGACAGACGACGCGCCTGGCCTCGGCTGTGTTCTGAAGACCGGCAGCGGCCACGAACACGCCCGCCTTGACCAGTTCCTCGGTGAACCGGTCCATCGCCGCGAAGGCTTCGGGCGTCGGGGGCGCACCCTTTTCGCCGTCCCCTGTGGCTTTCGCGAACACCATAACCCGCATCGTCTGCTCCCATTTTTCCGGCCGCCCCTTTGGCGGCGTATCGGAACGACGAACGGGCCGGCCGCAAGCCTACAGCCCTCTGCAAATATTTTTGGCGTCAGGCCCGCCTTCCAGCGGGCGGGCGAGTTGTCCCAGCACCGTGTGCCAGCCCTCCTGGAAGCCCATCTTGTCGTGCAGG
>DATFFI010000053.1:0-2693 GCA_035250225.1 Rhizomicrobium sp. | reverse complement strand
CGCAGCCGCGCTTCGTCCAGCGCCGCGTCGTGTTCGGTCAAGGTCATAAAGGCGCGCAGCAGAGAGATGGCGCTGATCGCCACGATGCTGCCGATCAGCTTCATCTTGAGGCCGGAGAAATCCAGCGTCCCCATCCAACTGGGACGGTCCTCGGCATTTTCGGTATTGATCTTGGAAACGAAATTCTCGTAACCGGAAAAAATCACGATCACCACCAGATTACCCGCAAGCGACAGATCGATCATCCCCAGCACCGCCAGGATCACCCGCTCGGGATCCACCGATTCCAGATTGAAGGCCATGGGGAGGGCATGGAGCATTTCGGCCACAAAGGCGGAAAGCAGCATCAGCAGCGACACCACCATGCCCAGATAAAAGGGCGCCAGCAGCCAGCGCGACTTGAACAGGGTCTGTTCCAGAATCTTTTCCACCATATTGCGTTGGTGCATCTTCGGCCTCCTGCGCCTCGAAAAACGCCATAATTAAGGCGAATCCCGCCTTCTGGCGCGAAGTTTCGCAAGCCCACCCCGCTTTCGCAAGCGCCGCGCCAAGGTTAGGCTTGGCACACAACAACAACATGCCGGGGCAGGATGCTGGATCGGATTCTGGCGCTGGTGGTGGACGTCAAACCGGGTGAGCGCCGCGCGCTGCTCTGGTCCTTCGCCTATTTCTTCCTGATCCTGTCGGCCTATTACGTGCTGCGCCCCTTGCGCGACAATGCCGGCATCACCGGCGGCACGCGCGCCCTGCCCTGGCTGGTCACCGCCACCTTCTTTGTGATGCTGGCCGCCGCCCCGCTCTATGGCTGGCTGGTGGCGCGCCTGCCGCGCCGGCGCTTGATCCCGCTGGTCTATCATTTCTTCGCCGCCAACATCCTGGTGTTCTGGCTGCTGCTGACTTTCGGCATCGGCCAGCAATTTGTCAGCCAGGTCTTCTTTGTCTGGCTCACCGTCTTCTCCATCTTCGCGGTGCCGGTATTCTGGTCCTATCTCGCCGACCTGTATCGCAGCGATCAGGGCAAACGGCTTTACGGTTTCATCGCGGCGGGCGGCTCGCTGGGCGCACTGGCGGGCCCGACCGTGACGCGCGCGCTGGTCGAGCCGTTGGGCCCGGTGAACCTGCTGCTGCTGCCGGTGGTGCTGATCGAACTGTCGCTGTTCTGCGCCGCGCGGCTGGGGCCCGCGGCGGCCGGCTTCAACCAGACGCCGCCATCACCGCCCGCCATCGGCGGCAACGCCTTTGAAGGTTTCGCCGCCATTCTGAAATCGCCCTATCTGGGCGGCATCGCCCTGTGGGTGGTGCTGCTCTCGCTGGGCAACAGCATGCTGTATATGTCCCAGGCCGAAGTGGTGAGCGCCGCAACTCAGGACGCGGTGGAACGCACCCGCATCTTCGCCACCATCGAGCAATGGACCGGCATGCTGCAGATTCTTTTGCAGTTGGCGCTGACCGGACGGCTGATCCAGCGTTTCGGCACCGGCATCGCCGCCGCCTTCCTGCCGGTGGTGTTCGCGCTGGGATATGGCGCGATGTTCCTGGCGCCGGTGCTGGCGGTGGTGATGGCGTTCCAGGCGGCGCAGCGCACCGCGAACTTCGCCATCTCCAACCCTGCGCGCGAAATCCTGTTCACCGTCGCGGACCGCGAGGATAAGTACAAGGCCAAGAATGTGATCGACGGCGTGGTGTTCCGCGGCGCCGATGTCGGTTGGGCCTGGATCTTCACCCTGCTCTCCAAGAAATTGATGATGAGCATTCCCGCCATCGCGGCGGTCACGGTGCCCGCCATGCTGGCCTGGGCGGGCCTCAGCCTGTTTTTGGGCCGCATGCAGGAAAAACGCGCCAATCTTCAATCCACCAATCTTCAATCCACCAATCTTCAATCCAAAAGTCTTCTTCAATCCCAATCCCCCTAAGGAGGCATTTCCCATGTTCGATCTGTCACGCCGCACGGCCCTTGCCGCCACCGCCGCCGCGAGCCTCTTGCCCCATGCCGCTTTCGCCCAAAATTCTGCGAGCGGGGCCGGCGCGCCGATCCTCAAACGTCGCGTGCCGCAGACCGGTACCATGCTGCCGGTGGTGGGCATCGGCACGTCGCGCGTGTTCGAGTTCGAAAACGATCCGGCCGCGCTGGAGGAGCGCAAGCAGGTGGTGCGCAACCTGGTGGCGGGCGGCGGCAGCCTGATCGACACCGCCGCCGGCTATGGCACGGCGGAAAACAATGTCGGGCTGGTGGCGGCCGAGACGAACCTTAGGCCCAAACTGTTTCTGGCCACCAAGTTCAGCAGCCGCGATAGCCGCGAGGAAGCCGACACCGAGATGCGGCAATCGCTGGGGCGGCTAAGGACCAATTATGTGGACCTGCAGCAGGCTTGGAATGTCAGCGATCCCAATTTTTCTACCGCCCAGATGAAGGCGTGGAAGGCGGCCGGCCACTGCAGGCATTACGGCATCACCTCCAGCTTCGACGGTGCTTATGAGGCCCTAGCCGTGGTGCTGAAGCGCGAGAAGCCGGAATTCTTCCAGATCAATTATTCGCTGGGCGACCGCGATGCCGCCAAAGTGCTTCTGCCCGCGGCCCAGGACAGCGGCAGCGCCGTCTTGACCAACCTGCCCTTTGGCCGCAATTCCATGTTCCAGAAGGTGCGCGGCAAGGATCTGCCCGACTTCGCCAAAGAGATCGATTGCACCAGCTT
>DATFFI010000052.1:0-5551 GCA_035250225.1 Rhizomicrobium sp. | reverse complement strand
CAAGAAATTAATGGGTCCTGAGCCTAGATTGCGGGCGATCGCTATGATCGCCGGGTCGGGTGGGTTTCGCCACCTCTGCTCTGGATCACTGGTCATGCAAGGATGCTAACGGAGCGGGTTAGGTGGTGCCACCTTCACTGTTAAAGCTTTCAAAAAATGATAATAAAATCAAATAGTTAAGTGGTGCCCAGGGACAGAATCGAACTGCCGACACGCGGATTTTCAATCCGCTGCTCTACCGACTGAGCTACCTGGGCCCAAATCTGCGCCCTGTCGGATGATCGGGCGCGGGAGGGGCTTATTAGGGGAAGGCTTCCGACCTGTCCAGACCGGGCTAAGCCCCGGACTTTCCGGCTCTATTCCTCGTCCGGGGTCTTGTCGGGGGTCGGCGCGGAACTGTCGGAGTCGGACTTGGCGCCGGGGATCACATAATCGCCCTTGAGCCAGCGGCCCAGGTCGATCTGCTGGCAGCGCTTGGAGCAGAAGGGGGCGAAGCCGGGGTCGGCCAGCTTGCTGCACTCCGGACATTTAGCCATGGCGCCAGCCCGCTCCCTCCAGCATCCCGACCGTCAACGCCAGCGGCAGGCCGACCACATTGGACCAGGCGCCGAAAATCTCCTTCACGAAACATTCGGCCCGGCCCTGGATGGCATAGCCGCCGGCCTTGCCCTGACCCTCGCGGCTCTGGACATAGGCCTCGATCTCGGCCGCGCTCAGGCGGCGAAAGGAGACGCGGGTCAGCGCCACTTTGGTGGTCAGCTTGCCGCTGGGCGTGCTCAGACTGACGGCCGTCATCACCTGGTGGCGGCGGCCCGACAGCAGCGCCAGGCAGGCGCGCACATCGTCATCCGTTGCGGCCTTGGGCAGGATGCGGCGGCCGCACGCCACCACCGTGTCGGCCGCCAGGATATAAGCCGTAGCCCCGCTCCAGCGGGCGCGGGCGGCCTTGGCTTTTTCCGCCGCCAGCCGCTGCGCATGCACACGGGGCAGTTCGGCCTTCTTCACCGTCTCGTCGATTTCGGGAGATACGATCGCGGCGGGCACGATGCCCGCCTGGGCCAACAGCGCGGCGCGGCGCGGACTGGCGCTTGCGAGAACGAGGACGGGTTTGGTGACGCTGGCCATTATGCGTAGTCCCGCAGGCACAATTCAGAAAGATTATCTCTGGATGTCATGGCCCACTTTACGTGGGCCATGACATAGGGGATGTGGAAAGGGCAGAGCGCGCCCGGCACCAAATGCGCCGGTCAGCGGAAGCGGTAATTGATCCGACCCTTGGTCAAATCATACGGAGACATTTCCACCATCACCTTGTCGCCGGTGAGGACCCGGATGCGGTTCTTGCGCATCTTGCCCGCGGTATGGGCGATGATGACATGGCCGTTGGCGATCAGCTTGACGCGGAAATTCGCATTGGGCAGCAGCTCTTCGACGATGCCTTCGAATTCCAGCTGTTCTTCCTTGGCCATTTATCCTCGTAGGTTGGTTTTGAGGGCGGGAGATATGTCCGGGAAAGCGGGGAAAAGCAAGGGTTTACCCCCCGAAACACCGGCTTTCTCCCCCGCAAAGCGAAGCTTTTGGCGGGGGAGATGTCCGCCGGCAGGGCGCGCAGCGCCCGCGAGGCGGACAGAGGGGGGACTTCAAGAATTCGCTGTTTTGAAGCGCTCTTTGAGCTTTTTCAACAGGCCATCGCGGACCTCCCGATAGGCCGCAAGCCTTTGTTCCCGGTTGCCATCGACCAGGCTGGGGTCCGCCACCGGCCAATATTCCACCGCCGTGCCGGTGTTGCGGGTCAGTTCCAGGGCCCGGTGCTGCGCTTGAGGCGACAGCGCCACGATCAGGTCGAAGCGTCCCAGCTTCACCGCCTCGACCGGGCGCGGACCTTCGGGAATGGCCAGGCCCAGTTCCCCCAGCGCCGCCTGCGAGAGCGGATCGGCGTCGCCGGGCGTGATCCCCGCCGATTCCGCCTGGCAGTCCTCGCCGTTCAGATGGTTGAGCAACACCGCCGCCATGGGCGAGCGGATCGCATTGCGGTTGCACAGGAAAAGGACAGCTTCGGACATCATCTTTACCTGTCATCCCCGCGAAAGCGGGGATCCAGTGCGTCCGCGTCTGCGGGCGCGAAAGAGTCTTTTGGCTCGCTGCCGCTCGCCTGCTGGATTCCCGCTTTCGCGGGAATGACATAGAGGGTGGGTTCGACTGAGCTCATTTTCCTAGCCCCGCAGCTGTAGCACGCAGATCAGGGTGAAAAGACGGCGGGCGGTGGCGAAATCGGTCTCGATCCTGCCGTCCAGCCGGCGGCGCAAATCATGGGCGCCCTCGTCATGCAGGGCGCGGCGACCGGCATCCAGCGATTCCACATGTTGCGGCGTGGCGGTGCGGATCGCCTTGTAGAAATTCTCGCACACCAGCCAGTAGTCGCGGATCACGCCGCGCATCGGCGCCAGCGCCAGCAGGATGCGCTGATGCGGTTCGCCGCCGCGGCGTATGTCGAACACCAGCCGCCCCTCCTCGATCCCCAGCCTGAGTTCGTAAGGCCCGGCATCGGAATTGGCGACCCGAAAGGAATTGGCGTCGAGCAGGTCGAGGATCGCCACTTCGCGCTCCTGCTCGATGGCCGGGCTGCGCGTCACGACGCTGGCCTCATCGAGGGTGATGGCGCTGAGGTGGAAATTCATTCTTTGCGATTCAATCCTTTTTGCCGGCCTTCTTGCCGATCAAGTCTGGCGGCAATGGAACGGGCATGCGCCTCCAGCCCCTCGGCTTCCGCCAGGGCAATGGCTTCCGGCCCCAGCGCCGCGATGGCGGCCGGCGACAGCGACAGGATGGTGCTGCGCTTCATGAAATCCAGCACCGAGAGGCCGGAGGAGAAGCGCGCCGTGCGCGAGGTCGGCAGCACATGGTTGGGCCCGGCGATGTAATCGCCCATCGCCTCGGGGGTGTGCCTGCCCAAGAAGATCGCGCCGGCATGGCGCACCTGCGCCAGCAGGCTTTCGGGCTCGGCGGTGGCGATCTGCAGATGCTCGGGGGCGAAGCGGTCGCAAAGCGGCACGGCCTCGGCGAGGCTAGAGACCACGATGATGCCGCCATAATCGGCCCAGCTTTTGGCGGCGATCTCCCTGCGCGGCAAGAGCGCAATCTGGCGCAGGGCGGCGTCCGCCACCTTGTCGGCAAACGCCGCGTCATCGGTGATCAGGATCGATTGCGAGGAGGTGTCATGCTCGGCCTGGCTGAGCAGATCGGCGGCAATCCAGTCGGGATTGTTCTGGTTGTCGGCGATCACCAGGATTTCCGACGGACCGGCGATGCTGTCGATGCCGACCTGGCCGAAGACCTCGCGCTTGGCCGCCGCCACCCAGGCATTGCCGGGCCCGACAATCTTGTCCACCGGGGCGATGGTCCTGGTGCCATAGGCCAGCGCCGCCACGGCCTGCGCCCCGCCGACCCGATAGATTTCGCTGATGCCGCCGCGCCGCGCCGCCGCCAGCACCAGAGGATTGATCCTGCCGTCGGTGGCCGGCGTCACCATCACGATGCGCTTGACGCCTGCGACCCTGGCGGGAATGGCGTTCATCAGCACCGACGACGGATAGACCGCCGTGCCGCCCGGCACATAGAGACCGACAGAGTCGACCGCGGTCCAGCGCCAGCCCAGTTCGGCGCCGGCATCGTCGGTGAAACGCGCGTCGGCCGGCAATTGCTTGCGGTGATAGGCCTCGATGCGGCCGGCGGCGGTTTCGATCGCGCCCAGCCGCTCGGCCGTGACTTGGCTTACCGAGGCGCCGATTTCGTCCGCCGTCAGCGCCAGCGTTTGGGCCGTCACATTGGCACGATCGAACTTGTTGGTGAGCTCGACCAGCGCCGCGTCACCGCGCTCGCGCACATCGGCGATGATAGCCCGCGCGCCCACAGCGACGTCTTCCTCGACCTCGCGCCTGGCGAAAAGCAGGGCTTCAAAGGCTGCCGCGAAATTGGCATCGCGGCTGTTCAGACGGCGCGCCATTAATTTTTATCCGAAGAAGAGGCCCCGTGATCGGGCGTCGCGCGCGCCGTCCAGGGCCGGGTTACGTCGGCCAGCTCGGCGTCGATGCACTCGACCTCCAGCCGGATGGCGCCGTCGCCGGCCAGCACGATCTCGATCACGCCGGCGGGATCGTCTACCGCGTTGGGCGTGAAGGTGATTGCCAGGATCGAAATCACCGCGTCCTTGGCGCCCAGCTTGACGTTCCTCGTCTTGACGCCCAGCACGCTGTCGAAATGCAGCCCGGCGCGCACCCGCGTCTTGCCGCCCTTTTCCCATTCCAGGCGATTGACCATGGCGGCGAAGCGGCGCTGCTTGCCCTTGTAGACAAAGCCGCTCAGCTTGGCGGCGGCATCCTGCAGCCGCGCCGACAGGATCGTCAGATCCTCCGCGTCCTGGGCAGCCAATCTCATCATTGGGGCCTGATCATTCGGGAATCCGGGCGATATCGGCGCCGACGCGGGAGAGCTTTTCTTCCAGCCGGTCGAAGCCGCGGTCCAGATGATAGACCCGGCCGACCGAGGTTTCGCCTTCCGCCACCAGGCCCGCCAGCACCAGGCTGACCGAGGCACGCAGATCGGTCGCCATCACCGGCGCGCCTTTCAGCTTTTCCACACCCTTGACGATGGCGGTGTCGCCTTCGATGCGCACCTGCGCCCCCATGCGCGCCAGTTCCGGCACATGCATGAAGCGGTTTTCGAAAATCTTTTCGCGCACCACCGAGGAGCCCTCGGCCACCGTCATCAGCGCCATGATCTGGGCCTGCAGATCGGTGGGAAAGCCCGGATAGGGCGCGGTGGTGACGTCGGCGGCCTGGGGCCGGGCGCCATTCATGCTGATTTTCAGGCCGTTCGGGGTATCGGCAATCTCGGCCCCGCTTTTTTCCAGCAGCGACAGCAAAGCGGCGATGGTCTCGCGGCTGGCGCCGGTCAGTTCGACCTCGCCGCCCGCGATCACCGCCGCGATGGCATAGGTGCCGGCCTCGATCCGGTCGCTCATCACGTTATGCGTTGTGCCGTGCAGTTCGCGCACGCCTTCGATCACCAGCTCGCCGGTGCCGACGCCTTCGATTTTGGCGCCCATGGCGATCAGGCAGCGGCACAGATCGCTCACTTCCGGTTCGCGCGCCGCATTGATCAGGCGGGTGGTGCCCTTGGCCAAGGTCGCCGCGGTCAGCGCGGTTTCGGTGGCGCCCACCGAGACGAAGGGGAAAGTGACGGTGGCGCCCGTGAGGCCGCCCGGCGCCTGGGTGACGACATAGCCGTCTTCCAGCCAGACATCCGCGCCCATCGCCTTCAGCGCGTCCAGATGCAGTTCGACCGGCCGCGCGCCGATGGCGCAGCCGCCCGGCAGCGAGACCTTGGCTTCACCGACCCGGGCCAACAGCGGCCCCAGCACCTGGAAGCTGGCGCGCATCTTCCGCACCATGTCGTAGGAGGCGAAGGTCGAGGTGATGTTGCCGGCGTTCAGGGTCATGGCGTCGCCCTCGCCGATGCCGCCGCCCAGCGAGATGGTGACGCCGACGCCGAA
>DATFFI010000051.1:0-7993 GCA_035250225.1 Rhizomicrobium sp. | reverse complement strand
CAGCCCAACCAGCCGCTACGCCCGGTCGAGAAAATTCCTCACCCTTTCGAGTGCGGTAAGAATGGTTGACAAGTCATTAACGAGGGCGATCCGGACATAGGAAAAGCCAGGGTTTGACTGGGTTTTTCCAAGCTCGGTTTCTCGTCCCAGGTAAGCGCCGGGCAGCACCCGTACCCCTTCCTGCCGCCACAGATTGAGGGCGGTTTCTTCGCCCTTGCCGACATCCAGCCAGAGAAAGAATCCGCCGCCTGGCCGTTTGACGCGGTCCCCCAGAATGCGCTCGGCCGCCGCCATCTTCTCCTGATAGGCGGCGCGATTGGCGACGACGTGGGTCTCGTCCGACCAGCAGGCGGCGCTGGCCGCCAGGATCGGCGTGGGCACCTGCGGCCCCGCCACATTGCGGAAGGCGCGCAGCTTGGCGATCAGGTTGGCGCAGCCCGCCACCATGCCGCTGCGCAGCCCCGGCAGCCCTGAACGCTTGGACAGCGAATGGAAGGTCAGCAGCCGTGAAAAGCCGTTCGACTGGGCAAAGCGCACGGTCAGCGCGCAAGCCGGCGGCTGGTCGAACCAGATATCGGCGTAGCATTCGTCTGCCAGCACCAGGAAGTCGTGGCGCTCGGCCAGTTCGAACAGGCGCCGCCAATAGGCTTCGTCCGCCACCGCGCCTTCGGGATTGGAGGGACTGCAGACATAGAGCGCGGCGATGCGCGACAAGGTTTCCTGCGGCAGCGCCGCATAGTCCGGCAGGAAGCCGTTCGGTGCCAACGCCGGCACGTAAAGCGGTTCGGCGCCACAGGCGAGCGCGCCTGCGGCATAGACCTGGTAAAAGGGATTGGGCATGGCGACGATGGGGCGCTTGCCGTTCTTGGTCTCCGGCACCAGCGGAAAGAGGCAGGAGAACAGCCCGTCGCGCGTGCCGTTGAGCGGCAGCACATGCCGCTCCGGATCGATGCGGTCCTTCGGCAGGCCGAAGCGCGTGGTGACCCAGCCGGCGGCTGCCTGCCGCCATTCCTCGGTGCCGGCGATGGCGGGGTAATTGCCGAAGCGCGACGCCTCGCGGGCCAGGGCCTCGCGGACAAAGTCCGGCACCGTGCCGCAGGGGTCGCCCAGCGCCAGGCTGATAGGCGGCTTGCCGGGCTCGCCCAGGAGCGCAGCAAGGCGCGCAAAGGGGCCGTCGGGCAAGGCGGCAAGGCGGGGCAGATCGGACATCGCGCCGGGACTTTAATGATTTACCCCCATCCGTCGCAACTCGGGTTTGCTCCGCAAACACCTCGTTGCGACACCTTCCCCCGCTCGTCGCTCCGCTCGCGGGGAAGGAAACTGGCGGATGCTGCAGGTCGCCCGGCGAAATGCCGGGCTCGAGTTCGCGCAAAGAAAAAGGGCGCGGCAAACACCGCGCCCCCTTCCTTGCGTCAAGCTTGCTTAGGCGTTGTAAGCGCGCTCGCCATGCTCGGTGATGTCGAGGCCTTCGCGTTCCTTGTCCTCGGTGACGCGCAGGCCGAAGACGACCTTGATCACCAGGAAGACGATGGTGCTGCCGACACCCGACCACACCAGGGTGGTCAGCACGCCCTTGAGCTGGGCGATCACCTGGGTCGCCATGCCCGGATAGGAGGCTGCGCCGCCCGCCGTATAGTCGACGATGCCCGCGCCACCCAGGGCCGGATCGACCAGGATGCCGGTGGCGATGGCACCGATGATGCCGCCGATGGCATGGACGCCGAACACGTCCAGGCTGTCGTCATACTTGAGGGCGTTCTTCACCACGCTGACGAAGAACAGGCAGACCGGGCTCACAACCGCACCCAGCACGAGCGCGCCGACCGGACCGGCGAAGCCGGCGGCAGGCGTGATCGCGACCAGGCCGGCCACGACGCCGGAGGCCGCACCCAGCAGGCTGGGTTTGCCCTTCGTGATCCATTCCACCAGCGGCCAAACAAAGCCGGCGGCGGCGGTGGCCAGGAAGGTGTTGATCATGGCGAGGCCCGCATAGCCATTGGCTTCCAGGTTGGAACCGGCATTGAAGCCGAACCAGCCGACCCACAGCAGCGAAGCGCCGACCATGGTCAGCGTCAGCGAGTGGGGCGCCATTGGCTCACTGTGGTAACCCACGCGCTTGCCGACCAGGATCGCGCCCACCAGGGCGGCGATACCGGCATTGATGTGCACCACGGTGCCGCCGGCGAAGTCGAGCGCGCCGAAGCCCCAGATCATGCCCGCGCCGGCAATGGTCGCATCGGCCGGATTGGTCGAGGCGAATTCCGGACCGGGCCACCACCAGACCATATGGGCGATGGGGAAGTAGACCAGGGTGGGCCAGAGGATGGCGAAGGCGACGACGGCGCTGAACTTGATGCGTTCGGCGAAGCCGCCGATGACCAGCGCCGTGGTGATGGCCGCGAAGGTCATCTGGAAGGCCACGAAGACGATCTCGGGGATCACCACGCCGCGGCTGAAGGTCTCGACCACGGTGGAGGGATCGACGCCCTTCAGCAGCGCCTTGGAGAAGCCGCCGACATAGGAGTTGAGGCTGCCGCCATCGGTGAAGGCCATGGAGTAACCCCACAGCGCCCAGACGATCATGACCACGCAGGTGATCACCAGCGTCTGGGTCAGAACCGAGAGCATGTTCTTGGCGCGTACCAGACCGCCATAGAACAGCGCCAGGCCCGGCACGATCATCAGCAGCACCAGGATGGTGGACACCAGCATCCAGGCCGTGTCGCCCTTGTCGGGCGTGGGCGGCGCGGCAGGCGCTTGCGCCAGCGCGACGCCGGCCGTGAGCATGAGCGCGCTGCCGGCGGCGGCGGCGTTCCTGCCGATTTTCTTGAGTGTTTGGATTTTCATTCTGTAATCCCCTTTTGTGGACGCGGGAAGGCCGAAGCGGCCTAAAGCGCGTCACCATCCGTTTCGCCAGTGCGGATACGCACGACCTGCTCGAGCGGCGTGACGAAAATCTTTCCGTCGCCGATCTGGCCGGTCTTTGCCTTGGATGTGATCGCGTCGATCACCGCTTCCAGCATTTCGCCCTTAACCGCCACTTCGATTTTGAGTTTGGGCAGGAAGCTCACGGCATATTCCGCGCCGCGATAGATCTCGGTATGCCCCTTTTGCCGCCCGTAACCTTTGACCTCAGTCACCGTCATGCCCTGGACGCCGAGCGCGGAAAGCGATTCGCGCACTTCGTCGAGCTTGAAGGGTTTGATGATCGCCGTAATAAGCTTCATCTGCCGTCCTTCCGTGTTATTGCCAGCGCCGGACGAACGCCCGGCTTTAACGAATTATCAAGAAGCGGGCCAACTTCTGGCCGCAGATATAAACCTCTGAAAAGGATTATGAATTTGCGTTTTTTGGCCTCCGATGACTCAAAAACAGGCAAGGCTGAATCGCCCATAAAGCAGGCAAATGCCGTTTTTTGCATAATTTTTAACCAGTTCCTTGAGCCCTGCTGATGCACCAGGTGGATATCATCATCAGCGGTGGTGGGATGGTGGGCCTGAGCCTGGGGCTGGCCCTGGCCCAGGGCGGTTTCCGCACCCTGGTGGCGGATGTGGCGCCCATGACCGCTCAGCTCGATCCCAAATTCGACGGACGGGTCTCGGCCCTCGCCTATGCCAGCATCCGCATGTACCGGGCGCTGGGCGTCTGGGAAGCCCTGGAAAAGGACGCCCAGCCGATCCGCGAGATTCTGGTCACCGACGGCGCCCCCGGCCGTGCCGCCTCGCCCTTCTCGCTGCATTTCGATGCGCAGGAGGTGGGCGCCTCCCAGCTGGGCGCCATTGTCGAGAACCGCCATATCCGCGCCGCCCTGCAGGGCAAGGCGCTGTCCGAAAAGAACCTCAGCATCATCGCGCCGACCGCGGTCAAAAGCGTCACCACCGAAGCGGGCGGCGTCACCGCCCTTTTGGGCAATGGCGAGCGTGTTGCCGCCCGGCTGGCGATTGCCGCCGATGGCCGGGTCTCGCCGTTGCGCGATGCCGCCGGGATCAAGACCATCGGCTGGTCCTATCCCCAGATCGGCATCGTCGCGACGGTGGAGCATGAGCGTCCGCATAACGGCGTCGCCTATGAGCATTTCCTGCCGGCGGGTCCTTTCGCGATTTTGCCTATGATCTCGGCCTCCAGCAGCGAAGCGGGTGGCCATCAAAAAGCAAACAGATCATCGCTGGTCTGGACAGAAGAAGAAGCCAAAGCGCCCGCGCTGCTGGCGCTGGACGAAGATCGCTTCAATGAAGAACTGGCGCGCCGTTTCGGCGCCCATCTGGGCGCGGTGAAGGCAACGGGCCCGCGCTGGTCCTATCCGCTCTCTTTCCATATTGCGCGCGACTTCGTGAAACCGCGCTTTGCCCTGGCGGGGGACTGCGCCCATGGCATTCATCCCATCGCCGGGCAGGGACTCAATCTGGGCTTGAAGGACGCGGCGGCGCTGGCCGAAGTGCTGCTGGACGCGGCGCGGCTGGGCCAGGATATCGGCGCACTGGATGTGCTGAAGCGCTATGAGCGCTGGCGCCGCTTCGACTCGGTGACGCTGGCGGCCTCGACCGATGCCCTCAACCGGCTGTTCTCCAACGATATCGAGCCGCTGCGCGTCCTGCGCGATATCGGCATGGGGATCGTCGATTCCATCGGGCCGGCACGCCGCTTCTTCATGCGCCATGCCGGCGGTGATGTCGGCAAGTTGCCGCGCCTGATGAAAGGCGAAGCCGCCTAAGGCTCCAGCCGTGGCGCACGGCGGCGTATCCGCCGCCGCAGCATCCACAATCGTGCGATGGCCGCGGCCATGAGCAGGCAGCCCACAGAGAAATCGAACAGTGCATAGCGCTCCGCCGGCAGCAGCACGGGCAGCGCCGCCAGCGCTATTCCGACACAAAACACCAATACCCAGATGACGCGCTTTTCGTCGCGGTTGGTCATGGAACACCTCATTCAAAAGGCGTCCCTCCCCGTGAGGCAATATTAGCGCCTCTTCGCCTTCAGCGGTGTGACAAAGAGCGTGACATCTGGCCGCTGTGTCAGGCGCGGTTTTCAGGGCTGACGCGGCGGGTTGCGAAGAATCATCGCCGCCGCCAGCAGCGCCATCATGGCGGACCCAATGCAGGAAATGACCATCGGGGTCACCGGCGCTGCGGCGGATGCAGCCATGTAGAAAGGCGCCTGCACCAGCGCCGTGGTGGCAAAGCCGACCGTGCCCCCGATCAGGGCCGCCAGGGCAGCCCGTCCGGCTCTCGCCGGTTGAAGAAACCAGGCCACCGCAAACACCGAAGCGGCAATGATCACGGCGATGAACAGGCCCAACACAATCAGTAGCAGCGGGCTCAATGGATGGTCCGTTTCCAGCGCTGGCCGGCGCGTTCGCGCGCCGAAAGATTGCTGCGCGGTTCGCCGCGGTTCATCAGGGCGGCGGGAAGCTCTTCATAAAAACGGCGCGCCACCACGCCGACGCGGCGGGCGCGCATTTCCTCGGCTTCCTCGCGCGTGGCGAAGACTTCCGCCTCGAACAGATAATGGGTAACGGCGCCGCTCTGTATTTCCTGGATCTCTTCCACCTGCTCGCCGGCGATATCCAGGGCGTGGCGGATATGGGCGTTGGGGTCGGATTTGTCGCGCGCCTGTTGTTCGATGCGGGCGATATTGTTTTCATCGAACTTCTTCAGCCGCGGCAGCCCAAAGCGGTAGGCCAGCAGGCAAAGCAGGATGAAACCGCTCATCCAGAGAACATTTTCCATCAGGTCGCTCCCATCCCCGCCAATCCGTGCCCACGCTGCAGATAATCCTGCCCCCGCATCTCGACAAGGCGTGAGGCGGTGCGCCGGAAGGCTTCTGCGCCGCTCCCCTCGGCATAAAGCGCCTCCGGCGGAGCGGCGGCGGAACAGAGCAGCTTCACCCCCTGATCATACAGCGTGTCGATCAGCAGGGTGAAGCGGCGCGCTTCATTGCGCCTCTCCGGCGTTAGTTGCGGGATGCGGTCGATGAAAATCGTATGGAAATCCCGGGCAATGGCCAGATAGTCGGCGGGACCCAGCGGCCGGACGCACAATTCCTCGAAGGAAAAGCGCGCCGCGCCCCGTCCCGCGCGCGGTACCTGCAAGGTGCGGCCCAGCACGTCCAGGCTGGCGGGCTTGCCCGGACCGCCCGCCAGCTTCAGCCAGTTGGCGTCCAGCGCCGCATCGCTGCGCGCGTCCAGCGGCGTCAGATAGGTGTCGATCGCCTGCATCTGCTGCAGCCGGTAGTCGACCGGCCCGTTCAGGGTCAGCACCTCCATCCGCGCCCCGATCAGGTCGATGAAGGGCAGGAAAAGCTGGCGGTTGAGGCCGCCTTCATACAGGCGCTCCGGCGGGGTGTTGCTGGTCGCCACGATCACCATGCCCGCGGCGAAGAATTGTTCGAACAGCCGCCCCAGGATCATGGCGTCGGCCACATCCGTGACCTGGAATTCGTCGAAACAGAGCAGCCGCACATCCCTGATGATGGCGCGCGCCGCCGGCGGGATGGGATCGTCGGTGCCGGGCTGGCCGCGCAATTCATGGATGCGGGCATGGATGCCGGTCATGAAGGCGTTGAAATGGATACGCTGCTTCCTGGGTTCGGGCGCGTCGGCAAAGAACATGTCCATCAGCATGGTCTTGCCGCGGCCGACATCGCCCCACAGATAGAGCCCCCTGGGTGCCTGCGCCTTGCGAAACAGAAAAAAGCCCGCCGGTTTCAAGCTGCGCGCCAGGGCTTCCAGCTTCGTGGCGGCTGTTGCCTGGGCCGGATCGGGTTTGAGCTCGCCTTCGGCACGGGCGCGGGCATAGGACGATTCCGCCATCAGGAATCCTCGTCCAGCAGACGCTGCGCCATCTCGGCGTCCAGCCGTTCCACCATTCGGCCCTCAAAGGCGATCACGCCCTTGTCGCGGTTTTCCGGCAAGGCGAAAGCGTCCAGCAGGCGCCGGGCCCGCGCCGTTTCCTCGGGCGAAGGCGCGAAAGCGCGTTGTGCCGGTGCGATCTGGTCGGGATGAATGACCGTCTTGCCGTCAAAGCCGAAATCGCGGCCCAGGGCGCAGGCGGCCAGGAAGCCGTCCTTATCTGTCAGGTCATTGTGCACGCTGTCCAATGCGATACGGCCATGCGCCCGCGCCGCCGTCACCGTCAGCGCCATGGCGGCCAGCAGATTGGCGCGGTCGGGGCGATGACGGGCCCCCATCGCCTTGAGCAGGTCGTTCGCCCCCAGCACCAGGCCGGCGGCCTCGGCGGCGATTGCATTCAGGCTCAGCACCGCGGCGGAGGTTTCGACCATGGCCCAAAGCGGTGCCTCCTTGGGTCTCTGGCCCACCAGCAACCGCGCCGCCGCCAGCTCGGCGGGACCATTCACCTTCGGCACCAGAATGGCGTCGGCACCCCTGGCGGCACGGATGTCCTCCGCGCCGGCCTCGCTGCCGGGCGCATTGATCCGCACCACCGTCGGACGCGCCCCGAAAGCACGCGCGGCGACGGCGTCACGCACGGCGGCGCGCGCCGTGTGCTTGTCGCTGTCTCCCACCGCATCCTCAAGATCGAGGATCACGGCATCGCAGGTCAGGGTGCGCGCCTTCTCGATCGCCCGGGGATGGCTGCCCGGTACGAAGAGGGTGCTGCGGAAACGCGGTCTACTCAGCGCCTTCGACCAGGATGAACTCGCCATCGCTCACCGACTGGCGGATCTTGCGGGCTTCGGTGTATTCCGGCGAATTGTAGCAGGCCAGCGCGTCTTCCATCGAGGCGAACTCGATCACGACATTGCGGGCGCGGGCATTGCCTTCCAGCACCTCGGTCTTGCCGCCGCGGGCCAGGAACTTGGCGTTATAGCGCTGATAGGCGGGACGGCCGGTCTCGACATACTTCTTGTAAGTCTCCGGGTCGCGGACGTCGACGCGGGCAATCCAATAGCATTTCGGCATTATGCACTCCTCAGTAATTTGCGATTGATCAGGGCTTCGGCGATCTGCACGGCGTTCAGCGCCGCGCCCTTGCGC